>JBOHGH010000163.1:0-9106 GCA_050699975.1 Pseudonocardiaceae bacterium | reverse complement strand
CGGCGGTCCGTTTCTTTCGAATTGAGTCTGGCAACCCAATTCTTTCGAGAAGCGGGCCGTCGTCCAAATAGGCGCGCCGCGGACGACTCATCTATAATTTATCAGGACTCGTGAATAACCCTCAAGGGCGATGCTTTCATTGAAATTGTAGCCCTAATCTGGCGGGACAATAAGGAGTATGATATTCGCATGAGCGAGGAAAGGGAGGAGCAGAACGTCAAGCTATTCCTTGAACTAGAAACCAAAGCGCGACAGAGCTACGAAGATCATCCAGAGTACGACCTTATTAATACTGATCCGCGAGTTCACCAGCAGCGCCATAATGCTTTACAGAAGAGTATGCGTGGTCAAGCGATATGTCAGATCTTGCAGAACTTAGACCATGAAAAACATGTATACTTCGCCGCCTATCCGCGAATGATCGAAGATGCGGAAATCTACGTTGTACTTGGACTCGAACGAGTGGTATACGAGTTAACGCCCCATCTCAACACCACTTACCGAGACCACATGAATGTAATCCCCTCACTCGTCCACGCCACCGTACGAAACCTCCTACGTTGGGCCACCAGGGCTCTAGATAGGGAGAGCCCTGGGGAATTTATGAACGCGCTTGGGGTGGAGGCAGATGAAATAGTAAGAGGTGCAGCGAGCTGGTTTTTCGACTCCATATTTTACTGCTCCGGTCAGTTGTTCGGTAATAGGATTAACTTATTTAACGAAGTTTCCGCGCTACCTTACGAGGGACGAGCAGGAACAGGAGAGCTGATTCTTTCGAAAAAAGGCGCACAGGGAGTCGATGCGGCGCTTGAGCTGCTAAGTCCTGTTCGCTTGTCCAATATACGAGCTGCGCGAAAATTGGTAGAGGCAAGTGGCCCTTCATTTAGTCTTCTCACAGATGGAGAAGTGATCTACGGGTTCGGCCGGTTTGATGCACAGCAATATGTCTCATCGAGTGAATCGGTATTTAGAATTGCAATAGAAGGACGCGGAGTGTGGAGCGTTCTTCACAACGGCAACACGTTATTTAGGGTCCATGATGGCGCACCGCGACTACCTCAGCTTGCCCTGGATCGTGAATATTTCCTTGAAGTCGTAGAACGAGTACTAGACGGCTGCGACTCCAAGCATCTCCTGGAACTAGCTATAGCTGTAGGACGCCCAGAGCATGGCGCAATGCTAGTTATATCCTCCAAAGCCAAACAAGAAGCGCGACGCCTCAGCAGTCAGGCATGGGTTGTAAACCCAGCAAACCTCTCCCACGACCTGATTACTCAACTCATCTCTATTGATGGCGCTATTCTAGTCGACCCAAAGGGCACGTGTCATGGTATTGGCGTGATACTCGACGGCCCCGCCTGTGACATTGAAGATCAATCGCGCGGTAGCCGCTATAATAATTCGGTTCGTTACACCGAGAACTCATCAGCTCCACCAGCCGTAATTGTTGTGTACAGCTCCGACGGATCTATCGACATTCTCCCAAGACTCAAACCCCGTGTTAGTAGAACACAGGTAGCGGAGGCCGTTGAACGCTACCAGAAAGCCATTCAGGGGTACATGTCAGGAAAGGAATCAGCGACCAGAGGACCCAGGGCAGCCGTTGCTGACGCCCGCGATACTATCGAACGGTACAAATTCTATCTTTCCCAAGAACAATGCAACATTGTTAACAGTACACGGGATGCGGAATTAGAATGGTCGCGCCAGCGCGATCATATTCAGATTTTGGAAAATGATATTGTTCCAGATCTACGCATGAATGACTCCTACTTCACGGACTGAAAGACAGACAGGGCATGCATCCTTACTCTAGTGATTCAGACGAAACCCCTCGCTTGGCAATCGTTGTGGGAGCTCTAGCAATCCTATCCGCGTGGATTTTTGGAAAGACCTTCGAATTGATCGTTGATAAACCAATTTGGTGGTTGGACACGCCAGCAGTTATGGGATTTTTTGGTGCCTATTGGGGCCTACTCGATCGGGCGGCATGGAGATGGCGCCTTGGGCCGCTGCGATTTTCGACACATGCAGATTTGAGCGGCGTATGGGACGGAATAATCGAGAGCAGTTTCAACGAAAGAACGACTGTTGAGGCCGTTCTATACATCAAACAGAGCTATAGCCGAATTCTTATAGAACTACACACGAAAGACTCACGCTCCAGGTCAGAAATGGCAGCCATTTCTGGCAAATTCGGCACGTTTACGGTGCTTCGTTATAACTTTATTAATGATCCACGACCTTTGGCGCACGCGGCTATGCTGCTGCATCGCGGGTACGTAGCCCTAGAGTTGATTGACAATGCACGTCTAGAAGGGGACTATTCAACAGACAGGCATCGCGGCAACTATGGTCGAATGAGCTTTACAAGACGTAAAAACAAGGCTGGATAGGATTCAAATCGCTTGAATTTCGGAATGAAGCCACGTACTTATCGACTGGTATAATTGTTCGGCTCGGCACACTTGGGAGGAGCATTACACGGCATGAGCACGTCGTATGCCGCGCTCGCGTAGCAGTCGCTTGACACTGCTCTTGCTGATGGCGAACCGTTCAGCCAACTCGCGCGCTGTCATACCGGAGCGGTAGCACGAGGTCAACGTGCATAGGTCCACCTCGTCCAGCCGATCACTGACCCGCCACACGCGTGGAGCCTGGTCTGACCGGACACTCCGCACCCTTTCTGGCTCCTCACCATCCCCAGCACGCACACGCTCCACCGCGCTGACCAGCTCAGACAGTAGGTCCAAGCGTTTCGAGTAAGCCATAAGAAGGTCCACCATGGCGTCCTTACTCGCACTCTGGCCCGCAAGGGCACAGGCGAGGAGGTCGCCGAGGCGTGCTCGACGTCACCTCATTGTCAATTCCCGCGTTGTCTGTCCGGGCGGCTATCGTGTGCGGTGTGACCGCCGCAGCAACGCCCGGACCGCGGCACGGCCGCAGCGGACCGTCGTTCTCCGACGCCACTCCGGCCGAGGTCCACGCTGCGCTGATCCCGGAGGAAGCCGCCGAGTTCGACCAGCAGTGGCGCGAGGTCATGGCTAGGGCCACCGAGACGCTGGACCTGTCCGAGGTGCTGGCGACGCTGGAGTCCTGGCGGCGGGTGGCGCGCCTGACCGCGGTGACCGGGCCCGAGGCGCACCGGGCCATGTACCGGCGGGCGGCCGCCCGGCTGGCCGGGGAGGACATCCCGGCTGACGAGCCGCTGCCGCGGATCAAGGCCCGGCTGGGCCTGTAGCCGCGTTGTACACGGTCACCACCGATGACCAGTCACAGCAGCAGGTCGACGCGCTTCCCGCCGAGGCGCTGGCCCCATTCGCCGAGGCCCGCGCGACGCTGGAGGTCGCGCCCTGGTATGGCGCGCCATACCACAACCACAAGCCGGACAGTCCCATGCGAGCCCTGACGTTCGGCCCGGCCAGGCAGGGCGACATCGTGTACCTGATCCTGGACGATCTCCGCCGGGTCGACATCCTGGTAGTTGTCTGGCTGGGCTGACCGATCAGCCGTGCACGGCCCTGCGCGGGCCCGGTCGGGCCAGGGAGAGGGGCGGTCGTGGGGAGTCGAGCGCCGGGTGCGCGAGCAGTACACCGAGGTCCCCGACGCGGAACAGCGCGATGGCCCGGACGACGGCGAGGTCGGTGGCGTGCTTGCGCACAGCCGCACTCTCATGATGCCGCTGTGCGCGCGGTGAACGCCGTGTCCGCGTACGAGCGGCTACGGATGCGTCGCGGTCGGCGTTGCCATGGGCCGCGGCGAGGGAGGCGATAATGGCGCCGTTACGGTCGGCGGTGATCAGGTCAGCGATGTCGCGCTCATCGAGGCGGTCGCGCAGGCTTCCCGGGCGCTTCGCGCTCGGTCGCGGGGCTAGTGGGAGCCATGGTGTGGCAAAGCTACAGGTCAACGGCTTGCGCTGAGTGCGAGTAGGCGGTGAGTACCTCCACCGAGAATGCCCAGGTCGATGGCTTGGGCATTCAGGTTTTCGGTGTCCGAGTCTCCCTTCTCTTGCTACGGAAGAGAGTCGCGATCCGTATCCCGCTCATACGGAACGTGTTGGCCAGCCAATCGTGCCCCGTCTAGACCCTCGGTGTTCGTTCGTCCGTGTAGGACCCGCTCTGGTCAGGCTCTGCGGCCTTTGCCTGTCGTGTCACAGGTCATGAGCGAGATTGCCGAACTCCTGGCATTGCGCCGATACCGCTCAGCCCGGTAAAGCAGGTATCTCGTCGGCGACGTCGAGCACGATGCGTCCGAAGACCTCGGCGGCTCGCGCGAGCTCTAATGCATTGCCCAGCTGTTCGAGAGGGGCCGGGTTCCGACGATGGGCTGGATCTTGCGCAGGCGGACGAGCTCCATGGTTCGAGCGATTTCCGCACGCGTGGCGTAGCGGGTGCCGGCGACGACCAGTTCCTCCATGAGCAGGCGCTCGGGATTGATGCGTAACTCTGATCCGGGCACGTGCCCGAGGGCACCCAGCGTGCCGGCGCGACCCAGCGCCCGGAATCCCAGCTCGAGGGTGGCGCTGGTGGCGACGGTGTCGACGACGCCGGCCACGGCGTCACCGGCGACGCGGCGGAGCTGGACGGCCCATGATTCGTCGTCGGGGACGAGGATTGCGTCGGCGAGTCCGCGGCGTTGGATCTCGGTTGCCTTGGTCTGGTCGAGCTCGACGCCGATCGCGACGCCACCAAACGCACGGATCATCTGCAGCATGTGGACCCCGAGCCCCGCCACCGGCGCCGATGACCGCCACGCGTTGACCGGCGCGCATGCGAAGCCGCTCGGTCACGACGTGATAGGGGGTTGCGATGGCGTCGCCGACGATCCCGGCGTCGCGCAGGTCGACCCCGTCCGGGATGCTCACGAGGTTGGTGCTCGGCAGTACCACGTAGTCGGCGAAGGCACCGTCGGCCGCGATGCCGATGAATCCGCCGAAGTTCTCGCAGAGCGTTTCGCGTCCCGAGGTACACCACTGGCAGCGGTTGCACAGCAGGTAGAACGAGGTCGTGGCCCGGTCGCCGACCGCCCAGCCGTCAGCGCCTGGTCCGAGCAGGGGGACGATGCCCGACAGCTTGTGGCCATGCACCCGCGGCACCGATCCTCCGAGTACACCGTCGCGCGCCAGCTCGTTGGTCATACCGGCGCCGACGGCCAGGACCCGGACCAACACCTCGCCGTGACCGGGTGTGGGCACCGGGCGTCGCTCGAGGCGGAACCGGCCGCCGAACTCGGCCGCCAGTCCGGAGATGCCGCGACGCGGCCTGCACCGCGACGAAGACGGCGCGTACATGGACCGCCATCGTGTGCTCGTAATCCTGCAGGGACACTTCTTCGATGGGTCCGAAGGGGAAGATTCCGGCACTGTTGACGAGGATGTCGAGCCGGCCGAACTCAGCCGCCGTGCGGTCGACCGCGGCCACGACCGCGCCCGGATCTGCGCTGTCCGCCGTGATGGCCAGCCCCCGCCGGCCGGTCGCCTCGATCTGCCCCACCACGTTCTGGGCGCAATCGGCGGCGCTGCGGTAGGTCAGCGCCACGTCGGCCCCGTCCCGCGCTAGCCGCTGGGCGATCGCCGCACCGATGCCGCGACTGCCTCCGGTCACCAATGCCGCCTTGCCCGCGAGCTCCGGCATACCCTGCCTCCATTTCTGTGTCGATTGATACAGAAATCAGCCTGCCGGCCGATCGTCACGGTGTCAATAGTTGTTTAGCGACCAATACAGAATTACTCTGATGGGGTGACCAGACGAGGGCGACCCCGCAGCTTCGACCGCGCCGCCGCCCTGCGGCGCGCGATGGAGCTGTTCTGGGATCGCGGCTACGAGGGCACCTCGCTGAGCGATCTCACCGCAGCGATGGGCATCAACTCGCCGAGCCTGTACGCGGCCTTCGGGTCCAAAGAGGCTCTGTTCCGTGAGGCTGTGACCCTGTACAACGATGCCGGCAACTCACCCACCGACCGGGCGCTGCGTGAGCAGCCCACCGCCCGCCAGGCGGTAGAGGCGATGCTGCGCGGCAACGCCGACGCCTACACCGATCCCGACAACCCCACCGGCTGCCTCGTCGTGCTCGCAGCCCCGAGCTGCGCACCCGGCCACCATTCCGTCCACACGTACCTGCGCGAGTGCCGGCGAGAGGTGCACACCGCGCTCGAGCAACGCCTCGAGCGCGGTGTGGTCGATGGGGACCTACCGCACGGCACTGACACCACGGCGCTCGCCGGGTTCTACCTGACCGTCCTCCACGGCCTGTCCATCCAGGCCCGGGACGGTGCTAGCCGAGAAGCACTCCACGACGTCATCGACCGCGCCATGGCATCCTGGGAGGTTCCAGCCACGACGGACTCCTGAGAGGCGTCGCGACTCTTGTCGCTACGGAAGTGTCGCGATCCGCATCTCGCTCGCGCCGCATGAGCGGACTACGTCCGACCATGCCGATGAGCGCTATGACAGAGTGCTGAGAAGATCCTGGTAAGCCTGTTCCACCTGGCCACTGGTAGTGGGCACGACCTTCGCCGTGGGCCGAGAAGCCAGCACGGACAGCAGCCCGTCATACATCGCCGACAGCTCGTCGAGGCCCCCGCTGCGCTCCAGCATCTCCTGCGCTTCCACGTTGCTGCATGGCTGCGTTTCGGCGAACTGGCGCAGCGTGTTCTCCTTGCTGTCGAGCAGGACGATCTCATGGAAGTCGGCACCGACCTCGTGTGCGAGCCGTTCGATGTGCTCGATGAACGTCGCTCGGCCCAGAAACTGCGGGATCACCACGTCGTGCCCGGCTGCCAGGTGGGTTCGCGCGGCCGCGAGGGCGATAGCGCGGGCGAGCAGCCCCGCCGTCCGTCTCCGGCGCATCGCGCCAGCGGCCGATGAGGCCCCGGACACGGGATCCACTGGCCGCGTGGCGCGCCGTGAGAGGTCAGCTGTGTGAGGTCCGGCTCCAGCGCACGCGCAGTCCGTCGCGGCGGCCGAATAGTTCGAGGTGGTTAGCCATGACGCGTTGGACCAGCAGGAGTCTGACGGGGTCTCGGGCCGCGGCGCGAAGCTGAAGACCCTCCGGTCGTGCGTGCATGGTGCAGCTGCCCATCCACCCGAAGTCGGCGAACCCGTGCTCCTCGTTGTACTCGATGCGCACTCGGCCGGGACGCGCCTCGGCCTCGTGAGCGAAGTGCTTGCACAACTGTTTGAGGTACCGGGGTGCCCTGGGGGTCTCGACCAGGGCTTCGGATCTCCGTGGGGGGATCATCGCCGCACCGGGATTCCATCCGACCCCGGCCGAGGATCGTCGGCACCACAGGTGCTCAGAGCGTGCTGCAACGTGCGGCCGAACCCGGCGGGGTGGGTGCCGGCGGCCGCATGGCCGCCGGGAGTCTCGATGATGGCGGAGTATTGCAGCAACTCGCGCTCGAACCAGTGGGTGGCGTTGGCGTGCAGGTGTTCACCACTGCCGGGGTCGACCGACTGGGCCAGGAGCTGCCGGTCGCCGGCTGTCAGCACCTGCTCGTGGAACTCGGCGAGGGCCGGCACGACCCCTCGGTTGTGATAGAGATCGTAAAGGCGGCCGATGAAGTCCAGCCAGCTCTGGCCGTCGGGAAGCAGCCAGACCGCCGCGGGTTCGTAGGCGGCAGGCGCGCACACGGCTGACGGGTGGCGAGCCAGGACGGTCAGGGCAACCACGGCACCGGAGCTGGTGCCGAACACCGCTGCCGGGGCGGCCCCGAGGTGCTCGATCAGCCGGTGGACGTCGTCGGCGTCGGTCGCGAGCCGGTGGTCGTAGTCCTGCGGACCATCGAGGGAACTGCGGGAGAAGCCGCGCCGGTCGTAGGTCACAACCGTGTGGTGCTCGGCCAAGGACTCGGCGACGGCGGTGAAGATCCGGGCGTTGCCGCTTGCCCCGGGAATCATGAGCAACGCCGGGCCGCTGCCACGGGTCTCGTAGTAGAGCCGCGCGCCGGGTACCTGAAGAAGACTCACTGCGTGGCTCCTCCCTGCGCGATGGCTACGTGAACCGTCGGCGGGGCTCCGGAACGGTCCGAGACCCTGGGCGCAATGGCGTTGGCCCGCAGCAGGACGGCGTGCCGCAGCAAGCAGTCCGTGCTGTGGTCCAGGAAGTCCGCGATGGCGGTGAGCTGATGGGCGTCGAATCCCTCCAACTGTCGGGCAATGTCGCTGTGAAACGGAGCAAAGACCTCGGCGATCTCCTGCAGACGGTCGGGAACTGGGGACAGCACTTGCTTGCGCCGGTCATGGGGATCGGGGGCTCGCCGCAGGTACCCCGCCCGCTCGAGCCTCGCGACTACCCCTGTGACGGCGCCGGTGGTGAGCCCGGTGATCGCCGCCAGCTCGCTGCCGGTCATCGCGCCACGCTCGAACAGCAGGTCGAGGCACTTATGATCCGTCGGGCCCAACCCCAGACGTTCAGCAACAGCGTGGTTGAACAACACCACCGCGGTGCTCTGCCGCCGACCCAGACGCCGGAGTATGTCCTCGCTGAGCCCATCCTCAGCCCCGGGCGACCGCTCTACAGTCACAACTTCACCTCGCCATATCGCTTAGATAATAAGCTAATATCCGAGGAGAGTCGGTGTCAACCGAACACGGTCGATGGGACGGCGGGGGCCGTCGGCGTTCCACAGGCCGATGGTCCAGCGGCTCTGTGAGGGGTCGGGCAGGCTCCACGGCCGCTTCGCGCTCAGCCTCGGGCACACACAGGGCTGGCGAGCGCCACGGTGTGGCAAAGCCGCAGGTCAGCGGCTTGAACAGTGTGCGAGTAAGCGGTCAGTACCCTCCACTGATGAACGCCCAAAGGAGCGGGCGAGTCGATCGAGCTTGGGTACCACAAGGGTATTGTCGGCTCGGATTTCTGCGAGCGCTCGGTTGGGTCCGGGGCGCTTGCGGTTCGTACGGGTCAGACCGTTGTGCGGTTGCTGGCCACCGGCCGAGTCAGTCTTGAGACGGTGTGTGAACGATCTGGAGGTCGCAGCATCTAGATGGTTGATTCCGTGAAGTTGGTGTTAGTGGTCGTAGGCGGTTAGTGATCGCTTGCTGGTGATGCCGGTGGTCCAGTTGTGCCAGATCCCGGCGGCCATGGCCAGCAGGCGCTGTGCGACGCG
>JBOHGH010000162.1:0-9121 GCA_050699975.1 Pseudonocardiaceae bacterium | reverse complement strand
GGATTACCGCAGTCTGCATCCAGAACGCGGTGGAGAGGCACATGAAGGAATTGGGTGACGCGCTGGGCGCGGTCGGGGGCTGGCTGGATGGGGAGGGGGCGGAGCCGGGGCGCACTGAGCTGGCGCGGGCTGTCCGGGTCAGCCTGCGCGCCCTGGCGCAGGTGGCTCCGGGCGCCACGGTGGAGGTGCGAGTGCCGCCGTTCGCGGCGGTGCAGTGTGTCGCGGGGCCGCGACACACCAGGGGACACACGAGGGGCACTCCGCCCAGCGTGGTGGAGACCGACCCCCGAACCTGGCTCGAACTCGCCACCGCCAGGCTGTCCTGGCCCGAAGCGCTGGCCACCGCGCGGGTATCGGCATCCGGCCCCCGAGCAGACCTCTCAGCGTGGTTACCCTTGGTGCGACCCCCGCATTGAGCGGGCTCAGCGTGGTAAACGAGGTGCCTATAACCCCGCTGAGCCCGCTCAATGCGGATCAAGCAGCATGGGGGTATGACGCTGTCTCAGTTTGGTTCCGCTATGGATGAGTTTGATCGTCGGGTGCGGGCGGTGCGGCCGGACCAGTGGCGGGACCCGACCCCGTGCACCGAGTGGGACGTGCGAGCTCTGGTAGATCACCTGGTCGTTGAGCAGCTGTGGGCGCCGCTGCTGCTCGGCGGTGCCACCATCGAGGACGTGGGGGATCGCTTCGATGGCGATCAGCTCGGGGACGACCCGGTGGCGGCTTGGGAGAGTGCCGCAGCCGCGGCGCGGGCGGCGTTCGCGGCCCCGGGCGCCCTGCTGCGGTCCGTCGCGCTGTCCAACGGGCACCGACCCGCCGACGAGTACTGCCACGAGATGACCATGGATCTGACCGTGCATGCGTGGGATCTGGCTCGGGGAATCGGAGCGGATGAGCGTCTCGACGAGGAACTGGTGCGCGACGTACTGGGTTTCATCGAGCCGCGGGTCGAGGAATTGGTCGGCACGGGGCTGTTCGCCCCGCCGGTGGCAGTGGGCGAAGACGCCGACGCCCAGACCCGACTGCTTGCCTTACTCGGACGGCGTGCCTGAGCGCACCGCTCAGCGCACGCCCAACGTCGACCCCAGAGAATCTGTCGTCCGGTTCACCGTCGACCCCAGGTCGCCCGACCTCGACCCCCGATCAGAGGTTGATCGCTGGCGGGAGGGTGACGTCCGAGTGGCGTCGGACCTGCTTGTGGTTCGCCGCTGAGCTGACGCATCCGGCTGGGTCCTGACCCGGGGGGCGGTGGCTCGGGGCGCGGTGGCTCGGGGCGCGGTGGCCGGTGGCGCGGCGGCTCGTGGTGCGGGGGCTGGCGGGACTGCGGCTGGTGGCGCGGCGGCTACCTCAGCAACCTGCTCCGTTGCCGGAGGCACCGGGATGGACTTCGGTGCCTGACGGACTACCCCTACCTGCGCAGCGGCCGGAGCGGGGGAGAACGCCATGTTCTTCTCGACCTGCTTGGCGGGGACAGGAAGCGTTGCCAGGCCCGGCGCCGTCTGGTCAGGCGCCCGAGGGGCCGGTCCAGCCTGTGGGATCACCGGTGTGGTGGTTGTGTCGTGCGGCCCGAGGATCCCCTCGGTGGTGCTTGCCGTGACGGCTATGACTGCGCCACAGACCAGCGCAACGCTGGCCGCGACTTTCCTGGCAGGCCCGGTGCTGGCAGGGGGACGCAGATCGGGTTCGGAAGCACCCTCCGCAGTGGCATTGTTATACCGGTGCGGATGGGTCCCGATCCATGCGATCAAGGCAGCGGCTGGGGGTCCGGAGCCCGCCTTTCGACGATGGCGGGGAGTCGGTCTGGGCACTAAGTCTCCGTGTGCGTGGTGTGTCCGTGTGCGTGGTGTGACTGGATAACCCCCCGGCGTAGATGCATACCCGGTTACGGCACCGCCAGACCACCCATGAAGGGCAGCTCCACCCCTTCGGCCTAGCATGCGCAGCCAGGGCCGCCACACCGCGCCAGCCGCGCGCGGACCAACAGGCAGCCAGTAGAGTGGAAATCGTCACCCGTCCCGTCGACAGGGAGTCGCAGGTGGGCAACCAAACGCCCCGATATGACCCCGACGACCACACCGGAGACGACCCCAGCGCAGACGACAGCGCCGATCATGAGGGACCGCGCGAAGAGTGCGGTGTCTTCGGTGTCTGGGCCCCAGGCGAGGAAGTCGCCAAGCTCGCCTACTTCGGTCTGTTCGCCCTGCAGCATCGTGGCCAGGAGGCCGCCGGCATGGCGGTGTCCGACGGCTCGCAGGTGCTGGTGTTCAAGGACCTCGGGCTGGTCAGCCAGGTGTTCGACGAGCAGGTGCTGTCCAGCCTGTCCGGGCATATCGCCGTCGGACACTGCCGTTACTCCACCACTGGATCGACTACCTGGGAGAACGCCCAGCCCACGTTTCGCACCACGGTAAGCGGGTCGGGTCTGGCGCTGGGGCACAACGGCAACCTGGTGAACACCGCCGAACTACTGGAGCAGGCCCGTGAGCTCGGTGCGCCCACCCGCAATGGTGCGACTACCGACTCCGACCTGATTACCGGTCTGCTTGCCACTGCCGCGGCGGACACCGGCATCGAGCAGGTCGCCCAGCGCCTGTTGCCCCAGCTCCGGGGGGCGTTTTCGCTGGTCTTCTGCCACGAGGACACGCTCTACGCCGCGCGAGACCCGCACGGCGTCCGCCCGTTGGTACTCGGCCGGCTGGACCGTGGCTGGGTGATCGCCAGCGAGACCGCAGCGCTCGATATCGTCGGTGCCAGCTTCGTCCGTGAGGTTGAGCCAGGCGAGCTGCTGGCCATCGACTCAGGTGGGCTGCGCAGCTCGCGCTTCGCCAACCCCGATCCCAAGGGCTGCGTATTCGAGTACGTCTACCTGGCCCGCCCGGATACCACAATCGCCGGGCGCGGGGTGCACGCCACCCGGGTGGAGATCGGCCGGCGGCTGGCGGCCGAGTACCCGGCCGACGCCGATCTGGTCATCCCGGTGCCCGAGTCGGGCACCCCGGCGGCCATCGGTTACGCGCAGGGTTCGGGAATCCCTTACGGCTCGGGGCTGGTGAAGAACTCCTACGTGGGGCGCACCTTCATCCAGCCGTCGCAGACGATCCGCCAGCTCGGCATCCGGCTCAAGCTCAACCCGTTGCGCGACGTCATCCGCGGCAAGCGGCTCGTGGTGGTGGACGACTCCATCGTGCGGGGTAACACCCAGCGCGCCCTGGTCCGGATGCTGCGCGAGGCCGGGGCGATCGAGGTACACGTGAGGATTGCCAGCCCGCCGGTGCGCTGGCCGTGCTTCTACGGCATCGACTTCGCCTCCTGCGCCGAGCTGATCGCTAGTGGCGGTGAGGGCAGCGACGGCAGTGACCTTGATGGGATACGGCGCTCCATCGGGGCTGACAGTCTCGGCTACGTCAGCCTCGCGAACCTCATTGCGGCCTCTGAGCAGCCGGCCTCCCGGCTGTGCGTAGCGTGCTTCGACGGTCGCTACCCGATCCCGCTGCCGCCCAGCGAGTCCATCGGTAAGTACCTGCTGGAGGACGCCCAGCAGGAGTTGCATCAGCCGGCGTTGCGAGTGGGGTGAGGGCGCGCCCAGGCCCCCCGCGCCCATCCCCGAACGGGTAGCGTGACGTTACCGCTCGTAGGCCATCCTTCGCGCCACCAGACCTGTGTCCTGGAGTCCGCAAGCCATGACCGAGACCGACAGCCCGCACACCACGTACGCCGCAGCCGGGGTGGACATTGCAGCCGGGGAACGGGCCGTCACCCAGCTGCGCCCGTACGCCGACCGGGCCAGCCGTCCCGAGGTGCTGGGCGGCATCGGCGGATTCGTCGGCCTGTTCAAGCTCAAGCTCGACCGTTGGCGTGAGCCCGTCCTGGCGAGCTCCACTGACGGCGTCGGCACCAAGATCGCGGTGGCGCAGGCGATGGACACCCACCACACCATCGGGATCGACCTGGTGGCGATGGTCGTCGACGACCTGGTGGTCTGCGGAGCCGAGCCGCTGTTCCTGCAGGACTACATAGCCGTCGGCAAGGTCGTGCCGGAGCGGATCGCGGACCTGGTCCGGGGCATCGCCGACGGCTGCGTGCAGGCCGGTTGCGCCCTGCTGGGTGGGGAGACCGCCGAGCACCCCGGGATGATGGCCGACGGCGACTACGACTTGTCCGCGACGGGAGTGGGCGTGGTGGAGGCCGACGCCATCCTGGGGCCCGATTGCGTCCGACCTGGTGACGTGGTGGTGGCGATGGGCTCGTCGGGGCTGCACTCCAACGGCTACTCGCTGGCCCGGCGCGTGCTTCTCGACATCGCCCGGATGCCTCTGGACGGGCATGTGGAGGAGTTCGGCCGCACCCTGGGGGAGCAGCTGCTCGAACCCACCCGGATCTACGCCAAGGACTGTCTGGCATTGGTCGCCGAGACCGAGGTGCGGACCTTTGCGCACGTCACAGGTGGCGGGCTAGCGGTGAACCTGGCGCGGGTGATGCCCCGCGGGCTGGTCGCAGTGGTCGACCGCGGCAGCTGGACGCCGGCCGCTGAGTTCGCCCTGATCGCCCGCCTGGGCCGGGTGCAGCGCGCGGAGATGGAGCGCACCTTCAACATGGGGGTCGGGATGGTCGCTGTGGTCGAGGCGGCTGAGGTTGACCGCGCGCTGGCCGTCCTGACCGCTCGGCACGTGCCGGCGTGGGTACTCGGCGAGGTGCACCGGTCCCGTGACGTCGGGGTCGACGCCACCGCGAAGGATGCCGTTCGTGCGGTCCTTCGTGGGGATCATCCACGGTTCTGACCGAGCCCGATCAGGCGTCTGCTGGGCGAGGCTTGGTCACCGAGAAACCTAGGTCACCGAGAAACCTGGCTCACCGACGGTTCTGGTCGTACTCGTCCTCGTAGACGTCCTCGATGCGGTCGTCATCGCCGTGCCTGACGCCGTTGTCGCCCGACAGCTCTCGTTGCAGGGCCTCGAGATCGGTGGTGGGGGAGCTGTACTTGAGTTCCCGGGCCACCTTCGTTTGCTTGGCCTTAGCTCGGCCGCGCCCCATGGCTCGACCCCCTCGCACGCAGGGACGAGGCGGCCTGGGGATTCGGCGGCCTCGTTCATCTCGACAACATCCTCTGGGACACACCGTACAGGGTTCCTCCGGTCGGATGCGACGTGCCCGCAGCCCCCTGAAGAGTGTCCTCAACCAGTATCCCCACAACGTCACTGCGGAGTGTCGCGGGCTACCCGCCCGTCGGCTCGCAGCGGCGTGTGTAAGACTCCCGGCGACCGTACCGGGGGCAGGCGTGGCTGGAGATGAGGAGTTGGCATGACTGTGCTGGCGCTCTTGACCGCCAGCGGTGAGCCGCTGTCCTGGGTTGCCGTGGTCGTCATCGCACTGGGCATGATCGGACTGATGATCGGTACTGCCCGACGGGTCAGGAACCGGGCCTGAGCCGCTTCAGCGCTCCCGGTTCTCGGTTCGGCGAGTATCGGGTTCGGCGAGCTGGCGGTGTTCGGCGAGTAGGTCGTCCACTGAGGCGGCCCCGCTGGCATACCGGGCGCCGATCTCAGCGTTGAAGCTGTCCATCACGTGCTGCACCTCTCGGCGGCGCTGGGAGACCGACGCCTCCTCCGTGCTGTAGGCCTGCAGTGCGGCGTCGAGTTGCTCGCTGGAAAGCGACCCGACGTCGGAGAGATCGACATCGGCGACCAGCGCCTCGATACTGTGGCGGTGTGCCTCCGCCCGTGAGGGCTCCATCGTCTGGAAGCGCCCCGAGCCGGTCGCGGGACCTAGGGCCTTCGCCGCCAGGATGCGGGCCAGCTCGGCCACGACGGGAGCGCTGCCACCCTCGTGCCGCCGTCGTTGCTCGGCCCGCACAATGTCAATCCGGGCGTGCAACAGCCGGCGCAGGTAAGACAGATCGGTCTCCTCCTGCGCCGCGTCGTCGCGCCGAGCCCGCACCTCAGCAAGACCAAGCCCACCCAGCCCCGCGACATACCCAGGCGCGAGCACCCGATCAATCCGCCGACGCCCGCCAGGCCGTACCTCAATCACGTGACCATCCTCCGCCATCCACAAGGAGCCGTTAGGTCCTCAGCCGACGCAGGGCGGCGCGGCCTGGGGGCTCGCCGGTGTCGGGGGGGATGGAGTCGGGGTCTACTGAGGCGGCGGCGGGGCCGGCTTGCAGTGGGGTGCTCGGGTCCACTGAGCGCTTCAGCAGGGCCAGCGCGATCGGGCCGAGCTCGTGGTGGGTGGCCACCGTGCCGACCCGGCCGACCAGGCGCTGATCGGCGTGCACCGGGTCCCCGGTGGCAGGCAGCGTCTCGGGTGATTCCAGGTGCAGCAGCACCATCCGTCGCGGCGGGCGGCCCAGATTCGCCACCCGCGCCACTGTCTCCTGGCCCCGGTAGCACCCCTTGTCCAGGTGCACCGCCTGGCCGATCCAGCCGACCTCGTGCGGGATGGTGCGCTCGTCGGTGTCCATACCCAGCCGCGGGCGCAGCGCCGCCGCCCGGATTGCCTCATACGCCCAGGTTCCGGCTGGCATGGCGCCGGCCTCGACCAGCCGTTGCCAGACCTGGGCCACGTCGTCGCGCGGTACCAGCAGGTCCGCCCGGCCCGCCTGGACGCGCGCGAACCCACCGAGCTGTCCGGCCTGCGCGAGCACCTTGCCGGTGGCCGGGCCGAGCAGCGAGAGCACTGCCAGCTCGGAGGTCGCATCCCGTGGCGCCACCTGCGACCAGAACACCATCGAGTTCAGGTAGGCCAGCAACCCTTCGGCCATGCCGGGTTCGGTGTCCAGCCACACCGTGTCGAGCACGTGGGAGACCACGGCATGGTGCTCGACGTGACCCCGCAGGTCGAGGACCAGCGCTTCGGTGTGCTCGCCCTCGCCGAGCGCCAGCAGGTGCTGGGAGGTGATGGTGTGCAGCCAGCTCAGCCGGTCCTCGCCTGGCACGGCGAGCACCTCCCGGTTCGACCGGTCCACTATCGCGACGTCGTGCTCGGCGGCGCGCTGCTCACGTAACGGGTCGCCGTGGTGCCAGGCCACCCCGGCGTCTGGGGACCCGTCGGGCGGGGGCACCGCACCGGGTAGGTCCAGCAGCGGCGAGGTCATGAGCTGTCTTGCTCGGTGCAGCGCACGCAACGTCCGGACAGCGCCAGGTGGGTGGGGTCCAGGACGAACCCGTACCGGATCTGCAACCGCTCGACGAGCTCGGTGACCTCGTCGGTGGGTACCTCGGTGACCACGCCACAGCGGTGGCACACCAGGTGCACGTGCTCATGCGCCTGGGTGGAGTAGCTCGGCGCACCATGCCCGAGATGGGTGTGCCGGACCAGGTCGAGGCCTTCGAGCAGGTCGAGGGTGCGGTAGATCGTGGTGATGTTGACGGCGGGTGCGCGGCGTTGCACGTGCTCGCAGATCTGCTCCGGGGTGGCGTGCTGCAGGTCGTGCACCGCATCGAGCACCAGCTGCCGTTGGGGGGTCATCCGCATTCCCCGCTCGTGCAGCGTGCGGCGCAGAGTGGTATCCACGACGACGATGGTAGGCCGAGGAAGCTTCGCGTGCTGTGCCCGTCCGTGTACTGACGCAACTGAATGGCGACTTCGCCGCCCCGGACGCTGCCCTGCTGCGCGGCGAGGGGTCTTTGTGGTGGCCGACGGGGTGGAGCTGGAGCTCGATCGGGGCGGCTCGGTATAGACGTTGCCGGGGCCGCCACGGTGCGGTTAGCGTGACAGGTACACGCGAAGGGAGGTGGTCCAAGGTTGAACGGCTATAGGACTCGTGAGGTGGCTGTCAGCTAGAGCCGCCGACGGCCGTGGGAAGGCCACCTCCTCCGGACGGCGTTGACGGACAACGGCGGACCGTGAGAGGCGCCTGGCGAATCCAAGGCAGTCACCCGGCCCCCGGGCTAACCCGAGCACTAGTCCCGCTCGGGCGCGCACATGCGCGGCACCCGGGGGCTGACTGCTGTCCGGGGCCACAGCAAGCGCGTTCTGGATGCAGCCGCGCATGACGACTGCATCCAGAACGCGGTTAAGGCGCTTAAGGCCGGGTGTCACCCCACTACTCGGTGCAGGAGGGTGGAGACGTGGGGTTGCAGGGGCTGGCCGACCATCGCGCGCTGCTCGACATAGGCCAGGTCGCCACCGTCAACGATGCCGTAGAGGCGGTGCGCGCTGGTGACCTCCTTGGCCGACGAGGTGCGCACCACCGCGTCGGTGGCCAGTTCCCACGAGGTCTGGTTCCGGGGCTGCCCGTAGTAGATCTCCACGATGCCGGTGGCGTGTGCGGCGAGCAACTCGATGGTGTCACCGGGACGGGGTCGCCAGAACCCCGTCTCCCGGGCGGCTGGTCGGATCACCTCGCCGGCGTCATCGAGCAGCCACGCCCGCGACTCATACCGCAGAAACGGCCGCCCGTCGTGGCAGAACACCACCTGCTGGCCGAAGCGGAATGGCCCGTCGATGGTCGGGTAGACGACCTCGCCCTCGCCGCGCCACACACCGACCAGCGGCAGCAGGGTCACGCAGTCGGGGTGCAGCTCGGGCCCCTCGCGTAGGTTCGCGGTGTCACCGGGAATCGGCAGGTCGGTGAACTCGGGAAGGTTCAAGGCGCCGGTGCTCTGCGCGCGCTCGGCTGCGGCCCGCAGCACCTGGTCGCCGCTGGACTCGGTGCTCACGGCGCGATCAGGGCTCGTCGGGGCACGCCCGGCGTGCCGGGCACAGCAACACTGTCCACGCCCGGGATCATAGAGGTCTGGTCGCAGACACCCCAGGCACGCCGTGCGCGTAGATGATCAGCTCACTTGCAGCTGAACCAGTTGGAGCTTGGATCCCTCCAGTTCCACCTCGAAGACTCCGGGTGCGTTCGCGGTGAAGCTGACCGAGCTGGTGGCGCCGGCCGGAATCTCGGCTCTCCGGTCATAACCGTGCACGTGGATCTGGTCAGCCGCGTCGCTGGTCACAGCCAAGGTGATCGGGGTACCCAGCGCCACCGTCACCCTGCCGGTCTCTCCGGTGACCTGCGTGCCGCGCACCGTGATGCTGATCGTGCGGACGGTCGGTCCGGCCGGTGCCGGCGCCGGCCGTGCCGAGGCCCCGGCCGGAGCTTCTCTTGCCAGGTTGGAGTCGGGCGCCGGGGCGG
>JBOHGH010000161.1:0-9161 GCA_050699975.1 Pseudonocardiaceae bacterium | reverse complement strand
CCGTCGCGGTCGCCTGGCAACGCGCCGCCGCAGGAGACTGGACCACCTACGCCGCCGAGATCAGTCGCCGACCAAGGCCATAAGGCAGGCATTCAGACAGTTCCAATATCCGACGTCGCCAGAGCACTTGTCGGGGCGGGAGCTGTCCGCGCGGTTGAACGCCTCGATGTCGCATCTGCACGCCTGGCGCGTCGGCATGATCGCCGACGTCGACCGGGAGCTGGTGCAGCGGTGACCACGAGCGCCCCGGCCCGCCGGGACCTCGCCGGGTCGCCCGTTGTGACTGGGCACGTCTCGTTGCTGGACGTGACCGGCTTCGACCGGCGGGTGCCGCTGCTGGACGGTGAGAGCGAGGCCTTGGCCGTGTTGGGGGCACGAGGGCTGCGACGCAACCGCTCGGTCGGGGTCCCGAGACGAACCGCCGCGCACTGGCGGACGTTGGCGCGTCTGGTCGAGCCTCTGGACGCCGCCCGGAATCTGCTGCACCACGCTGATGACGTGCGGTTTCGCCGGGCCGGGCTGCACGCCTGCGCGATTGTCCTGGGCGACTGTGCCGTCACCGGTCGCTCGTGGTGGGGCTGGACCGCGTGGGACTGGGCTCGGCTCGCCGGTGCCAGCCCCACGCAGTTCCGCTCCGCCCAGCCGTTGCCGACCGAGACCACCGTGCGCCCGTTCCTGGTGGCGCTGGGCTATCTGCTCGGCGACTTCGTCGAGTTCCAGCACCTGGGCATGTTCAATCGTCTTCACCTGGCCCAGCTCGTCTTCGGGCCCGCGCCGGTCGAGGCGGCGATGGCGCAGGTCGCCGAGGTGACGCAGCGCTGGGGCTATCGCAGCCAGACCCGCGAGGACGGCCGCTACCGGCTTCCCGGTGTTCTCGCCCAGGCCCTGCTGATCAACCGCAGTCCCCGCCTGGAGGACCTGAGCACCGAGGCGTTCGCCCGGCTGCACACGCACCCGACGACCACCGCACACCACTCGGCCGGCCTCTACACGGTGCAGCGGGCCGTCGCCGAGCTCGGACACTGCCAACCGCCGGTCCGGCCCGGCTTTAACCACGCCCCCACCCTGGCCGGGGTCCCCTCCACCTGGGCGACCTACCTTGACCGCTGGCACGACACCTCCACCCTGACCGCTGGCGTCCGCGCCAACATCCGAGTCAACCTGGCCAAGGCCGGGCGGTGGCTGGCCGCCGAGCATCCCGAGGCGACCGACCCGCGCCGGTGGACCCGGGCGACCTGCGCCGCCTGGGTCGCCGCGGTGGACCGCATGGCCGTCGGTGACTGGGTCCAGCGGCGCGACCACCTGCACGAGCGGTTGGGGACGCCGATCGCGCCGCGCACCAAGGCCCACATGCTGATGGGCACCCGGGTGTTCTTCCGTGACCTGCAGGAATGGGAGTGGATTCCCCGCCGCTTCGATCCCGCCCGGGCGCTGGCGGTGCCTCGCAGCGTCGCCGCGCTCATCGGCACCGATCCCCGCGTGATCGCCGACGACGTCTGGGCCAAGATGCTGTGGGCCGGGCTGAACCTGCAGGCCCAGGACCTACCCGGCACCCCCGCGGGAAGCTACTACCCGATCACGCTCATCCGAGCGCTGGCCCTGGCCTGGCTGTTCTCCGGCCTGCGCAGCGACGAACTATCCCGGCTCCGCGTCGGCTGCATCCGCTGGCAGCACGACGAGCAGCCCATCGCCGGCGACTCCCGCGATGTCCTGGCCGAGCAGGCGGTCTGCCTGCTCGACGTGCCCGTACACAAGACCGGCACCGCGTTCACCAAGCCCGTGGACCCGATCGTCGGCCAGGTCATCGAGGCCTGGCAGGCCGAACGCCCCGTCCAACCCAAGCACCTGGACCACAAGACCAACGAACACGTCGACCTGCTCTTCTCCATCCGCGCGCACCCGGTGGCCAAGACCTACATCAACCGCGCGCTCATCCCGGTGCTCTGCGCCAAGGCCGGCGTCCCGACCGCGGATGTCCGCGGCAACATCACCAGCCACCGGGCCCGCTCCACGATCGCCAGCCAGCTCTACAACGCCAAGGAGCCGATGACCCTGTTCGAGCTGCAGGCATGACTCGGGCACCGCAGCCCGCTCAGCACCCAGCACTACGCGAAGATCACCCCGAACACCCTGACCAGGGCCTACACCGAGGCCGGGTACTTCGCCCGCAACGTGCGCACCATCGAAGTCCTCGTCGACCGCGACGCCGTCGCCTCCGGCGCCGCGACCGCCGGCGAGCCCTGGCAGCACTACGACCTCGGGCACGGCTGGTGCACCTACAGCTTCTTCGAGCAGTGCCCGCACCGCATGGCCTGCGCCCGCTGCGACTTCTACACCCCCAAGGGCTCCACCAAGGCCCAACTGCTCGAGGCGAAGGACAACCTGGCGCGCATGCTCGTCTCCATCCCGCTCACTGACGAAGAACGTGCCGCGGTCGACGACGGACAGGCCGCCCTCGACGGCCTCCTCGGCCGGCTCACCGACGTTCCCACTCCAGCCGGCCCCACCCCGCGCGAGATCGGCGTCCCGCCGTCCGCGACCCTGCTCCCGATTGTTGCCGTTAACCAGCACAAAAGCTCATAAACTGGACAAACCTGATTCCACAGAATATTCGCTTTCCTCGACGATCATTCCCGGCTTGCGGTCGGCTACCGGTTCGGGTTCGCCGAGGACACCGTGCGCCTAGCCGCCGCGCTGGAACCCGCGCTGGCCGCCCGCGGCGTGCCCGCCACAACCTACGTCGACAACGGATCGGCCTTCATCGACGGGTGGCTGCTGCGGGCCTGTGCGAAACTCGGGATCCGGCTGGTGCACTCCACCCCGCACCGGCCCCAAGGCCGGGGCAAAATCGAGCGCTTCTTTCGCACCGTGCGCGAGCAGTTCCTCGTCGAGGTCGCCGACACCACCGCCGCGGACCTGGCCGCCCGCCAGCTCACCCACGCCGCGGCGTTGCTCGAACTCAACGCCCTGTTCACCGCGTGGGTGGAGGGCGTCTATCACCACCAGGTGCACTCCGAAACCGGGCAGGCGCCGTTGGCTCGCTGGAACGACGGCTGGCAGCGGGCCGGGCACAACCCGAGCATGGCCTCGCCCGAGACGTTGACCGAAGCGTTTTTGTGGTCGGTGCTGCGCACGGTCACCAAGACCGCGACGGTGTCGCTGCACGCCAACACCTACCAGGTCGAGGCCGCGCTGGCCGGGCGCAAGGTGGAGCTGGTGTTCTCCCCGTTCAACCTGGAGATCATCGAGGTTCGTCGCCACGGGCGCAGTTTCGGACCGGCGGCGCCGCATCTGATCACCCGCCACGCCCACCCCAAAGCCCGGCCCGAAACACCCCAACCGGCCCCCCCACCGGCGACCGGGATCGCCTACCTGCACCTGGTCGCCGACGCCCACCAGCAGCAACTCGCCGCCGACGAACGCATCGGCTTCCACGCGATCTACTCCCAACTGCCCGACCAGCCCTCCCTCCACCAGCAGGCCCACGACCAGCAGATCGACGGCGAGCAGGGACGCGAGGTCAGCCAGTGAGCGTGGCGCCTGGCCTCGCACTGGGGTTTCACCCGCATGCCCTTCGGCCGCGGCCTGGCCCCGTCCATGCTGCACCGCCATGACGGGCACGCCGAGGCCGTGGCCCGAATCGCCTGGTGCATCGACCAGCACGCCCTGGGTGTGATCACCGGCGAGGTCGGCGCCGGCAAGACCGTCGCCACCCGCGCCGCCACCGCCGCGCTGGACACCTCCCGACACGTGGTCATCTACCTGCCCAACCCCTCGGTCGGGGTGCGCGGCATGCTGCACCACATCGTCAGCGCACTCGGGCAGGTACCCAGCTTCTACAGCGCCACCCTCGTCCCCCAAGCCGCCCAAGCCCTGGCCGCCGAACACGCTGAACGTGGCCGCAGCCCCGTCGTGATCTTCGACGAGGCGCACCTACTGGACAACGCCCAGATGGAAGCGGTCCGGATGCTCACCAACCACGAGATAGACTCCGGTGCCCCGTTCGCCGCCGTGCTGATCGGCCAGCCCACCCTGCGCCAACGGCTACGACTCGGCGTGCTCGCCGCCCTAGACCAGCGGATCACAGTCCGCTACGCCCTCACCGGCATGAGCCCGACCGAGACCGCCGACTACATCACCCACCACCTCAAGATCGCCGGGCGCAGCGACACCCTGTTCAGCGCCGACGCCCTCACCCTGATCCACAACGCCTCACGCGGCTACCCCCGCGCGGTGAACAACCTCGCCGTCAACGCACTCACCGCCGCATTCGCCCGCAACAGCTCAATCGTCGACGAGAAAGCAGCCCGGATCGCCATCTCCGAAACCGGTGCCGACTGACCGACCCACCAGATACGTCACCACACCGAGCACCCCATCACCGAACCGACCACAGGCCCCGCCCGCAACCAGCCGGCGGGGCCTTCCCACACCCCGGCCAACGGCAACACCAATGACGGCATCATCGGCAAGATCAACGACGGACAACAAGGCGGCAGGTATTGACATCACCGACCCCAGCACGGGCACCTTCGCAGGCTGCCTGCCCGCCCACGTCGATGACCTCCCCAAGGCCGTCCAAGAATCACTCCTACACCACATATGGACACTCATCAACACCCCAGAAAACACCACCACCTAGACGATTCGGCTTCACACTTTCAACTACCAACAGACCCGCGTATTCCGCGCTCGATTTTTAGCGATAGCGACTGAGGAGGATATGGGGGTTAGCCGAGAAGCGGTTACCCTAGCGGGAGTTTCGGCGTGTGATAGTGCATGCCCGGTCCCAGCATTGTTCGCAGGTACGCCACAGCCACTCCATGTCGCCTTCGGGGCCTCGGGGATGGGTCGCCCCACACAGGCAGCGCATAGGCGCGCCTGGTGGCACGTGGCGGTCGTCCAGGTTGATAGCGTGCCGTAGCCCGGCCAGTGGAAACCACGCAAACGGGTGCGATTGTAGTTGAGAAATCGGGCTCACCCGTTCCGTTTTCGCCAGCGGCAGACGGTTAGACCCTGCCGGGTAGAGCTTTGTTGTCATGTCTGTCTGCTTGGTGTGACGCTCATGGGGCGCTGCTCGCGTGAGGAAACAAACAACGTCAGTGGCGCTTGATAAGCAGTGGTTGGCGCGTCAGGATGGTCCGGGGGTGGCAGTCGCAGCAGCACCGCCACAGCGGGTCCAACAGCCCCCATGTAATGCCACACCGCCTCGTGGGGAGCGAAGATATCCAGGCCATCGGATTTCGGTAGGCGGGCTGCTGTGACCCGATCCCCTCCCCGCATATTGACCACATCGACATAGCTATCCCCCCACGCATAGGCCGCCACCAACACATGTGGCATACGACGATCACCACAGCAATAAGCGGTAAACCCCGCTTGTCTCAACGCCGCGAATGCCTCGTAGGTATCCGACGAATACGGCCAGCTAGCAGGAATCACACACCGTCCCTCATCACAGCTCATCGCGTTGTCAATTCGGCCCGAATGACTTTGCCGCGACCGCGCGGGTACCAGTCCCAACGCTGGGCGCGCTTCTGCACTGCGGCCATATGGTCATCGAGATAAGCTCCGGGTAGTGGGTGTGGCGAGGTTCGGTCACCGTCCCATACCTCGATAAACAAGCTTGGGTATTCCAACCGCAACTGGACCTCGATAAGCGGTATGTCTTCGTCTTGGAAAGCGGTCCACGGCGGGCGAGGGCCAGGAATACCCGTGGTTTTCACCGCCCGAGAAACCAGCGCCCTAGCTACCTCCTCGGCGGCGCATTCCGCCTGTGGTAACCACGCCCGCGCGGTATAGCGGGCGGTAAGCCCGAAAATATTCACCGCCGTATCCGACGCCACCAACACCAATTCAATAGACCGAGGACACGGGAAAGCACCTGCATCGTCGTAGCCAGGATTCGCGGCATACCTCACACTCACTGCGTCCCCCGCAGGTCGGAAGTAGCAGCGTGCGGCATGTGAAAAGCGAACGCGGCGCGAACCGTGCAGGCCCTGCGATGGCGCCACGGCCGCCACCATTCCCGTGTGGCTTCCCAGCAGATCAGGCACCAACCCTGCTCGTCCACCTGGTGCTCCTCATAGAGCTGCACCGACGCTGCCAGCGCGGACACCACCGCGCGCTCAACGTCGGCCCAGTCGTCGCTACCCAGATCACCGGATAACACCCGCTCCAACAACCAGGCCAGCTCCCGGCCGTGAGCGTCGTGGACGGGGGTGGGAAGGGTTGGCCCGGCGGTGCCGGGGTCACATGTCGCCGGACCAACCCAGCTCAGAAGGCGGCTCATAGTGCCGCCACGTTGTGCTCTGCTAGGGATGCTTGTTCGCACGGCCACGCAGACCTACACGCGGTGCAGCGGCCCGCCTGGTTGGTGTGCTCGTTGAGTACCCTCACCGCTAGCGACGACAACGCCTCAAGCCCGACCGGGAGGTCGCCGCCGCTGCGGGACAGGGCCGTGCCTTGGCTGGTCATGTCCCAGGGCCTCCAGGTGCAGGGGTGCGGTTGGTACGCCTATACAACATCAACTTCAAGGAAGGAACTTGCACATTCCTTGCACAGTCCGTTACCTAAGCACCCACGAGCGGGTTGGGGTAACGTTTGAAGACACCCGTTATGGGGAAGGTTGACACGCATGGCACCCGAGATGGAGAAGACATCAGGACCGGGCCGAAACGTCGCGGTTATCCGTAAAGAGCGCGACATGAGCCAGGTGAAGCTGGCGCGCAGGGCTGGCGTTTCCGTGTCTTTGCTGAGCAAGATCGAAGTCGGTGATCGTGCGCTGACCCAGGGTGTAGCGGCGGCCCTCGCCAGGGCAATGGGAACCACACTTGATGAGGTACTTGGCAAAACGGAGATTAAGCAAGACAGCGAGGCGAATCTACAAGAACTGCGTGCAGCGATCCGACGGTTTGATCTCCCCGGCGAGTCATTGACCGAGCGCGACATTTTGACTCATGAGTTGAGAGAGCTAGTCAAATTCCGTGGTGACGCGAATCTATCTAAAGTGCTTAAGCGACTGCCCGGATTACTGTCTAGGGCGACAAATTACGCCCATGCAGTTGGCACGCCTGATGCGTGGGCGATGGTATCGGATATATATAGCGCGGTTTACTGGCTTGCTGCGCGTCACCGCTGGATGGGCCTTGCGGAGCTGGCTGTAATAAAGCAACGACTTGCGGCGGAGCGGGCAACCCCGCTTGCTGGTGCTATCGCAGCCCGGGATGAGGCCGGTACATTTCTCAATTGCGGAGACTTTGAGGGGGGCTTGGCTGTTGTTGACCGCGCGATAGTTCAAGCCGAGGAATCCATGGAGGGGCGAGACAAATCCTTAGGGTTAGGATTGCTGCATCTTCGCGGCCTCACGCTCGCTGGACGACTGCGAGAGAAAGCCGAAGCTGAACGGCATATGGCGGCGGCGTGGCACGTGTCCGAAGAATTTCCCAAGGATGTAGACGTATGCGGTATCCAATTCGGGCCAGAGAACACGGCAACGCATGTTATAGCGACACAGGTTGACTTGGAAAATCATGGGCAAGCCTTGAACGTAGCCAGGGACTTGAGCCACCGTACGCTCACACTCCCGGCAACAAGAACCGGCCCACTGTACATGAACGTAGCCAGGGCAAAACTCGCCCTCCGTGACCGAGATGGAGCCCTGGACTCTCTCGTAGACGCTTGGGATGCGGCCCCCCAAATGGCAAAGGTACACCCAACAAGTCAAGAGCTGCTGAGAGTGCTTTCCTCGCTACACAAGCGGAGTAATCCCAAGCTCACTAAACTTCTCAAGCAAGCCCGAGTGAGGATATAGCGTGCTAGTCGTCTGTGTTAGCTGGCATTTTCCATCATTCTCTCCTGACGGGCGTGTCAAGGCGAGAGGTACCCTCACGAAATCACGCGGGGGCCGAGCAGCTTGAGACTAGATCAGCTCTGACGGCTGCGCGATGAACGCAGCCAACTTTCGCCTTTCCGTAGTTCTTCCCTGGAACCGTTCCGGCAGGTGGCAGCGTTTCGAATAAGCGTACCCCTATCCGCTGCCAAAATTGCGCAGCTACGGCTCGCTGACTCCGAACTAGCCGCACATGAATTCGATTCGAGGAAATGGCAAAGTCGAAGTCCCGTCGGGGGCAAAGTCGTAAAGACGCTCTCCCGAAAACCGTCCATAGTCATGCCCAACGCGTATCTCGACCCCGTTCCCGTCTACCTCAGGCGTTCAAAGCGCTCGACGGCGTAATTGAATCCGCGAGAAAGTGCCTTGTTGCCATTGAGCCAGCAGGGCCATATGGGCATTTCCGGTTTACCGCTGGGCATCCTTAGTCCGGCGTCGGTGATCTTTGCTCGAATGTCATCCACGTTGGAGAATTTCCCGGTGGCGGCTAGTTCAAAGGCCATCACGATATAGGGGGAACGGTCGGCGTCCACTTCGATGGTATTCACGTCGTGACCGTTGACTTTAATCCTGACGTTGCGGTAGCCGAGTTTCGCGCGACCAACGGTGGCGCCGTTTTCAGCTTTGTTGAGCATCTTCTTTTTAATGTCGTCACCGCTTTTGTTTCACCTGTGCCCAGTTGAACACGTCGGTGATGGCTTCCATGGCCTCAGCCCAGTAACCCTCACCGTAGTATTCGTTCGGGTTAGTTGAGATCAGCTTGACGCCGCGCTTGTCCAGCTTCTCTTTACGATGGCAGCTTCGATGTAGTTTCGGAAGACGCGGGACCGGGCGTAGATGATGACGTAATCGACGCCGCCCTGTTCGTCAATGCGCTGGAGGAGCTCATCAACGATGATGCTACGTCTTGGCATCACACTGACCGTCTGCCTGGGGGCCGGCTCTCGAACTGGTCCGACGCTGTCGCCTGGCAGGATACGAAGACACACCATCCGGGGCAGCGACAAGTACCATGCAGGAATGTCGAGACTCGTGCAGCCCATGGACGCAGTTCCCCGTAGTTTACTGAAGGGAATTATTTGGCCGTACCAGCCCCATTTCGAGACCTCGCTGTACAACTCCGCAAAAAGTGCGCTCGAAAAAATTGGATACAAGGAGGGTTATTCAGGCGGCCGTGTAGAAGTGCAGGCCGATTACAGCTGAGATGGTTGTCGCGAATGTTGCAAGGGGGCGACGGTAGTCGGTGTGCATGATTCTCCAGGTCTTGAAG
>JBOHGH010000160.1:0-9291 GCA_050699975.1 Pseudonocardiaceae bacterium | reverse complement strand
CGTTCGGCCTGTTCGGCTGCCGCCACCTCGGCGCGGCCGCAGGCGACGACACCGACCCCGTCGCGTCCACCACCTCGTGGTGGGATGCCCCGCCCGCCCAGGTACCGGTGAGCCTGCGCGAGCGCGGCAACACCACCAGCACCGGGCGCTCCGGCCAGGTGCAGGACCGCTCGATGCAGCGCGAGTACCTGCTGGCCCGGCGCCGCGCCGACGAGCAGCGTGCCAGGGCCGTCCGGTCGGAGCTGCTGGACGCCACGGGACCCGACGGGGCGCTGCTCGACGGGGTCGTGCTGTCCGAGCGCGCGCTCGCAGCGTTGCAGCGGCTGCTCGGCCCGGCCGTCGCTGCCATGGGTCCGGGCCGTGTCAAGGGCGAGACCGAGGCCGACGGGCTGCGCTGCGTCGTGGAGCGGCGTCCCGGCGAGCCAACCACCGTGCACACCCCGGCCGGTGCGCTGCGGCTGATCGATCTCGGCCTCACGATCACTGCGGTGCAGGAGCCGTGATGCGCGACGATCCGCAGCGGGCCGGGGAACTGACCGGTTCGGCCAGGGCGCTGCTGACCCGTCCGTGGCGCACCGCCGAGGCCGACCGCCCGCTGTTCCTGCTCATCCGCCGCCACGCCGAGCAGCTGGACCGCTGGTTCACCCAGCGTCTGGGCTACCGGCTCATCGTCGGTACCGACACGGCCCGGCTGGTCAAGTCCGGGCACATCCCGCCCGACCGCCCGCTGCGCACCCACACGGATCGTCCCTTCACCGCGCGCGAGTACGTCCTGCTCGCCCTGGTGCTGGCGGCCACGGCGGCCGGGCCGGACCGGATCAGCCTGCGCGACCTCGTGTTGCAGGTCCGTTCGGCCGCCGCCGACGCGGGCATCGCACTGGACGGCGCCACGAGCGAGCGGCGCGCGTTGGTCACGGCGGTGCGCTGGCTAGTGGGGCACGGCGTGGTGCGGGAGCTCGACCGGTCGGTCACCGGCTACGAGACCGACGCTGACGCCGACGCCCTGCTGGAGGTCCGCAATGACCGGATGGCGCTGCTGCCCGCGTCTGCGCTGGTGGGCGCGCAGTCGGCCGATGAGCTGCTCGACCGCGCCGCGGGCGAGGGCACCGGCCGGGCTGCGCTGCGCCGCCGGCTGGTGGAGGATCCCGTGCTGCACGCCGACGACGTCGCGCCGGAGGACTGGGCCGAGCTGCGCCGCCGCTTCGGTGAGGAGTCCCGCTACTGCGAGGAGATGTTCGGGCTCGTCGTCGAGGCCCGGGCCGAGGGCGTCGCCGCGATCGACGTGGACGGCGGCTGCACCGACATCGCATTCCCGGCCGGTGGCACCACCGCCCACGCCGCGCTGCTGCTCCTGGACGCGCTCACCACCCGCCACCGCGACGGCGCCGACACTGCCATGCTCGACCGTGAGCTGGGTGAGCTGCTGGAGCGTTACGGCCGCTACTGGCGAAAGGACGTAGGGGCGGAGGACCTGCGCGACGAGGCCGTCGCGCTGCTGACGGCGATGGCCGTGGTCACGGTCGAACCCGGCGGGCGGGTGCGCCCCCGCCCCGTCGCGGCCCGGTTCGCCCCGGACGTCACCGTGGCCAGTGCTGACGACGACGCGGGGCAGCAGAGCCTGCTGTGAACGCCTTCCTAGCCGACCCGGCGCTGCAGCCGCTGTGGCGGGCCGTGACTGCGGCCCTGGACCGTAACGGCCTGGGCTGGCGCGGCCGGTTGACGCTGCCCGACCTCACCCCCGAGGGTCGTCGCCGGCTCGGGGTGCTGATCGAGACCCGGATGCCGGCCACCCGGCGCACGGTCTCGCTCGACACCGTTGCGGCCGGCGTGGAGCGGCTCACCGGTGCCATCTTTGTCGACGCTCTGGGGACACTCGGACACCCACCCGCCGGCCGGCGAGAGGCAGCGCTGGCCCGCCACGACGCCATGCGGCAGCGGCGGGCCGCCCTGGATGATGCGACGGTTGCCCAGTTGGGCGATGCGGCTTGGGTGATCACCTGGCGCGATGCCGCCTGGACCGACGGGCTATTCGCACGTCACACCGCCGACGAGGTCACCACGGTGGTCACCCGGGTCGGGCAGGTGCTCGCCCGCGCCGGCTTCGGCCGCAGCCGTACCGAGGTGGCGGCGCAGCTGTTCGGCGACGCACACGCATTGGACACGTTCACCCGGCTCGCCACGCTGGTCACCCGGGCGCTGCTCGCGCGCGACGGCTCAGCTGACGAGCGTGGCGCGTGGGAGCGCGCCGGCCTGCCGCTGGACCTCGTCTCGGCCCCGGTGTTGACGTGGGCACTGCCGGTCCTCAGCGCAGGCGGAGTCGCCGACGCGGTGCGGGCAATGACGGCGGCCGGGCTGCCGATGCAGCTGTCGGTGCTCGCGCTGCGGGCGTCGCCGCTGACCGTCGCGCCCGGGACGCCGGTGCTGGTGGTGGAGAACCCGCGGCTGGTGGAGGCAGCGGCCGAACGTCGCCTCGGGGCCGCGGTGCTCTGCACCAATGGCAACCCGACTACGGCCCCGAGCCTGGCCATCGCTGCGCTCCGGTCGTGCGGGGCGCGGCTGCGCTACCACGGTGATATCGACGCGCCCGGCCTAGCGATGACCGGCCGCGCCCGGGACGCCGGATGCGAGCCGTTCCGCATGTCCGCGCAGGATTACCGCGACGCCCTCGCCGACGCCTCGGCCGTGGGAGTCGAGCTACCCCGTGACCCCGCGGCCGCACCCCCGACACCGTGGGACCCGGCCTTGGCCGTCGCGTTCGACGAGCACCGCGCAGTCGTTCATGAGGAGCGGGTGATGGACGATGTCCTCGGCGCGCACGTGGCCGGCTACTGACCTGCTCCGGGGCGTCCGCGCTGCCCACGGGCGTCCAGCGGCAAACGTCGGCGGCATCCTGGCCATCCTTGACTCGCCAGCGCCCGTGCCGGGCGACTGGTCTCGCGTCCACCTGCACGGTGTACGGCGAGCAGACCGAGCAACCGATCAGCGAGACAGCGGCCGTGGCGCCGAGCAGCCCGTATGGCACCAGCAAGCTCGCCGCCGACCAGGCAGCCGCGGACCTCGCCATTACCGGAGCGATCGGAGCAATCAGCCTGCGCGCCTTCAACGTGGCCGGAGCCCTGCCCGGACACCCAGACCGCGACACGACCCGGCTCATTCCCCAACTCCTGGCCGTCCAACAGAGCCGGGCGCCCGAGGCAGCGGTGCGCCGGCGTGGGCAAAGCTCACTTGCTTGAAGCGGACGTCCGCTGTCGCCGGTCGCAGCAGCTCCGGGGAGACCGGATCGAGCACGGTTGGTGGGGTGGAGCAGCAGTTCGGTGAATTGGACGGCTTCTGTCAGGCAGCTCTCCAGCCGCCGATAGATCTGGTTGAACTCGAACATGATCCGTGTCGCGTTCGAGTAATAGGCGAAGGTCACCACGATCGCCTCCACGCCAAGCCGCCCGCTGCCGAGGCTGACGGCGAGAAACATGCCGGGTGCGTTGGTGAGCACGGACATCGGCGCGACCAGGGTGTCGATGCGGAGGTTGGCGTAGTCCCAGGATCGGATGGAGAGCATTCGCTGTTCGGCGACGCGTGTCTTGTGCGCGGCGGCCTCGCGATCCTCAGCGGCGAAGGCTCGCACCGTCTCCATGTTCATCAGGCTGTCGGCAACGTAGCCAGACACTCGTGCGATGGCGGCCTCCCGCTCGTCGACGAGTGCCTGGCGGCAACGGATAAGCGGCGCGATGACCAGCCCCGTGACCACGATGAGACCAAGCAGGACGACGACGAGGAGCGGGTCGTAGCGCCAGAGCACCACCGACGCGAACGCCAGTGGCACGATCTTGGCGACGACGGAGAACGCGAGCGTGTCGGCGAACTCCTCGAACCGCGCGGCGAAGCTCAGCACGCGCTTGGTCAACGAACCGGCGAAGTTGTCGTGGAAGAAAGCCGCATCCTTGGCAAGCAACTCGTTCATGCCGACCACGCACAGGTGCTCGCTCCCGCGGCCGCCCGTGCGGTTCAAGCAGTGCAGCGGTCGTGGGCACCACGCAGCCGACGCTGCAGAGTTTGAGTCTGCGCGATGGGATCGTCACCGGCCATCACCACACATTTTGGCTGGACTCCGCTGGGGACTTCGAACGCGACCGGCACGGGGCGCTCATCCGCGTTGACTACTTCGGCCACGGCACCGTCCCCCGCAACTCCGCGACACCAAGCGGAGCGCGACCGGCCACTTGGCCGCAGCAGCACGGCGCGGTGGCCCAAACCACGGAGGCCATACAGATGGTCTGTGACGTGATCACCGAGCGGGAGACCGGCGCGCCCCGGCTGGGCGCCAGCGACCATCGCTAGGCGACTTCACTAGCTGCAGCCAGTCGGCGGAGTCGATCGGCGTCAGCTGCAAGTCGCTCGATCCCGTCCCGAAGGGAGGTACCCTGCTCGGCAGCCAGTCCTTGCAACACCCATCCGCGAATCAGCGCACTGACCGGCACTCCCGACCGCTCCGCGATCTCTTCGATCGCGGCGAACTTCTCCACAGGCACTCGCACTGACTGCACCACCGAGCGCCCTCGCCGCTCACCCTTGACGTGCTCGGGCAGCGGCTGATCCCGGGTGGCCTCGGACTCGATCTGGGCCCGCTCGACTTCCTGCTTCACGTCCATCACTGCCCCTCTGGATACCGCCGCTGGTCCGCCGGATTGGACTCCCACCCATTCGCGCTGTAGTAGGCACTCTCACCAGCGTGGACGAGGATGGCGGTCAGGATCGCTCGGCGGCTATGGCTGTAGCCGATCACCCGAACGCTCGTGCCCGACCAGCTGGCGGGGTCCGGGTCGAACCAGACAGCGTCGACATCGCCGACCGCTTCGTCGGCCTCCACGACGGCCACCTTGTGGCTGTCCCACATGTGCTGCGCACCGTGGACCCGATCGACAGCGGATACGACTACGATCCTACTACGGCAGGCGGGTCGATGGGAGCGCGACGTCGTTCCCCCGGCTGCCGATCGAGCAAGCCCTGCCACCGACACCTCGTCGAACGACCCGATGAGCACCCCAACCAGAAGCCGCCTAAGAGATCTTCATCCACGGGTCTTGACAATTTGCTCGGTGATTCCGAGCGCGGTCAGTCCAGCGCGAACGATCCTGTGACGATCTCGCCTGCCGGCTCGTACGTACCGATCACGACTCCAGTGGTGGAGACCTTGCTGTCGACGAGCTTCAGCCCGGAGGGGATGGTGCCTTCCGAGAACAGGCGTTTGCCCGACCCGATGACGAGGGGGAAGACCCACAGGCGGTACTGGTCGACAAGGTTGTAGCGCAAGAGCGTCTGGATCAGGTTCCCGCTGCCATGCACCTGCAGCTCCGGCCCATCTTCCGTCTTGAGCGCCGCGATGCCTTCGGCCGCGTCTCCCTCGATCAGGACCGAGTTGCTCCACCCCAGCGTGGGATGACCTCGCGACGCGACGTACTTGGTGGCGTTGTTCAACGGCTTGGCGACGGCATGGTCTGTGGCGTGCGGCCAATGTGCGGCGAAGATGTCGTAGGTCTTGCGTCCGAGAACGAGGTCGAACGGCGTGCTCATCGCCTCGTCCATGACCTGACCCATCGGCTCGTCCCAATAGTTCACCGACCAGCCACCGTGGGCGAAGCCGCCGCTGTCGTCCTCTCCAGGTCCGCCCGGGGCCTGCATGACCCCGTCGAGGGTCAGGAAGGTGCTCACGATCAGCTTTCTCATCTTTCGTGTCCTTTCGATCGGATCTCCGGCTGAGTTAAGCCCACCGCAGTGCAGACGGCCCAGCGGAGCAAAACTCATCGGGGCCTGCCGCCGCCCACACGGCCGCGGCGGCACCGGTTGGCCTGCTGATCGCGAGGCTCAGGGATCGTGTGGGATCCCGCGTCGCCGCAGCAGCTCACGCCTATGGGGTGCTCGCTCCTGCATCAACTCGCTCTGCATCAACTCGCTCTGCATCAACTCGCTCTGCATCAACTCGCTCTGCATCAACTCGCTCTGCATCAACTCGCTCTGCATCAACTCGCTCTGCATCAACAGGTGCACCTCGCGGTCGGGGGTGGACATCGCCCACAGTGGGCGACTCACGGGGCGACCAGCTTGCACCTGGGGCAGACCTGGTCGGGGTCGGACGGGTCGCCGGGCAGCGCCGGGCCAACTACACAACGCCCGTAGCGGTGTGAACTCCACCCCGCACGCGGCGAGGATCTTGGCACGGCGCAAGTGGCTGCGGTGGGTCTGCAGGTACCACGTCATCCGAGCCACTCCGTCAGCACGTCGCGCAGCGCGGTGGCCTCGTCCTCGTCCAGCGTCAGCGTCCAGGAGCCGGTGGCGTGCGGGTCCAGCTCGATGCACCCGTCACGCTTGGACACCACCAGGTTGGCGAACCCGTTCGAGTCCAGGGTCGCCTCTACGTCGGTGTGCCGCCTATCGGCCGCCGCGGTTAGGCCTGGCAGACCGCGCCAGGCTAGCGCGGCACTGGTGGTGGACACTGCGCAGCGTCGATCCCGATGGCACCGTGCGGCTCGCCGCAGATCTCTACGCGACGGTCACGGCGCGTCACACGGTTATCACACGGTGTATGTGGTCTCACGCAGTGCGGGGCGTCAGTTCCTGGATCGGTATGTAATGCGCCGCTGCGGCCGATGTGATCGTGTATGCGTCCATGCCGGTGACCGAGAGCCCATGGCCGGATTCGGGGAGCACTGTCGCACCCATGCTGGTCAGTACCCTGGCCAGTCCGCTGCGCCGGGGTGAGCGCACGAATACGTCGCGCCGGGCCTGCCTGGTCAGTTCGCGTACCTCGATCATGCTGGCAATGTTGCCGCATGCGGGGTGCGCGCACATCGGAGCGAGGTCCGGGGTTGGGGATCGGACCCTGGTCTGATACGACGCTGATCCGAGATGACGGCTGCACTCTGGCACGCAGCTCCGACTCAGGCCAATCGGGTGGGCGCGAGCGCGGCCAGGTCAAACGGAATGTCCGGCGGTGGCGAGCTGCCGAGGACGGCTGCTGCACCCAGCGCCGCCAACGCCGGGGCCGACTCGATGCCGGAACCACCCTGGCCGGCGAAGAAGTGGAACCCGGGATGCTGCGGCCAGGCGCCGACCACCGGATCACGATCGGCGACGAACGAGCGCAGCCCCGCCCAGCTGGACTGCACCGAGCGCAGTCCGAGTCCAGTGACTGCTTCGACCCGCTCCAGCGCGACCGCCACGTCGAGCGGATCGGGCCGGACGTCCCCCGGTTCGACAGGCGTCTCGTCGCCGGGCGAAAGCAGCAGGTTCTCCCCCTCCGCCTTGAAGTAGCAACGCTCCCGCGCTTCGACCACCATCGGCAGCGCGCCTCCGCCCGGGGCGCGCAGGCGGACCGGGTCCGCCACCCGCGCGACCACAATCGTGCGGCGCAGCGCGCGCAGACCCAGCCGACACACCCCGGCCAGGTCGGCGACGAGATCCACCCAAGCCCCCGCCGCGTCCACGACGTCGGCGGTGTGCAGCACGTCCCCCGTACCGCAGCGCACACGCCAGCCGCCGGATAGTGCAGCCAGCCCGGTTACCGGCGCCGCCACCCGCACCAAGCCGCCGCGCAGGCGCAACCCGCGGAGGTAGGCCTGGTGCAGAGCCATCGCGTCGAGGTCACATGCGGCTTCGCTGACCGCCGCAACCCGCAGCAGGCCCCGCCGCAGCACCGGGCATCGGGCGACGGCCTGCTCCGGTGACAGCTCGACCGGGGCGTCCGGCTCGTCTGCCCGTTCTGCCAGCTCCGCGCGCAGCGCCTGTTCACCGTCGTCGTCGAAAGCTGCCCAGAACACCGGGCGTGGGCGCAACAGTGCAGGCGCGCCGAGCTCCTCGGCCAGGCTGGCGAACCGGGGGCCGCTCGCGTTGATCAGGGCACGCACCACCGGGCCACCGTGGCCCGGCACGTACATGGCGGCCGAGCGCCCGGTGGAGTGGGTAGCCAGGCTGGTCTCGGTCTCCAGCAAGGTGACCTGGCGGTGCGCAGCGAGCTCGTAGGCAACCGAGACGCCGGCGATCCCGCCGCCGATCACCACAACGTCCGGTCTCGGGCTCATCCAGCTACGCCGGCCGACCCGCCCGGTAGGCCATGCCGCGCAGCTCCCGGCCGACCGCGTCCCGGCGGGCGTGCGTGAGCAGCTCGGCGAGCACGTCCCGGACGAGGGGGTCGCGCTCCACATAGTGCGGCAGGATCAGCTCCGCGTGACGCAGCGCCCGCACCGCATCATCGCGGCGTTCCCGCAGTCGCGCTAGCACCCGGCCGTAGGTGACCCAATAGTCGGCCTGCCGTGAGCGCAGCGGGTGGGTCTGGACTGCCAGGCCTTCGGCGACCCGCGTCGCCTGCTCGTGGTCGGCGGCCTCCATCGCTGTGCGCGCTCGCCACTGGCCGACCTCCTGCGGGCCGAAACCCAGCCCGTAGGCGTTGACCTCCCCAGTGCGGTCCGCCAGCTCGGCATGCGCGAGGTCGACAGCTCCTGCCAGCACGAGCACGTACATGCCTCCCCACGCGGCGAGGCCCAACGCCTGCGGTGTCTCCCACTCGGTCGCCGCGTGCCTGGCCAGCTCGGCGGCCTGCGAGCGCAGATCCAGGGACCCGCCGACCACCCGAAGCCACCCGACGGTGGCGTGGGAGTGCAGCAGCACCACTAGGTCGAGCAGCTCGGCGACGTCGCGCCCGGCCGTGATCGAGGTGTGTAGGTCGCGGATCAAGCCAGGCAATGCGGCGCCGACCACGCCGTTGCGGCAGTATGCGTCCACAACGGCCGTGACCCGTTCCCGCACGGCATCGACAGGTTGGACCTGCCCGTCCGGGCGATTGTGGCCGACCGCCAGTAGCGCAAGCCGCACCGCGTTGATCGCACCGTCAGTGGGGCCGTTGCCGGGCGCGGGGACGGGCAGCGTCATCAGGTCCGAGGGCGCGACCTGGAGCGCATCGGCCAGTGCCAGGATCAGCGTCAAGCTGTCCAACGGACGTGCCCCGGTCTCGATCCGGTGCAGGTGCGATGAGCTGGTTCCGGCCAACCCGGCTACCATGCGCAACGACTTACGCCGGGCCTGGCGGATCTGGCGCAGCCGCCGACCGATCGGACGCGCGCCGTCCACCTCCACGGGATCATCCCCTCCCCCGACCCCCACCGATGCCCCGGGGCCGTCACCCCAGGGGCGAACACCTCGGTGAGGGATAGGGGAAGGCTAACGCGGCACCGAGTGGTGCTGGATCCTGAGTGCACTCAGCCTCCCGAACTCGACGCCAGAGCTGTTCGATCGACCATGGAC
>JBOHGH010000159.1:0-9442 GCA_050699975.1 Pseudonocardiaceae bacterium | reverse complement strand
GGCTTATCCTGCCGAGCGGATCGGGTTCATGCTCGCCGACGCCGCCCCTGTGCTGGTGCTGACGGTGGCCGCGGTGGCGGGCGGGTTGCCGGCGGTCGCCGAGGGCATCGACGCCGCAGTGGTGGTGCTTGATGACCCGGTCACGGTGGCCGCGGTGGGCGCGATGCCGGATCGGGCGCCTTCTGACCCTGATCGTGGGTCGCCGTTGTCGGTCGCGCACCCGGCGTATGTGATCTACACCTCGGGTTCCACCGGGCGGCCCAAGGGTGTGGTGGTCTCCCATGCCGGGCTGGCGAGTTTCGCCGCGGCCGAGGCTGAGCATTTCCAGGTGGGCCGGGGGGATCGGGTGTTGCAGTTCTCCTCCCCGAGCTTCGATGCCTCGGTGCTGGAATTGTGCATGTCGCTGCCCGCGGGGGCGGCGTTGGTGGTGCCCCCACCGGGTCCGCTGCTGGGCGAACAGCTGGCCGAGGTGCTCGCACGCCACGGTGTCACCCACGCTCTGATCCCGCCGGTCGCGTTGGCCACTGTGCCCGAGGCGCTCGCGGCGACCGGGTTGGCTCAGTTCGCCACAGTGATCGTGGGTGGGGAGGCCTGCGGCGCGGAGCTGGTGGCGCGGTGGGCACCGGGCCGGCGGATGATCAATGCATATGGGCCGACGGAATCCACGGTCGTGACGACCTGGAGCCAGGCGCTGACCCCGGGCAGGGTCCCACCGATCGGCCGACCGATCGCCAACACCCGCACCTATGTGCTCGACGCTGCCCTGCGGCCAGTCCCGGTGGGTGTCGCCGGTGAGCTCTACGTCGCCGGTGCCGGATTGGCCCGGGGATATCTGCACCGTCCCGGGTTGACCGCGGCGCGGTTCGTGGCCAACCCCTTCGGGTCCCCCGGTGAGCGGATGTATCGCACCGGTGACCTGGTGCGCTGGACCGCCGATGGCGAGTTGGTGTTCGTCGGCCGGGCTGATGAGCAGGTGAAGATCCGGGGGTTCCGGATCGAATTGGGTGAGGTTGAATCCGTGCTGGCGGCCCATCCCGACGTGGCCCAGGTCGCGGTGAGCGCCCGCGAGGACCAGCCCGGCGTCAAGCGGCTGGTCGCCTACGTGGTGCCGGACGAGTCGGTGGACTTCTCGCAGTTGCGTGAACATGCGGCGGCGGTATTGCCCGACTACATGGTGCCGTCGGTGTTTGTGCTGCTCGACGAGTTGCCGCTGAACGCGAATGGCAAACTGGACCGGCGGGCGTTACCGGAACCGGATGTCAGCACGACGCTGGCGACCAGTTATGTGGCACCGAGCACCGATACCGAGCGGACCCTGGTGGGGATATGGGCCGAAGTCCTCGGGGTGGAACGGGTCGGGATCGCCGACAATTTCTTCGAGCTCGGTGGGGACTCGATCCTGAGCATCCGGGTGGCCTCGCGACTGCGCGCCGCTTTCGGGGTGGACCTGTCCCCACGCGCCATGTTCACCCACTCCACCATCGCCGAACTCGCCACCGCGATACCCGCCAGCTCCCCCACCGAAATACCCACTATCCCGGTCGCTGATCGGGATGGTGAGTTGCCGTTGTCGTTCGCTCAGCAGCGGTTGTGGTTCCTGCACGAGTTCGAGCCGGACAGCGCCGAGCACACCACCCGGGGCGGGCTGCGATTGTGCGGGGAATTGGACGTCGACGCGCTGGGGACCGCGTTCACCGGACTGATCGCTCGGCATGAGTCGTTGCGCACCACGTTCGAGCAGCTGGACGGGCGGGGGGTGCAGGTGATCCACCCGCCGGGCGAGGTGTCATTGCCGGTGCTGGACCTGTCGGATCTGGCCCAGCCCGACCTGACGCAGCCCGAGCGGGCCGCTGAGCTGGAGCGGGTCCTGGCGGCGGAAAGCAGCGAGCCGTTCGACCTGAGCCGGGGGCCGCTGATGCGGGTGCGGCTGGTGCGGATGGGCGCCAGGGACCACGCGTTGAGCCTGGTGCTCCACCACATCATCACCGACGGCTGGTCGATGGGCGTGCTCGTCGAGGAGCTGAGCATGCTCTATCGGGCTGCGGCCCGTCATGAAGTAGCCGACCTGGCACCACTGCCGGTGCAGTACGCGGATTTCGCCGCCTGGCAGCGAGCGGCATTGTCCGGCCCGATTCTCGACGAAGGACTGGCCTACTGGCACCGTCAGCTCGACGGCGTGCCGCCGTTGGAACTACCGACCGATCGGCCGCGGCCGGCGGTGCGCACCTCGGCCGGGGCCATGCACGAGTTCGTGGTGCCGGCCGAGGTGACCACCCGGCTCAAGGAACTGGGCCAGCAGCGGGACGGCACCCTGTTCATGACCCTGGTAGCCGGCTGCCAGCTGCTGTTCTCTCGCTGGTCGGGTCAGGACGACATCGCCGTCGGCACGGTTGTCTCAGGTCGGGAGCGGGCCGAGCTGGAAGGGTTGATCGGGTTCTTCGTCAACACGGTGGTGCTGCGCTCCCGGGTGGACGCCACGCTGACCGTCACGCAGTTCCTCGACACCGTGCGAGAGACCGTGCTGGATGCCTTCGCCCATCAGGATGTGCCGTTCGAACGGGTGGTGGATCATCTTCAGCCGGTCCGGGACACCAGCCGCACGCCCCTGTTCCAACCCATGATCGTGCTGCAGAACACACCGAACCAGGCTCAAACCCTGCCCGGCCTGGAGGTCGACGCCTTCGAGCTGCCGGTGGTGAGCACCAGCTTCGATATCACCCTGGAATTCCAGGAATCCGATAGCTGCCTGCGTGGGGCGGTGACCTACAACACGGATCTGTTCGACCGGGAGACCATCGAGCGGTTGGCCGGCAATCTGCTGGTGTTGTTGGCAGGCCTGGCGGCCGAGCCGGCCGGACTGGTGTCGGCTCTGCCGTTGCTGTCGGCGGTCGAACGTGACCGGCTGCTGATGGAGTGGAATGACACCGACCGGAACGTGCCGGCCGCCACATTGGCGGAGATGTTCGAGGCGCAGGTCGTGCGGAGCCCGAACGCGCCGGCGGCGCTGTTCGAAAGCGGGCCTTTCGACGATGTCACTGTCGAGGGTGGGATCGTCAGCTTCGCGGAGTTGAACGCGCGGGCGAATCGATTGGCACGGTTGCTGGTGGCGCGGGGTGCCGGTCCGGAGCGGGTGGTCGGCTTGGCGCTGCCACGGTCGGTGGACATCGTGGTGGCGCAACTGGCCGTGGTGAAGGCCGGCGCGGCATTCGTGCCGCTGGATCCGGCGTATCCAGCCGAGCGGATCGGGTTCATGGTGGCCGACGCATCGCCGGTGGCGGTGCTGACCCGCGGTGATGTGGCCGGCTTGGGCGAGATCCCGGTGCTGGTCCTCGACGATCCCGCAGTGGTGTCGGCGCTGGCCGCGATGGGCGATGGTGATCTGACCGACGCCGATCGTTCGGCGCCGCTGCTGCCGGCCCATCCGGCCTATGTGATCTACACCTCGGGGTCCACCGGGCGCCCCAAGGGTGTGGTGGTGACCCACGGCGGGTTGGCGAGTTTCTCCGCCGCGGAGGTCCAGCGGTACGAGGTGGCGCCCGGGGATCGGGTGTTGCAGTTCTCCTCGCCGAGCTTCGATGCCTCGGTGCTGGAGTTGTGCATGTCGCTGCCGGTGGGCGCGGCGTTGGTGGTGCCGCCGCCGGGTCCGTTGCTCGGCGAGGCGCTGGCGCGGGTGTTGGCGCAGCAGCGGGTGACCCATGCGCTGATCCCGCCGGCCGCATTGGCCACCGTGCCGGCGACGGCCGCGGCGGAGCTGGCGCTGTTCCAGACGCTGATCGTGGGCGGGGAGGCCTGCCCGGCCGAGCTGGTGGCGCGGTGGGCCCCGGGCCGTCGGATGATCAACTCGTACGGACCCACCGAGTCGACGGTGGTAGCGACCTGGAGCGATCCGCTGACCCCGGGCCGGGCTCCGGGCATCGGCGGGCCGATCTGGAACACCCAGGTGTACGTGCTGGACGCGGCGTTGCAGCCGGTGCCGGTGGGTGTGGCCGGTGAGCTGTACGTCGCCGGAGTGGGGTTGGCGCGAGGATATCTGCGGCGTCCGGGATTGACCGCGCAGCGGTTCGTGGCGAATCCGTTCGGCGCGCCGGGTGCCCGGATGTATCGCACCGGGGATGTCGTGCGGTGGAACCCCGGTGGCGAGCTGGAGTATCTGGGCCGGTCGGACCACCAGGTGAAGATCCGCGGGTTCCGCATCGAACTGGGCGAGATCGAGACCGCTCTGCTGCGCCACGCCGACGTCGCCGAGGTCGTCGTGATCGCGCGGGAGAACGAGGACGGCCACCAGCGGCTGGTGGCCTACCTCGTGCCGGTCGGTGCGACCGCACCCACCTCGGCCGACCTGCGGTCCTGGCTGAAGCGGAGCTTGCCGGACTACATGGTGCCCCCGGCGTTCGTCGTGCTCGACGCGTTGCCCTTGACTGCCAACGGAAAGCTGGATCGTCGGGCGCTTCCCGCCCCCGATGCCCAACCGGAGCTCGGCTCGGTGTACCGGGCCCCGAGCACCGCGATCGAGCGCGAACTGGCTCGGGTCTGGGCCCAGGTGCTGGGTGTGCAGCGGGTCGGTGTCGAGGACAACTTCTTCGAGCTCGGCGGGGACTCCATCCTGAGCATCCAGCTCGTCTCCCGGGCCCGCCAGGCCGGTGTACGGGTGACGTCCAAGGACATCTTCCTGCACCAGACGATCGCCGAGCTCGCGGCGGCGCTCACGGCGGAGCCGGTACCGGAGCCGGCGGACCGCGATGTGGTCCTCGGCCCGGCACCGCTGGCGCCGATCCAGCGGTGGTTCTTCACGAATCACGGCCCGCTGCCCCACTTCAACCAGTCCATCGTCGTCGAGTTGGCCGCCGACCTCGACCTCGACGCGCTGTCGGTGGCAGTGGACGCGCTGGTGGCGCACCACCCGGCACTGCGCATGCGCTTCTTTACCGTTGAGGATCGGTGGTGCCAGGACGTCGCATCCACCGAGTCGGCCGAGGTGCTCGGCCGGTGTGACCTGTCGGACCTGGACTCGGACCTGGACGGGGAAGGCCGGCACGCGGCCATGGCGGAGGCAGCGGCCTGCGCCCAGTCCGGTCTGGACCTCGCCGACGGTCCGCTGGTACGTGCCGTGCTGTTCGACTTCGGGCCCGGACGGCAGCCACAGCTGTTCATCGCCGTGCACCACCTCGTCGTCGACGGGGTGTCGTGGCGGATCCTGCTGGGTGATCTGGAAGAGGCCTACCACCAAGCTCGCGCGGGGCATGGGGTGGAGTTGGCGCCAACCGGCACCCCGTTCACCCAGTGGGCGCACCGGTTGAGCGAGCACGTCCTGGCCGGCGGGCTCGACGACGAGCTGACCTACTGGTCCACGGTTGCACAGGAAACATTGCCCGACTTGCCGGTCACCCGGGCCGGCGCCAACACGGCCGGTTCCAGCCGCACCGTGTCGCTGCGGTTGAGTCGGGACGACACCGATGCGTTGCTGCACCGGGTGCCGGGGGTGTACCGGACGCAGGTCAACGACGTGTTGTTGAGCGCTCTGGGTCGGGTGTTGTCGGCGTGGACCGGCCGGGATCGGGTGCTGGTCGCGTTGGAGGGGCACGGTCGTGAGGAGCTCCTCGACGGGGTGGACCTGTCGCGCACCGTCGGCTGGTTCACGTCCCAGTTCCCGGTGGTGTTGGCTGTTCCTTCGTCGGACTGGGGCGAGATCCTCAAGTCGGTCAAGGAGCAGCTCCGGGCCGTACCGCGCCGGGGGCTCAGCTACGGGGCACTGCGCTACCTGAGCCCGGAGAACTCCGCGGCCGCAACGTTGCGTGACGACCCGCAGCCGCAGATCTGTCTGAACTACCACGGTCAGTGGGACCTCGCGCCGGATTCCGACGGGCTCTACCGCGGCTGGCTCGACGGGCTCGCGCCGGATCATGCGCCCGAGAACGTCCGGACCTATTTGCTGGATATCACCGGCGTGGTCGCCAACGGCGAGCTGGAGTTGGGCTGGACGTACTCAGAGAATGTGCACGACGAGGCCACCGTCGCGCAGCTGGCGTCGGACATGATCGAGGCGCTGCGTGAGATCGTCGCGTACTGCTCCCGGCCGGACGCCGGTGGCTGTACGCCGTCGGATTTCCCGTTGGCTGGTTTGGATCAGGCCGGTGTGGATCGTGTGGTGGGTGATGGGCGGTCGGTGGAGGATGTTTACCGGTTGACGTCCTTGCAGGCTGGGATGGTGTTCCATCATCTGGTCGATACCGATTCCGCTCCTTATGTTGATGAGATCCGGCTTTGGTTGTCGGGTGTGTCTGATCCGGCGGCGTTGGGGGTGGCTTTTCAGCGGGTGGCCGACCGCACGCCTGCGTTGCGTAGTGCGATGGTGTGGGATGGGGTGGATGAGCCGCTGGCGGTGGTGCATCGCCGGGTTGCCGTTCCGGTGAGTTATCTCGACTGGCGGGGTCTGTCTGATGTCGAGCGGGATCGGGAGCTGGCGCGGGTGGTGGCCGAGAACCGTGCCGCGGGGATGGATTTGACTGTGGCGCCGTTGCTGCGGTTGGTGATCGCCACCTTGTCTGATGATGAAGTTATGTTGTTGTGGACCTCGCATCATGTGGTGGTGGACGGCTGGAGTTTGGGCCATCTGTTCACCGAGGTGCGGGAGCAGTACGCGGCGATCGTGGGCGGTCGGGCACCTGAGCTGGTTACCCGGCGTCCGTTCCGGGATTACCTGCAGTGGCTGGGAGAGCGCGACGAGTCCCAGGCCGAGCATTATTGGCGGGGCGTCCTGTCGGGTTTCTCCGAGCCTACTGGTTTGCCTTTTGATCGGCAGCCTCTTGAGGCGCACCGGGCTGAGTCGGCTGAGTCGGTGCGGGTTGAGTTGCCGGTTGAGGAGTCGCAGCGGCTCGGGTTGATAGCCAAGCGCGGTGGCCTGACGTTGAACACAATCGTGCAGGGTGTGTGGGCGTTATTGTTGTCGCGCTATAGCGGCGAGCGTGATGTCGTTTTCGGGACCATCGTTTCTGGGCGGCCGGCTGAGCTGGTGGGTGTGGAGTCGATGGTCGGCATGTTCATCAATACCGTGCCGACTCGGGTGCAGGTCGATGACGGGCAGCACGTACTGTCATGGTTGCGTGAGTTACAAGCTCAGCAGTTGGAGTCGCGGCAGTTCGACTTTGTGTCGCTTTCGCAGTTGCAGGCGTGGAGTGACCTGGCCGCTGGGGTCAACCTGTTCGACAGCGTGGCGGTGTTCGAGAACTACCCGTTCGAAGAGCCACCGGAGGGTGCGCCGGGTCTGCGGATCCGTGAGGTTGTGGGCCGGGACACCACGAATTTCCCGCTGAGTTTGCGCGCTTATCTGGCCGGGCAGCTCAGGTTCGACTTGGGTTATGACCCGCGGTTGTTCGACGCCGCGACGGTCGAGCGGATGGCTGGGCATGTCCTTCGGGTGTTGACGGTGCTGGCGGCCGATCCCGGTGTTCGTTTGGGTGACGTCGACATTTTGTCTGAGGCGCAGCGCTCTGAGGTGTTGGTGGAGTTCAACGACACCGATCGGGATGTGCCGGTGGTGGTGTTGGCGGAGTTGGTGGCCGCGGCGGTGGCGCGGACACCGGATGCGCCGGCGGTGATCTTCGATGGCGGTGTGTCTGAGGGCAGCGTGGTGAGTTTCGCGGAGTTGGATGCGCGAGCGAACCGGCTGGCTGGGTTGTTGATCGCCCGGGGTGCGGGCCCGGAGCGGATCGTGGCGTTGGCGTTGCCTCGGTCGGTGGAGATCGTGGTGGCGCAGCTGGCGGTGGCCAAGGCGGGCGCGGCGTTCCTGCCGGTCGACCCGGCCTACCCGGCCGAGCGGATCGCGTTCATGCTCACCGACGCGGCGCCGGTGCTGGTGTTGACGGTGGCCGAGGTGGCGGCCGGGTTGCCGGCGGTCGCTGAGGGCACCGTGGTGGTGCTTGATGATCCGGCCACGGTGGCCGAGGTGGCGACGATGGCCGACCGGGCCCCGACCGACGCCGACCGCGCCTCGCTGTTGTCGGTGGCGCATCCGGCGTATGTGATCTACACGTCGGGGTCTACCGGGCGGCCCAAGGGTGTGGTGGTCTCGCATGCCGGGTTGGCGAGTTTCGCTGCGGCGGAGGCTGAGCATTTCCGGGTGGGTCCGGGGGATCGGGTGTTGGCGTTCTCCTCGCCGAGTTTCGATGCCTCGGTGCTGGAGTTGTGTATGTCGCTGCCGGCGGGGGCGGCGTTGGTGGTGCCCCCATCGGGTCCGCTGGTGGGCGAGCAGTTGGCCGAGGTGCTTGACCGGCATCGGGTGACCCACGCTCTGATTCCGCCGGTGGCGTTGGCGACGGTACCCGACGAGGTCGCGGCTGACGGGTTGGCGGAGTTCCGGACCGTGGTGGTGGGTGGGGATGCGTGTAGCGCGGAGTTGGTGACCCGGTGGGCTCCGGGCCGCCGGATGATCAACGCGTATGGGCCGACCGAGTCCACGGTGGTGGCGACCTGGAGTCAGGCGCTGACCCCGGGCGGGGTGCCGCCGATCGGGTCGCCGATCCCCAATACCCGTACCTATGTGCTGGATGCCGACCTGCGGCCGGTGCCGGTGGGGGTGGCCGGTGAGTTGTATATCGCCGGTGCCGGGCTGGCCCGGGGGTATCTGCACCGTCCCGGGCTGACCGCGGCCCGGTTCGTGGCCAACCCCTTCGGGCCCCCGGGTGAGCGGATGTATCGCAGTGGGGACTTGGCCCGGTGGACCCCCGACGGGGAGTTGGTGTTCGCCGGTCGGGCTGATGAGCAGGTCAAGATCCGGGGGTTCCGGATCGAGCTGGGTGAGATCGAGTCCGTGCTGGCCACCCATCCCGACGTGGCCCAGGTCGCGGTCATCGCCGCAGAAACCGCGGTCACCGGGGGAAAGCGGCTGGTGGCCTATGTGGTGGCCGACGGGTCGGTGGAGTCCTCGCAGCTGCGCGGTCACGCCGCTGACATGCTGCCCGACTACATGGTGCCGTCGGTGTTTGTGATGCTCGACGAGTTGCCGCTGAATGCGAATGGCAAGCTGGATCGGCGGGCGTTACCGGCACCGGATGCCAGCGCGACGTTGGCCACCGGCTATGTGGCACCGCGCACCGATACCGAGCAGACCCTGGCCGAGATCTGGGCCCAGGTGCTGGGAGTGGAACGGGTCGGGATCGCCGACAACTTCTTCGAGCTCGGTGGAGACTCGATCCTGAGCATCCGGGTGGCCTCACGACTGCGCGCGGCTTTCGGCGTGGAGGTGTCTCCCCGCGCCATGTTCACCCATTCCACCATCGCCGAACTCGCCGCCGCCATACCGGCCGATACCACCACCGAAATATCAACCATCCCGGTGGCTGATCGTGTTGGTGAGTTGCCGTTGTCGTTTGCTCAGCAGCGGTTGTGGTTTTTGGAGGAGTTCGCGCCGGGTGGGTCGGGGTATGTGTCGGCGTTTGCGTTGCGG
>JBOHGH010000158.1:0-9457 GCA_050699975.1 Pseudonocardiaceae bacterium | reverse complement strand
GTCTCCGCCGGGCCCGCCGGTCCCGCCGTCCTCAGGGTTGAACAGGTCGAAAGAAGCGCTGGGAAGGCCATCGCCGCCGTCGCCGCCGGTGCCACCGGCACCACCCGGGCCACCGAGACATTTCTCGAACGCGGCGGGCGGTCCCGGGTCGAAGCCGATGAAGCAGTCGCCGCCGGTGCCACCGGTGCCACCGGGGCCACCGGGGGCGCCGTCACCGGGTGTGGCGAAGGCGATGGCCCCGCCGGCGAGAACCATGCCGCCAGCCAGCGCGGCCGAAGCGGCGAAAACGCTGAGCCGCCGCGTGATGTTGCGATCCATGCAAACCTCCGTAGTCGTGACGTTACGTGACCTGACTTGTCAGATCGATCGGGAGGCGCAGATCCCTCACCGATCACGAACACCGCTCTTACATGCCCACTCATCAGAATCACTCGAACGGGTGGTTAAGCCCGCCATGATGACAATCGAGATGAGAGCCGTGGTGTAACACGGAAACCGGTCAGACCACACGAACGGCGTAGCGTCTTCCTAATTGGGTCACGGTCCACGTACTTTCCGTTCGATATCCACCGCATGTAGCTACTCTTCGAACGCAGGTTCTCACCTGGAGTGCCAGGCCAAGAAAGGGATCAGCTGGCTTGGCAAAACTGCAAGAGCGGGTGTGCCCACTGATTCGAGGTAAATTTTCGGCTAACTTCCGCCATGGCTCTACGCCTTGGTCACGAGGTCCGCGCGATCTCACCCGGTGGTTCGGAGGGTGGGGTCGGGAGCAGGCGGCTCTCCCCTACCGCGAGGTCCCACAGGTCCGCCCGATCCCGGCCGGCGGCCACCCATGCGGCCCGGGTGCGTTCGATCGGTTCGAGCGCCGGTTCACGGGACAGCCAGAAAGTGCCCCAGTGCATCGGCACCATCACTCGGGCCCCGACGTCCTGGGCCACCTGCACGGCCTCCTGCGGGTCCATGTGCATGTTCCGCATGAACCAACGCGGTGCGTAGGCGCCGACCGGCAGCATCGCGGCGTCGATCCGGGGGTAGCGGGATCCGATCTGGGCGAAGAACGGGCCGTAGGCGCTGTCTCCAGCGTGATAAACCCGCGGGCCACCCGGCACCGTGAGCACCCAGCCACCCCACAGGGTCGCGCAGTGGTCGAACAGGCCCCGGCGGCTCCAGTGGTGGGCGGGCACGAACGTCACCTCGAGCACGCCGAAATGCACCGATTCCCACCAGTCCAGCTCGGTGACCGCGGTGAAACCGCGGCAGCGGAACCACCGGCCGAGCCCGCCGGGGGCGATCACCGGGGTGCCTCGGGGCAGCGTGCGTATCGTCGGGGCGTCCAGGTGGTCGTAGTGGTTGTGACTGATCAGCAGCAGGTCTAGCGGCGGTAGCCGATCCAGGCCAGGTGGGGTGAACCGCCGGCCCGCGCCCAGGATCAGCGGGGACAGCACCGGATCCACCGCCACGGTGCACCCACCGAGGCGCAGCAGGAACGACGCGTGCCCGAGCCAGGCCAGCCAGGCGTCCCCGGCCGGCAACGGTGCCCGCGCGGCCACCGGAATCCGCGCCATGCCCACGGTGGCGCCGGTGAAACCACCCTCCCGCCACAACCGCAGGAACTGCGGCGGGCCGGGCAGCGGTGCGGTGACCCGATCGGCGAAGGAACGTGGCCACAGTCGGCTCGGTGCCGACGCGTCGGGCCGGTGATCAGGCCTCAAAATGCCGGCCACGGGATCGCCGGCCAGGCCCCATCGGGGGCCGGGAACATCTCGGTGGCCAGCAGGCGGTCGGTCCGTTGCTGCAGGGCTTTGAGTTCCGTGCGGGTCAGGTGCTCAGCCAGCGCGACGCCCAACCTGGCGTCCAGCTCGGATCGCACCCGGCGCAGCACAGCCAGCACCGAGGTGGGCAACGGCTCGCCGAGGAAACCCCACAGCACGGTGCGCAGCTTGTCCTCGTGGTGCAGGCAGATCCCGTGGTCCACCCCGTATACCGCGCCGTCCAACCCGGCGAGCACATGCCCGCCCTTGCGGTCGGCGTTGTTGAGGAGCACGTCCAGCACGGCCAACCGGCGCACTCCTTCGGTGTCGGCATGCACCAGCAGCGCCGGATCACCGTACCGGTCGTGTGCCCGCAGCACCCGGCGCCAGCCTGCCGGCACTGCGTCGACCGGCACCACGTCCACCAGGCCGCACTCATCCTCGGTGTCCACCCAGAGCTGCACCATGCCGGGCCCCAACGGTCCGGCCCGCAGCACCGTGGGCGGTACCAGCGACCAGCCGGTGGCCTCGGACAGTAACCAGCTGGCCACCTCACGGCCGGCCAGGGTGCCGTCCGGGAAGTCCCAGAGCGGGCGCTCCCCGCGGATCGGCTTGTAGACGCACTCGGCGCTGACCCCGTCGCCATGCACCCTGCAGAACAGGGTGGCGTTGGAGGCCTCCACGATCCGGCCGGTCACGTCGATGCGACCCTCGTGCAGTAACGGCAGCGCCGCCGGGTCGGTGGGCAGCACCGCGGCCCCGCTCAGGCCTCGACCTGGCGACGGTAGCCATTCTGCCGTGGGCAGATGTGTCCCTTGGGCCCCAGCGGCTCCGTGCACAGCGGGCAGGGCCTGCGCCCGGCCAAGATCACCCGCTCGGCACGCTCGGTGAACGCCCGGGCCTGCTTGAGCGACAGGAACACCCGCACCGCGTCGGGGCCCTCCTCGGTGTCGTCGAGCACCACCGACTCGTCCAGCTCCTGCTCGGTCACGGCGAGCAGCTCGACGACGATGGCCCGAGACTCGACATCCCAGCCCAGACCCATGGTGCCGACCCGGAACTCCTGCTCGACGGGGGTCGCCAGCGGTTCGGTGTCCACCCCGAGTTCCTCGGAGTCGGCGGGAGCGTCGGCGCCCAATCGCCGAGTCACCTCGTCGAGCAGCGCGGACAGCCGTTCGGCGAGGACCGTGACCTGCTCCTTCTCCAGCTGCACGCTGATCACTTTGGTCTCGTCAACGGCCTGCAGGTAGAAGGTGCGGTCGCCAGGCTCGCCGACGGTGCCCGCGACGAACCTGTCGGGGGTGCGGAAGACGTGGATGACACGAGACATGGCAGTACCGACACTAGAGCACCCCACCCTGTCCGGCAGCAGCCGTCCCCCAGGTCAGCCGGTGCCGGTGGACCCCCCGGGTATTGCGTCCGATGAGGGCCGCCGCCTGCGCCGACGCTTGGGCGGCACCAGTGACTTCAGGTCCCCGCCGGAATCGTTGACCCGCTGCACGAACGGCCGGGTCTCGGTGTAGCTGACGGCGCTGACCGAGCACGGGTTGGCGACGATCCGCTGGAAGCCGTCCAGGTGCATGCCCAGCGCATCGGCGAGCACTGCCTTGATGACGTCACCGTGCGTGCAGACCAGCCACACCACGTGCGGGCCGTGCTCAGCGACCAGCTTGGCGTCCCATTCCCGCACTGCGGCCACCGCCCGAGCCTGCAGTGCGGCCAGCCCCTCGCCGCCGGGGAACACCGCCGCCGAGGGGTGCGTCTGCACCACCTTCCACAACGGCTCCGTACCCAGCTTGCCCAGCTCCCGCCCGGTCCACTCGCCGTAGTCCACCTCGACGAACCGGTCGTCGACGGTCACCTCGAGCGCACGCGCCAGCGCGAGCGGTGCCAGCGTCTCCCGGCACCGCTGCAGCGGGGAACTCACCAGCGCTGCCAGCGGTAGCTGCGCCAGCCGCTCGATCAGCGCCTCTGCTTCCACCCGACCGTGCTCATCCAGCGTCACCCCCGGGGTGCGCCCAGCGAGAACCCCTGCGACGTTCGCCGTAGACCGGCCATGGCGCAGCAGGATCAGGGTGCCCACGGCCGCCACCCTACGGCGCTGCGGTCAGGTCGCGCTGATCGTGCCGGTGGCCAGCAGCGCCAGCACCACGAACCCCAGTGCCAGCCGGTACCAGACGAACAGGTAGACGCTGTGCCGCTCGACGTAACGCAGCAGCCATGCGATGGCGGCATAACCCACGACGAACGCGATCAGGGTGGCGACCACCATCTGGGCCACCGAGGGCTGCAGACCGGGCCCGCCGACCGCGAAGACGTCGGGGATCTGGAACAACCCGGCGGCGATGACGGCGGGGATGGCCAGCAGGAACGAGTAGCGCACCGCGGCGGGCCGGGTCAGCCCGAGGAACAGGCCGGCACTGATCGTGCCCCCGGAGCGGGATACCCCGGGCACCAGCGCCATGGCCTGCGCGAAGCCCAGGGCCACCCCGCTGGTGACGGTCAGCTGCTCCAGCGGGCGTCGCTGTCGCCCGTAGCGCTCAGCGGCACCCAGCACCAGACCGAACACGATCAAGTTTACGGCGATGATCCACAAGTTCCGTCCCGAAGTCTGGATCTGCTGCTCGAAAACGAAGCCCAGCACACCGATCGGGATCGTGCCGATGATCACCAGCCAGGCGATCCGGTAGTCCGGGGTGGCGCGGACCTGCGCCGAGCGCAACCCGCGGAACCAGGTCACCACCAGGTGGCCGATGTCGCGCGCGAAATAGATCAGCACCGCGGCCTCGGTGCCCAGCTGGGTGACAGCGGTGAACGCCGCACCGGCATCGTCGCCGAAGAAGATCTCCGAGACGATCCGCAGGTGCCCCGACGAAGAGATCGGGAGGAACTCGGTGATGCCCTGGATGAGTCCCAGGACCAGGGCTTGCAGCCAGCTCACGCGGGTGCACCCTACGGGTGCCGGTGCCATCACCCGCACCCGCTAGCGTGCACCCGTGCAGCAGCGTCTCCTCGGTCGCAGCGGGCTGCGGGTGTCCCGGCTGGCGCTGGGCACCATGACGTGGGGCCGCGACACCGACGCGGAGGAGGCCGCCACCCAACTGGTCGCGTTCGTCGACGCCGGCGGGACGTTGGTGGACACCGCAGACGTCTACACCGAGGGCGAGTCGGAGCGGATCCTTGGCGACCTGCTGGCCGACGTCATCCCCCGCGACGAGGTGGTGCTCGCCACCAAAGCGGTGGCGCGCCGCGACGATGGGCCATTCGGCGGCGGCGCGTCCCGCGCCGCGCTGCTCGCGGCGCTGGAAGGCTCGCTGCGCCGGCTTCGCACCGACCACGTCGACCTGTGGCAGCTGCACGCCTGGGATCCGACGGTGCCGGTGGAGGAGACGCTGTCCGCGGTGACCGACGCGGTGCGCTCAGGCAAGGTCCGCTACGTCGGGGTGTCCAACTACACCGGCTGGCAGCTGGCCACCGCGAAGGCCGCCTGCGAGGTACCGCTGGTGTCCACCCAGGTGGAGTACTCGCTGCTGGAGCGGGGGGTGGAACGCGAGCTGGCTCCGGCGGCGGCGTACCACGGGGTGGGCCTGCTGCCCTGGGCGCCGCTGGCCCGCGGGGTGCTCACCGGCAAGTACCGCAACGGCACCCCCTCTGATTCCAGGGCAGCCTCGCCGCACTATGCGCGTTACGCCGAGCACCACCGCACCGACCGGGCGACCCGGATCGTGCAGGCGGTGGTCACCGCGGCCGACGGGCTGGGCACTTCCCCACTGGAGGTGGCGCTGGCCTGGGTGCGGGACCGCCCGGGGGTGGTCGCGCCAGTTGTCGGCGCCCGGAATACCGCCCAGCTGGCCGGTTCGCTGGCCGCTGAGGAGGTGGAGCTGGCCCCCGCGATCCGGGCCGCGCTCGATGACGTCAGCGCGGTGCAGCTGGGGTATCCGGAACGCCCGCTCGGTTGACCGCTGCTCACGGCGAGCACGTTAGCCTTATCGGCGGTTGTCAACGGCCACCGGACCGGCTAGCGGTCCGCTGCCCCTACCCCACGTACGAGAACAAAAGGCTGCTTGGGGATGGCGCGGGGGTGTCGGGTCCGGAATGCTTGGCAACGGCCCGTCCCCAACCGACGGGAGGTCGGTGTGCCCGGTGCCCAGCGCGCAGCGTTGTCTGCTGCGTTGCTCGTCGCCGGGCTGGTCGCGGGATGCGGTAGCAACGGGCGCCCGGCTACGCAGCTGTCCGTGGTCCCGGCCGGGCCGGCGTCGGCTCCTCCAGGTGGGCCGGCCGCCGCGGGGACCGTCATACCGCTCGATGCGCCAGCCACCCGGGTAGTGGTCGAACCACGTACCGGGACGGTGGCGGTGGCGCTCGCAGATCCCCCGCGTCTGCTGCTCAGGACGCTGGACGGCACCGCGCCGCCACGAGAGGTGGCGCTTCCCGGTCCGGCCGCGGATCTCGTCCTCGCCGCCGACGGCGGCCTGCTGCTGGTGCCGGTCACCGCGCCCGGGTCACTGATCCGGGTCCCGCTCGATGGTGGCGCACCGAGCAGGACGGATCTCGACGGCCCGGTGCGCGGAGCGGTCGTCGTGGGTGGTGCAACCGTGGTCGCGATGGGTGACCGGCTGACCGTGCTCGACGGGAACCGGCCGGGCCGGACCATCCCGGGGTTCGTCGACGCCGCCCGCCTGGTGCCCGTTGGACCCAAGGTCGGGGTACTCGACCGGGGCCGAACTGCAGTGAGCCTGGTGGACGTCTCCTCCGGCGACACCGGGCCAGTGCTGCGGGCGGGCAACGGAGCTGCGAGCGCGGTGGCAGACCGGTTCGGCCGGATGCTGGTGACCGACACCCGCGACGGCGAGTTGCTGGCCTTCGCCGGCGACCCACTGTTGTTGCGGCAACGTTTTCCCCTGCCGGGTGGGCCCTACGGGCTGGCCTACGACGGCCGGCGGGACCTGGCGTGGGTGACCCTGACCGCCCGCAACGAGGTGGTCGGGATCGATGTGGCCGGGGGCGAGCCGGTGGTCGTCCACCGGTTCCCTACTGTGCACCAACCCGATGCGGTAGCAGTCGACCCGGCCAGCGGCCGGGTGTTGATCGTCTCCGCGTCGGGCGCGGGACTGCAGGTGATCGACCCGGAACGGGTGGTGGTGCGGTGATGATGGAGACAGTTGACGGTGATGGCCTCGACTGGGAGTACCAGCCGCTGCGGTTGCCCCCGGGAGTGTCCCGGCTGACCGCAGCGACTCAGTTGGCTATCCAGGCTGAATTCGCGGGCTGGGAGCTGTCCCGGGTGCGGATGTACTCAGACGGTACCCGCACCGTGTGGCTGCGAAGGCAACGAACCGCGACCGCGCAGCCCAAGCTGTCGTTGTAGACTTCTCCCCGGCATGACGTAGGGCCCGCACCACATGGCGCGGACCCTACGAGTTAAGCAGGTCTCACATCGGTTTGATCTGGTCGGCCTGCGGACCCTTCGGTCCCTGGGTGATCTCGAACTCCACTCGCTGGTTCTCCTCCAGCGTGCGGTAGCCGGTCGCCTGGATCGCCGAGAAGTGGGCGAAGACGTCGGGGCCGCCACCATCCTGGGTGATGAAGCCGTACCCCTTCTCCGAGTTGAACCATTTGACCGTGCCGGTCGCCATCTTGCATCTCCTTCTCGGGCCGCCTGTTCGGCCCGCACTGCGGATGTCCCGGATCGCCGTCGTGATCACCCCGCCAGCACCGCGCTGGCCGGACACAACGAACGCCTGTGGCGCTTGCTCCACAGGCGTCCTTGGAACCAAGACTGCTACGAGCGCAGACGTTAGCAGAATGTGCGCGCTGCGCCAGAGGGTCGGTTGCACATCCCACCCGCCCGTGACTCCGGACAGGTCGGCGCTGGATCCCTCAACAGCTCCGGAGGAACCGGTCAAGGACTCGGGTACCGAAGGTCAGCCCGTCGACGGGTACCCGCTCGTCGACCCCGTGGAACAGAGCGGCGAAATCGAGATCGGGCGGCAACCGCAACGGCGAGAAGCCGAAGCAGCGCATTCCCAGCCGGGCGAAGGCCTTCGCATCGGTGCCACCGGAGAGCATGTAGGGGATCGTGCGCGCGCCGGGATCCTCCTGCAGGATCGCGGCGTCCATCGCGGCCACCAGGTCGCCGTCGAAGGTGGTCTGCACCGCTGGCGCGTTCACCACCCACTCGCGGGTGATGTCGGGGCCGAGCAGGTCGTCGATCTCGCGCTCGAACGCCGCTTGACGCCCGGGCAGCACCCGGCAGTCCACGACCGCCTCGGCCGTCGAGGGGATGACGTTGGCCTTGTACCCCGCGTCGAGCATTGTGGGGTTGGCGGTATCGCGCAGCGTCGCGCCGACGATCCGGGCCAGCCCGCCGAGTTTGGCGACTGCCCCCTCCAGGTCATCGCCGGAGAAGTCCAGCCCGGTCTCCTCGCCGACGGCCGTCAGGAATTCCTGCACCGTGTCGGTCATCACCAGGGGGAAACGGTGGTTGCCCAGCCGGGCCACCGCCTCGCACAATGCGGTCACCGCGTTGTCCTCATGCACCATCGAGCCGTGCCCGGCCCGGGCCCGGGCGCGCAGCCGCATCCAGGCGATGCCCTTCTCGGCGGTCTCTATCAGGTAAAGCCGGCGCCCTTCGCGCACCGTCAGGGAGAACCCGCCGACCTCGCTGACCGCTTCGGTGCAGCCCTCGAACAGCTCGGGGTGGTGGTCGACCAGCCATTGTGCGCCGTGGAACCCGCCGGCCTCCTCGTCGGCCAGGAAGGCGAAGACCAGATCGCGGGGTGGGACGATCCCCTCGCGCCGGAACTGTCTGGCGACCGCGATGGTCATCGCGACCATGTCCTTCATGTCGACCGCACCACGACCCCACAGGTAGTCGTCCTGCACGGCGCCGGAGAACGGGTGCACCGACCACTCGGTGGCGTCGGCGGGCACCACGTCGAGGTGGCCGTGCACGAGCAGCGCGCCCCGGCCGGGATCGGCACCGGGCAGCCGGGCGATCACGTTGCCCCGTCCGGGAGCGCCGGATTCGATATAGGTGGTCTCGAAGCCCACCTCGCCGAGCTTGCCGGCGACGTACTCAGCCGCGGCCCGCTCACCGACCAGGGTGTCCGGGTCGCCGGTGTTGGTGGTGTCGATGCGGATCAGGTCGCTGGCCAGGCCGACGACCTCGTCCTGCGCGGTGGTGCTGCTGCCTGCCGATCCCGTCATCCGGTCTTCCTACCACCTCTGAGCTGGTGGATGGCGGACGCTCGGGGTTCCTGCCGAGTTGGGGCGCCGGGTGGCGATCGGCTACCCTCGTTGCGCGCCGCACGGCGGCATTCGTGGGGTGCGACGTCCGAGTGGCGGAATGGCAGACGCGCTAGCTTGAGGTGCTAGTCCCCGGCTAGGGGGTGGGGGTTCAAGTCCCCCCTCGGACACGCGCACTATTCACCCGGCTCATCGGCTGGATGGTCAGGTCAGCCAGCTGGGCGGCTGGCTCGTAGCGAATCTGTAGGCCGATGGCTTGGTAGGCACTGTTGCATTGAGGCGACGGGCGCCCTCGCCGTGCGAAGAGAGACGAGACCCCTCAGCCTCGATCCACCGGCCAATTGTGGGTGTTGATCGTGTCGTGACAGGGCAAATGCCCTCTGAGCTGGGATGATGGTGTTTGCGAAGACCCCATGCACCCAGACCGAAGGGCATCTGCGAGATGCGATTGTTGCATA
>JBOHGH010000157.1:0-9480 GCA_050699975.1 Pseudonocardiaceae bacterium | reverse complement strand
CCCCTTGCCCTACGACAAGCCCTACGAGTAATCAACCACCACATCGACGACTACATCACCGAGGCCCGCATGACCGCATGAAAACTCGGCTCAAGTGTCAAACCCCTAGCGACCAAGGAACGCTAGGCTGGCGGCTGAAAGCAGGGTGTAGGGCGGTCGTCACCCAGGACCAGGCGCATGCAGGTGAGGGTGTCCTCGGCGAGCTGGTGGCCCTGTCTATACTGCCCCGAGTCGCGCTCGCCCAACGCCGACGCCCCAACCACAGCGAGCGACCGATACCGGCGGTACCGATATCCGACCCACTTGCACCTCGGCCCAGGTCAGCGCCGCTACCAGCCAAGCGACATGTGCGCCGTCGGTACTAGTATCGATCGCCATGACGGCAGAGCCTAGTCACCGACTGGCACATCTACTTGAAGGGGTCTCTGCCGATGAACGGCAGGCGATCATGACCTGGTTACTGGAACGAAGCAAGGGTGAGACGCGCCCGTGGACCCCGCCGAATGTGGCCGAGACCTTCCGCCGATACAAGACTATGTCAGCGGGCGGAGGAAGCCAGCTCATGAAGTTCCGCCTCCCGACGGATCGCTATGTACAGCTTCAGGACTGGTGCGCTGAGCACGACCTCTCAATGGCTTCTGTGATCCGCTGTTTAGTGGAGAGTCATCTCGACCGGTCGGCGTCAAGTTCAGCTGCGCAACAGCGCTCAGGCAAGTCGGGACGCCATCCCTGGGTCGAGCGACGCGCTTAACGAGGTCTTCGGCGCAGCACGTGTTGTAGTGCGGAATTCGGCTCCATGGGATCTAGCGAGGACGCCACTGGGCTCGAAAAGTGCCGCATCAGTACGCGATCGCCATCAGGTCGCCAGTCGCAGCTCTCGCAGGTCCGCCGGATCGTCCACGCCGAGTCGGTGCCGTCAAGGCCGCTACGCGTCGCACGCGATGGGCCTACGGCCCCCCTTGACACCACTGACCCGACGAGAGGCTTGGCCAGGACCGAGGGCACGCCCGGGGAGTGGGCTCCACGCTATGACCTCGCCCGCGAGGATCACTCGAATGAGTAGAGCGGGCCTACGTCCAGTCACTAACGGCCGTCGATAGGGTACCGGACCGTGCGTCTTGAACCGGTGCCGTCTGCGGTCCCACCTGTGCCGGGCGACCCCGATTCCGCCTTGAAGCAGTTGCTGGTAGACGGCGTGGCCTGGGGTGATTCCTCGCTCTGGCTTCCCCGACTGCCAGCTGGCCAGGTTGATCTTTTCTTCATGTCACCGCCGTACGCGGACGCTCGTGCCTACTCTCGCATCCACCCAGACCGATACGTCGACTGGTTCTTGCCCTTCGCACGGGCGATGTTCGAGGCGACCGCCGAAACCGGCTCCATGGTCATCAACATCAAGAATCGCGTTGCCCAGAGTGGCCCGTTGAGAGGCCAACGACACCCGTACGTCTATCAGCTGGTCATGGCGCTACAAAACATGGGCTGGCGTTGGATCGAGACGTACATCTGGGCCAAACCAAACGCTGTGCCCGGCAAGTTCGGCCCCCGAACAAAGGATGCGTTCGAGTACATATATCACTTTGCGCGCGGCACCAAACTGTACTTCGACCTCGAATCTGTCCGAGTCCCGTACAAGACCACTGAGGCTGAAATCGCCCGACGCAAGCTCGATGTGAACGGTCGTCGGAACACGGAAGCGGGCTTCGGCCGGAACCGCACGACGACTTATCGGCATGGCGGTGCGGATCCCGGCAACGTCATCAACGTCTCTCAGACTTACAACCAGCATTACGGGGTTGCCCATACGGCAGCCATGCCTGAAGGTCTCGCTTCGTTCTTCATCAGAGCGATGAGCCCAGCAAACGGCGTCGTCATAGATCCGTTCGCGGGGGGCGGAACAAGCGTTGTCGTGGGCCGCAGGCTGGGTCGGCGCGCCGGTGGCATCGAGCTTCACCAAGACTTCGTCACGGAGGCGCGGCGCCGCATCCTGGATGACGATGCGGAGGACATACCCGGATTCCTGGCAGGCGTTGGCTAACGTGCCCTCGGTAGAGGAGACGGTAGCCCGTATCGTCACCGCGTCCACTTGGGATCAACGCGTCTCTCAGATTCGCTTGGTCGCACAACGGCACGGCACCGGCGAGCACAGCGCCATCTTCGCCGCAGTCGCCCGTGAGGGCGACGTTCCCCACCTCGCCCCAGACTTCGCCTATATCCACTCCGCGCCCTTCTACGAGGAGAGCTACTTCTTTGAGGTCTACGCCGCTACCTCGGCCGCGACTCAGAACTTCACCGAGGTAGCCACCGACGATCTCGCTTGTGTCATCCAGGAAGACCCTCGCGCGCTCCTCGTTCTGCGCACAATCGTCGGGCTGACGAAGCTTGAGTTCGCTCTATCTACCGTCCTAGTGAGCCAGACAGTCGACCTACCGTCTCTCACGGTGGGCAAGATCGATTCGATGGAGAAGAAACGGAGCAAGGTCACGCCAGACCAAGCACGGCTGGCCGCGCTCACTCTGACCCAGCTAATGGACGGCTCGCTATTCGGGGACCCGGGCGGCGAGATCCAGCCGAAGCAGCAGAAGTTCGACACGCGGCGGGGATGGGAGTCAGTCCGTGCGCTGGCGACAGACGGTGTGCCCTACTCAGCCTTCCTCCATCAACGTCACTACGGAGGGGCCTTCCGGCAGCTGCTCGACGCAACATCCACACATCGCGGGAACCTCATCGAGGATGCCGTGGAGCAGTTGTTTCTCAGCCATGGCGTGCCGTTCATCCGGACCGGATCCCACGACCAGGGCGAGATCGAGGCGAGGTTCGAGATCCGCGTTGCACCAGCGCCTGACTTCGTGGTTTTCGACGAAGCTGACCAACTTCGGGCGATGCTCGAATGCAAGCTCGTCAACGACGGTGGTACTGCCCGTGATAAGGCCCTTCGATTCGAACGACTGCGCGCCGAATCTGTCCGGCTTGGTGGTGTCCCGCTTCTTGCCGTCCTCGGGGGCATGGGCTGGACACGTGTCAACGACACCTTGGGACCTGTCGTCCGGGATACCGACGGCAGAGTATTCACATTGTCCACCCTCCCGGAGATGCTGCAAGTCTCTCCATTCCCCCACCTTCAAGGTCTCATACAGGCACCGGACTGAGGGCATGCTGGAGAAAGCGGCTGACTTGAAGCTCCGTGACGGCAGTCTTGGCGACAACGACGACGCCAATCCCCACAGCCACCTCGACGCCACACCGAAACTCACACCACGAGCTGCATCGAGCGTGGCCGCCAGTTCCTACGAAACAGAAGGTCTGCGCAGCAACCGCTGACCACGGTACAATGCGAGCGCGCAAGATCATCCGTGGTCGTCAGGTAGCAGAAACGGCATCACAACCTCCGACACGCGCCACACGAGCCGACACAGCGCCAGCCACCACAACGATGATTATCTCCACTCTTTAACTACCCGAAACAGCTGCCAACGTCCGGCACCAGTACCGTCGAGAAGCGTCCTGCGCTGGCCAGACGAAGTGTTCCGTCATGACCGGCGCCGTCCGGTAGTGGCTTCTGGGAATCGCTAGGCCGCAGGTTTGAGTCCTGCCGGTGCGCTCCGCCCCAGTCAGAGGCTTACTACCGCTAAAGGACGCCGGATGAGCCGTGATCGATTCACCCGGCGTCCTCTAGCCCGTCGGGGGCGTAGCGGTGGGCGCTGCCTGGTTCGCCGTACACCAGTAACCTCCCATTGTTCTTATTGACTAGACAATAATGACGATGCAGAGAGTGGCAGGTCGCCAGCAGTCTGTCAACTACATAGTCTTGATTGACTAGACAATGAGCCCTGACCAGGGCAGACTGGTGGTCATGTCGCCACGCATCGCAGAGAGCCCTAGGCCCGTGTACCAGCAGCTCGCTGACTCGCTCCGGGTGAAGATCACTACCGGCGAGCTAGCTCCAGGGGGGCAACTACCAACTGAGAAGGCCCTGGCCGAGGAGTTTGGCGCGTCTCGGGCCACGGTCCGGCAGGGGCTGACGGTGCTGGTCAACGAAGGCCTCGTGGTGTCGTCCCGGCCACGGGGCCACTTCGTTCGGCGTCACGAGTTGTGCTACGTCCGGCCGCAGTCAGAGTGGGAAGAGCAGCCAGCGAGTCCCGAGATGGACCGGTGGATGACCGAGCAGACCACGCTTGGCCGCGAACCGTCTCAGCGGATCAACGTGGAGATCATCCAGCCGCCCGGCCGGGTGGCGGACCGGTTGGCGTTGAGCCTGGATGACCTCGTGGTCGTGCGTCGCCGCGTCCGTTACCTGAATAGTGAGCCGTTCAATCTCAATGACACGTTCTATCCTTTTGGGTTGGTCCAGGGTTCGGAGATCGTCAATCCGGTGGACATCACTCGTGGTGCGAGTGAGGTACTTGCTGAATTGGGTTACGAGCAGGTGCGCGCCATTGATGAGATTGAGGCGCGGATGCCGCTTCCCGACGAAGTATCACGGCTCGAACTAGGACTAGGTACGCCGGTCGCAGTGCATCGACACACGGGTTATACCAAGGACGACAAACCCGTTCGGCACACGGTGAACGTTCTTGTCGGATCGAAACATGTGATTCTCTTTGAGCGCACGAAGCCTTCCGGGAGCTGACTGTGAGTAAGCCGTACGTCATGCACTGGGCCGGTCGGACTGACCTTCCCGAGGTCATGGCGCTCCTCGATGCGCGCAGACGGTGGCTCCACGAGCGGGGAAGTGATCAATGGAGCCCAGATCGGGCATTCGCGACTCGGATGGCAAACGCTGTCGATCGACGGGAGACCGTGCTGTTCCGCGACGACGGGGTGTCCATCGCTACGGTTACGGTGACCCCTGAAGGTGACCCAGATTTCTGGACTCCAGACGAACTCAAGGAATCCGCGCTGTACCTGGGGAAGATGGCGAGCGCAGTATTCAGAAGCGGCGAAGGGCTGGGTTCTCTCATGCTTTCGTGGGTGCAAGATTGGGCGGCGCGATCTGGTTTCGAATCACTGCGATGGGACGTGTGGAGGACTAATGGTGAGCTACAGGACTACTATCGATCTATAGGCGGACGATATGTTCGCACTGTCCACGCTGACCATCGATGGTCGGGCGCGCTGTTTCAGATCCCAGCGAGACGAATTTCTCACCTCACCGACTGTGTCGTGGAGGTCCTTGCTGAAGCCCCTGTACCTAAGGTCGAACGGCTCACTACGAGAGAGGGAATCATGAAAATACGGTTTCTGGGCAAGGAGTCAGAATATCGCGACTCTCCAACGCTGTATGCGACAGAGCGCTGCACGTATCTCGTTCAGGGATGGAAGGTCACCGACCCGGAGATCTTGACCAAACTGGACGTACCGGAGAGCGAGACGGTCGTGGAAGTTTACGCTCGCCTTATGAGTCATCTAACGAAGGATGGACTCAGCGGAGTCGTGACGAGCTGGACTCCTCCGATCGTTCACCTTAAGGAGAACGGGAACCTGATCATCCAGGGCAAGCGAGTAGCCGATCCTGAGGCGCTCGCAGAGCTGAAGATTCCTGATCACGAGGATGTGGTCGAAGTAGACAAAGCAGCCATCGAAGCGCTCCTCGGCGAGGAATAGACCTTGAAAATAATTTCAAGCGAAGAGCGAGACGCGTTCTTCACCACATTTGAGCGCGAAGCAGTGCATCTAGAGATGCGGGATGTATATGCGGTTGCGGATGAGAGGGAGCGGTTTGCACGATTCCTTGAGAAAGGATACAGGGAGCACGACGCCGAATCCAAAGAGAGACAGCCATGGATAACGCTGATCCAGGAAGCCGTCGAGGTCGGAAAGACGTTCAGGAGGGTGCGGATCATCTCCGAGCCCGTGACCGACTACATTCGTTATGTGTGGGCGGGCGCAGGACACAGCGTCGAAGCCGGAGAGCAGATCAAGTGGCTGCCTCGCAGACTGGCATCGTCTATTGCACTGCCCGGCAATGATTTCTGGATCTTCGATAATTCAACCGTGGTCTTCACCATCTTCACCGGAGAAGGTAACGTGCTCGAACGGCAACTGACCACTGATCCAGCTGTCGTCGGACTCTGTCAGGCGGCGTTCGAAGCCGTCTGGCCAATCGCCATCCCACATAGCGAGTACAGGCCATCCTGACGGTGTCCACCCCTACCAAACGAGCACGTGAAGCGTTGGGCGACCGCCTTAGAGAGATCCGCCAAGACGCCAATCTCACAGGGCGGGCCCTTGCTAGTCTCTGCGGCTGGCACTTCACAAAGGTCAGCAAGTTGGAGCACGGCGCGCAGAACCCGTCGGAGAACGATATCCGGGCATGGTGCCACGCCTGCGAAGCAGGGAATCAACTTTCTGATCTCATTGCGACGGTACGCACTATCGAGTCCATGTATGTCGAATGGCGACGTGCCTTGCACGCTGGTATGAAACACTGCCAGAAGAAAGGAATCCCACTCTACCAGCGAACCAAGCTCTTTCGAGCCTATGAACCAGGCCTGATACCGGGATTGTTTCAAACAGCGGAGTATGCGTCAGCAATCATTGCCCATCTTATCGCGTTTAATCAGATCCCCAATGACTTGGAGGAGGCGGTCGCAGCACGCATGGAGCGCCAACGGGTCCTTCACGCAGGTGATAGACGCTTCCTGTTCGTACTTGAGGAACAAGCCCTGCGTACTCGCGTAGGCGACGCTGACGTGATGGCGAATCAGCTAAACCGGCTACTCGAGGTCATGCCACTGCATCGCATTAGCCTCGGGATCATCCCAGCAATGGGTCAACGCCACACGTGGGCTTCAGTTGGATTCTGGATCTTCGATCAGCACACCGTACATATTGATACGCCATCGGCTGAATTGACTATCACCCAGCGCGGCGAGATAGCGGTATTCGAGAAGAAATTCTCCAGACATCAACAATCGGCGGTATACGGTCACAAGGCAAGAGATCTGATCAACCGGGCTATTGCCGATCTCTCATTGGAGCCCCCAGTCTGAATTGAGCAACATCGCGCAACATCGTTGGGGCTGACCTTCAGATGGTCATACCGTCACGGCCGTGAACGAGACCACGACATCCGTCTCCGCCCAGGAGATCGCAGCGCAGGGGCGCCGCATCGAGGTGTCTCCCCGCAGACCAACCCCCGGCTTGGCCGCCGATCGAGGCACTGCCGTGTGTTTCCTTCCATCCCTTGATGGGTCCAGCCGGATCCTCATTCCCCGAGATTGCCGGCTGGCTGCCGGTGGAGCGTGCGGCCCCCGACGCCCAGCTCCCGGCAGCCAGCCGGTCACCAATCACACCCCGACATGGAGGCACGCCGCGTCCGCCGGGGCACCACGACTGACTGATGACCAGTGGTGCGATGCCGAGGGCACCCGACGCCTGCTCTCCGACGCTCCGGGCCGGTGCTGATGCCCACCCCGCCACCGCGCATTGGGTGCGGAAGCGACCCGGTGTCCTCGACCATCCCACTACCTCGTGTGGGCACTACACTGTCTGCGTCTACCGCGAGCTGGCTGGCAGAGCATCCCGCCGCCCGAGAGGTGGTCTGCTCGGTGTGGAGCACGCTCACCGAGTTGGAGCGGGCCGGTCAGCATCCCGGGACCCTCGCGCCTTACGGTTCGTCTTGATCCACCACCAGCCGCCCACCCGCACTGGCCGCTGCCCCACCTGCCGCCGCTACAGCTGGCGCCAGTGGTGGCGCCGCCGCCCATTCCCTTGCGTGGTGTGGCGGCAGATCCGCGGCGAGCTGCTGGGACACCTCACCCTCGCCGGTTATCCGTCGTGAGCCCGCAGCGGCCGGTCGATGACCGCAGGCGCGACACCCAGGCAACCACCATCCCGGACCGGCGCCGTGTGGAGCAGATCGGCATCGACCGTGTGCACGAGACGCTGCGCTTCCCGCCACCGCTGAGCATCGAACACATCATTGCCCAACTCCAGCAACTCCGTGATTTGCTGCCTGCACCGTTGGGGGATAGCCATGACGAACGCTGATGGCCCGGATGTGGCGGCCGCGAAGCGGTTGCTGGACCTCGCGAAGAGTCGGGGGTTCGCCTTCGAGCGGATCGCACCGGGCCTGGATGGACCGCTGCGCGGCGTGCGGGAGATCCCCCAGTGGCGCGATGAGATCTACCTGGCTGGGTTCTGGCAGGAAAACTCGTGCAGCGCTACCCGGCGACGGCGCTCGTCTCTGGTCGTTCCCGGCGGGCTGTCGATCACCGAACAACTGCGCGGGGACGCCCTGACCGTCCTACACACAGTGCTGTACGACTGGACCACCTGAAGATCGCGGGTCTCATTCGGGGTCTCAGTCACTGCGAATCGTGGACGCTCACGGGGGACCGAACCAAGGCGTTGACCTGCTGAAACACCCCAGGCGATCCGGGGTGAACTGCCGGTCGCAGACCTCGAAAGCGCGTGAGGGTTCACGCCCTCCGTGGGTTCAAATCCCACCGCTACCGCCATCTACAGACAGCATGCCGGCTCACCCGGAGGATGGGTCTGGGCAGCCGGAAGTGGTTGCACTTGGGGTGGCGTTCGCTCGGAAGTCTTCCCAACGCTGACCGGTGACGCCCCGTCAGACCGGCTGCCTCGGTCTTCAGCTGGTTGCGGCGGCCTGAGCGAGGGTCGCCAGCCGGGCTAACGAGGTGGTGATGTTCTCCCGTTTGTCGTCGAGCCGGTGGGCCTGGGAGTCGGGCAGGATGACGTGCACGTTGATTCGGGTGCCAGGGCCGTCCTCGGCGAGTTGCCAGACGAAGTCGATGTCGGTGATCTGGCAGAAGATGGTGACGCGTCCCTCGGCGCGGTCGCCCCGCAGCTGCTGCGGCCACGGGGAGTCCGGATCGCCCTGCAGCCACACGGTGTAGCCGTCCGTGCCGTCGTTGCGCACGGCCTGCATACCGGCCCACCACTCGGGGAACCGGGTCGGGTCGAATAGCAGCTTCCAGACTTCCTCGACGGGCGCGTCGGCGCGTCCGCTCAGGCTGAATTCGGGCATTCGGTCCCCTTCGGGTCGATTTCGATGTTGATCCCGGCCAGCTCGGCGGTCAGCCGGGCCAGCTCTCGGTCTGGCTCGACCAGGCCGACGACCGGTGCCCGGCCGAGGTCGACGAGGTTGGTGGTGTATTCCTGCCCGAGCCGGGGCCGGCGCAGTCGTCGCCAGCCGGCGGCGGCCTCGGCCAGCCGCTGGCGGGCCTCGGTGCGGTCTCCGCGGGCCAGGGCGACCAGGCCCTGCACTCGTGCCATCCGCGGGACTAGCGCCCACGGCTGGTCGCCCGGACCGACCGGTTCCAGCGCGGCCAGCCGGATCTCCGCGGCCGCCGCCTCGGGGTCGCCGTCCCGGGCCAGCGCCTCGGCCCGGGCCAGCCGGGCGGCTGGGCGGCTGATCTGGGCGTGCTCATCGAGCGCGGCGGCCAGCAGGTCGGCGGCCTCGGCGTGCCGCCCGGCCGCCAGCGAGACCAGGCCGGCGTCGTAGCGGGCCAGCGC
>JBOHGH010000156.1:0-9758 GCA_050699975.1 Pseudonocardiaceae bacterium | reverse complement strand
ACTCCAGACTATGGCGGCTCAGTGCCGCAGCGGCGCAGCGAAGGAACCGACTCGCGTAGTGCGACGACGCAGCCCAATGCCGCCTGCAGCTCGCTGCAACCACCCGGTCTCATACCCCGATCCTCTCGGGCCACCCTGACAAACGTCGGCCAAACCGGCCACCGCGATCACCCGCTGCTGGTGGGTAAGGCCCGTGAACTCGACGCGAGGGACGTTTGGCCCTAGCGCGGACGTCGCTGGTGTCGTGTTCACGGTAGGCGGGACGCGATCTGGGGCCGCGCTACGAGGACTTGCTCTTGATCCGGATTTGTTTCGGTCCCGCCGCCTCCGCGCAGTTCCGCACAATGATCTCCAGAACGCCGTCTTCCAATCCGGCTTCGATGTCCTCCTCGCGCACGCCGTCAGGTAGCGAGATCTCTCGACGGAACTGGCCCGAGTACCGCTCTCGCACGTAGAAGTCTCCGTCCGGTGCCGAATCTCGATGGCCCGCGACGGCGAGTACACCGCCGGAGAGGTGGATCTCCACATCACTTGCCAAGACACCGGACAGTTCGCAGCGGATCACCAGGTCCGAGCCGCGGGCCAGGATGTCCGTCGTCGGGCTCCAGGCATCAGGGTGCCCACGTTCCTGTGTCACCGGCACCGTCTCGGCGCCCCTCATCCGGTCCGACATCCGGTTCATCTCGCTGACGATGTCCGTGACCCCACGGAAGGGGTTGCGGTGTTTCTTCGGTGGCATGTTCACTCGTCTCCCTCGTCTCTACCGAACGGGAACCTGGCGTTCGGACGCCGGCCCCCGATCGTCGCCACGGCGCGTTCCGGCGGGCCCTGGCTGTGCTGGGTCGAATCGAACGTAGCGGCCAAGGTCGCCGCAGCCGCAGGAAACGGCCTTGTGATATCACCGCGGGCGTGAGCGATCGCTTGACCGTGCGCCCGGCCCGGCCAGATGAGCTCGACCAGGTCGGTCGGCTCACCCTTGAGGCGTACGTCGCCGACGGACACGCCAATCCCGCGGGTTTCTACGCCGCCGAGCTCGCCGACGCGGCGCGCCGAGCCAGGGACGCCGAGCTGCTGGTGGCGGTGGACCCCGATGGCACGTTGCTGGGCACCGTCACGGTGTGCACGCCGGGTAGCCCGCTGGGGGAGCTGTCCCGATCCGGTGAGCTGGAGTTCCGGATGCTGGCGGTGGCCCTTGATGCGCGCCGCCGCGGTGTCGGGGAGGCGCTGGTCACCGCCGTGCTCCAGCGGGCGACCGAGATCGGCGCGCACCGGGTGGTGCTGTCCAGCGCCGAGGAGATGCGCGTCGCGCACCGGCTCTACGCCCGGCTTGGGTTCGTTCGGCTGCCCGAACGTGACTGGCAACCGGTGCCGGGTGTGACGCTGCTGGCCTTCGCCGCGACCACGATGACCGGGTGATCGCTCAGTGGTTGTTGCGCAGCACGACCGCGACGATTCCGGCCAGGTGCTCCAAGCGGGCCACCTCGGCGGCGCGGAACATCGGCCCGCCCGGGCGACCTACCAGCAGGACTCGTTCCGACCCCCCCAGCGGGGTCGCGGCCAGCTCGGTGCCCAGCTCCCGCCAGGGCAGCGGGACCCAGGCATCCTCACCGTCCAGGATCGTCGCCCGGCGAAGCGGCCACCACGGCAGCTGCACCGCCAGGGTCTCCGGCGCGGCAAAGGAGTTGGTGAGCCGGCGCGGCCGCCCCTCCGTGGCGGTGAGCACCACCGCCCACCCCGCCCGGATGATCTTAGGCACCCCGTCGGTGAAGGTCTGCAGGCCACCGGCGGGATCAGCGGCGACTTCCTCCACCAGCTCCAGCTCGCGGTGGGTGTCCAGGACCCCCGCCCAGGGGCGGACGGCGTCGACCTCGACCCCCTCGACCGATTCCGCGGCAGTGATCAACACGTCGGGCAGCAGGCCGGAGGGGAGCTCCACGACGAGGTCGTCGATAGCGATGCCGGATCCTCGCTCGACGACATCGAGGCTGAGGATGTCGCAGCCCACGCCGCCCAGCGCAGTGGCTACCGCGCCAAGCGCTCCGGGTCGGTCCGGGAGCTGGATCCGGATCAGAAAGGACATCCGCCGCCGTGCCTGTTCATCCGGGTCCTCTCCATTCGGGCTCCACCCACATTCGGGCGGCACCGTATTCCGGCACGGAACTCCAATCGCCCGTGCGCTCGCCGGCCGCCGATTGTGGCAGAGCGCACCGGAGACTGCGCCCCCCAGCCAGCGGGCGGGGTGCCCGCTGCGGCCTAGACTCGCGGGGTCAGCACCCCCACAAGTGATACAGGAGACTGCGTGCCCACCATCTCCCGTGACGAGGTCGCGCATCTTGCCCGGCTCGCTCGGTTGGCCGTCACCGAGCAGGAGTTGGACCTGTTCGCCGGCCAGCTCGAGGTGATCCTGAGCTCGGTCGCCCGGGTCAGCGAGGTGGCCGCCGCGGACATCCCGCCCACCTCGCACGCCGTCGGGCTGACCAACGTGTTCCGTGAGGACGTGCCGTGCCCTGGGCTGACTCAGCACCAGGCGCTGTCCGGTGCCTATGCCGCTGAGGACGGCCGGTTCCGGGTGCCGCGCATCCTGGACGAGTCGTGACGCAGTTGACCCGGCTGTCCGCCGCCGACCTGGCCGGCCGGATTCACGCGCGGGAGACCACCGCGGTCGAGGTGACCAGAACGCATCTGGACCGGATCGCCGCAGTCGACCCCGCGCTGCACGCCTTTCTGCACCTCGACGCCGACGGTGCGCTCGCCGCCGCCGCCGCCGTGGACGAACGTCTGCAACGCGGGGATCCGCCGGCCTCGCCGCTGGCCGGCGTGCCGCTGGCGCTCAAGGACGTGTTCACCACCGCCGACATGCCGACCACCTGCGGCTCACGGATCTTGCAGGGCTGGCGCCCGCCTTATGACGCCACAGTCACCCGCGCCCTGCGGGAGGCCGGCGTGGTGATCTTGGGCAAGACCAACATGGACGAGTTCGCGATGGGTTCCTCGACGGAGAACTCGGCCTACGGACCCACCCGAAACCCGTGGGATCTCGACCGCGTCCCGGGCGGGTCCGGCGGTGGGTCGGCGGCGGCGGTGGCCGCTTTCGAGGCGCCGATGGCGATCGGTACCGACACCGGCGGCTCGATCCGCCAGCCCAGCGCGGTGACCGGCACCGTCGGGGTCAAACCAACTTACGGCGGCGTCTCGCGGTACGGCCTGGTGGCATTCTCTTCCAGCCTGGACCAGGGCGGGCCGGTGGCCCGCACCGTGCTCGACGCTGCGTTGCTGCACGAGGTGATCGGCGGGCATGACCCGCTGGACTCCACGTCGATCAAGGCACCGGTACCGCCGGTGGTGCAGGCGGCCCGCGCGGGTGCCAGCGGTGACCTGACCGGGGTTCGGGTCGGGGTGGTCAGCCAGTTCCGCGGGGAGGGCTACCAGGCCGGTGTGCTGCGCGCTTTTGAGCTCGCGGTGAGCCGGCTGCGCGAACTGGGCGCTCAGATCGTCGAGGTGTCCTGCCCGTCGTTCGACCATGCGCTGCCCGCCTACTACCTCATCGCCCCCAGCGAGTGCTCGTCGAACCTGGCTCGCTTCGATGGGATGCGCTACGGGTTGCGGGTCGGCGACGACGGCAGCCGCAGCGCCGAGGAGGTCATGTCGCTGACCCGGGAGGCCGGTTTCGGGCCCGAGGTCAAGCGCCGCATCATGCTCGGCACCTACGCATTGTCCGCCGGGTACTACGACGCCTACTACGGCCAGGCGCAGAAGGTTCGCACGTTGATCATCCGGGACTTCGCTGCGGCCTTCGAGCGGGTGGACGTGCTGGTCTCGCCGACCACGCCGACCACGGCGTTCCGGCTCGGCGAGCGGGTGGACGACCCGTTGGCGATGTACCTGTCGGACCTGTGCACGATCCCGGCCAACCTGGCGGGTAACGCCGCCCTGTCCGTCCCGGCCGGGTTGTCCGACGAGGACGGGTTACCGGTGGGCCTGCAGGTGATGGCGCCCGCGCTGGCCGACGACCGCGCCTACCGGGTGGCGGCCGCGTACGAGGCGGCCCGGAATGCGGCTGATGGGGGCCCGCTGGCGCACCGGGTACCCGATCTGACCGAGGACCGCTTGCCGGGTCCGAGCATGGATAGGGTTGCGGCCCGATGACCGCTGCACTGATGGACTACGACGAGGTGCTGGAGCACCTTGAGCCGGTGCTCGGGCTTGAGGTGCACGTCGAGCTGTCCACTGCGACGAAGATGTTCTGCGGCTGCGCCAACGTCTTCGGTGCCGAGCCCAACACCCACGTCTGCCCGACCTGCCTGGGGCTGCCCGGATCGCTTCCGGTGCTCAACGGGGCTGCCGTGGAGTCGGTCATCCGGATCGGGCTGGCGTTGAACTGCTCGATCGCTCCGTGGTGCCGGTTCCACCGCAAAAACTACTTCTACCCGGACATGCCGAAGAACTTCCAGATCTCCCAGTACGACGAGCCGATCGCGGTCAACGGCTCGCTGGAGGTGCAGCTGGACGACGGCTCGACGTTCACCGTCGCCATCGAGCGCGCACACATGGAGGAGGATACCGGCAAGTCGCTGCACGTCGGCGGTGCGACCGGTCGTATTCACGGGGCGAGCCACTCCTTGCTGGATTACAACCGGGCTGGCGTCCCGCTGATCGAGATCGTCACCAAGCCGATCGTCGGCACCGGCAGCCGGGCGCCAGAGATCGCCCGTTGCTACGTCACCGCGCTGCGCGACCTGCTGCGGGCACTGGGCGTCTCGGACGTCCGGATGGACCAGGGTTCGCTGCGCTGCGACGCCAACGTCTCGCTGATGCCGCGCGGCTCGTCGACCTTCGGTACCCGAACCGAGACCAAGAACGTCAACTCGCTGCGGTCGGTGGAGCGCGCGGTGCGCCACGAGATGCGCAGGCAGGCCATGGTGCTGGCGTCCGGTGGCGGGATCGTGCAGGAGACCCGGCACTTCGACGAGGCCACCGGCACCACGTCGGCTGGCCGGCGTAAGGAGACCTCGGAGGACTACCGGTACTTTCCCGAACCCGACCTGGTGCCGATCGCCCCCGCCGAGGACTGGGTGGCGCGGCTGCGCGCCACGCTTCCCGAGCTGCCCTGGCAGCGCCGGGCGCGGGTGCAGGCGCAGTGGGGCCTGTCCGACCTGGAGTTGCGTGACCTGGTCAACGCCGGTGCGCTGGACCTCATCGCGGCCACCGTCGACGCGGGGGCGCCGCCCGCCGAGGCGCGGTCCTGGTGGGTGTCCTACCTGTCCCAGCAGGCCAACTCGCGCGGTGTGGAGCTCGCGGAGCTGGCCATCACCCCAGAGCAGGTGGCGCGGGTGGTCGCGCTGGTCGCCGACGGTGCGCTGACCACCACACTGGCCCGCCAAGTCGTCGACGGGGTACTCGCCGGCGAGGGCGAACCCGATGATGTCGTCGCCGCCCGCGGCCTGACCGTGGTGTCCGACGACGCCGCGCTGACCGCCGCCGTCGAGCAGGCCCTGGCGGCCCAGCCCGACATCGCCGAGAAGATCCGCGGTGGCAAGGTGGCCGCCGCTGGCGCCATCGTCGGCGCGGTGATGAAGGCCACCGGTGGCCAGGCCGACGCCGCGCGGGTGCGTGAGCTTGTGTTGGCGCGGTGCGCCCCGTGAGTGGCGATACGAGCCCTGACTCGTATCGCCACTCACGAGTTATCCACAGTTCAGTCGTGGCCGCCGCCGGGTCCGACCGGGTCGGGTAGCACGAACACCCGCTCATCGCTGGTGATCGGCGTCCCGCCAGTCTTGTTGACGGTGCCCAGCCACACCGATTGCCCGTCAGGGCTCAGGGCAGCCGCGGACACGCGGCCGTAGCGCTCCAGCGGGATCTCCAGGGGCGCCCCGATGAACGTGCGGCCCGGCCCGATCCCCACCGCGAACATCGGCGCCCCACTGGTGAAGGCGACCTGGATTCGGCCCAGCATGACCACGCACCCCGCAGCACCGACGCGGGCTGGCCAGGTCCAGGAGGCCAGGTCCAACGGGCGCCCCGGCTGCACCCGGTGCAGCAGGTCGTGCGCGGGTACCCGATCGGTGATCCATAGCTCGCCGACGAGTGGGTCGATGCATAGCCCGCCCGGCGCGTGTAACCCGCTGACCAGCACCTTGGACCCGCCGGAGTTGCGCGGGTCGGGTCGGCCGAAGGTGTCAATCCGTAACACCTTGCCGGCCAGCGACTGCGGGTCGCCGGCCGCAGCGGGGTTACCGGCGTCCCCGGTGGCCACCAGGAGCATCCCGTGCGAGTCGATCGCCAGTGCGCCTGCGTTTCCGGTCGGGCCGCGCGGGATGCCGACCAGCACCGGCTTGGGCACGTCGCCGGGGGCGATCCGGACCACCCGGTTGTCGATGGGGGTGGTGATATAGGCGTAGATCAGCTCGTCCTCGGCGTAGCTGGGGGACAGTGCGAGCCCGGTGAGCCCGCCATCACCTGCCGGGTCCACCGCCAGAGAGCTCACCTCCCGGGCCGGCCGCTCCCGCTGCACCCGCAGGATCCGACCCGTGGTCCGCTCCGCGGCCAGACCGACCAGCGCCGAGCCCGGCAGCACGACCAGCGCGGAGATTGGTTCCAGGCACGTCGCGACCACTTGCGGGTCGGGGTCGGTGCAGCCCTGCGGCGGCCCCGGCGATGGCCGGCCATGCGGACCTGGACCGGGTGCCCCGGGTGGCCGCGGGATCTCGGGCCTCGGCTCGGCCTGCAGGCCGATCTCCGGTTTGGGGCGGAATGGTCCAGCACCCCGTTCCGGGAAGTTCGGCGTCACCGCGCATCCCAGTAGCAGCGCCGCCGCCGCGAGGAGCACGGCGACCGCGCGGCGGCGGGCACCGTTGGGGCCCGGCACGGGGGATCGCACGGTCGGCCAGGCTAGGCGCCGACCCGTGTGCCGCTGGTGAGCGGGCAGCCCGACGCCCGTCACGGATCCCGGCCAACCGCGCCCGCTGCGAGCCTCGTGGGACCGCTCCCAGGACGATCAGGTCTGCGCTCCTTTCTTCATTGAGGCTAGGCAAACCTTGGCTTAATCGGACATAGCGGCAACGGTGCAGGATCGCACTATTTCTGGCCCGGGTCCGGTAACGAAAAGGGCATGCCGGCCGACATGGTTATCGGCGACTGTCAGGGGCATGAAAATGGACTTTTGGACGCTAAACGGGCGTTGCTCTGGATTGCAGTTAATCGCTGGGCGCAGGAGTGGTGCGGGACCGGGCAGTGTGGTCGTCTCGGGTCCTGCTGGCGTGGCTAGGGCACGGCTTGCGCAGGAGGTAGCGGCCCCCGCGCGCAGCGGTTATGTGACGCAGTGGGGGCCGGGCACGAGTGTGGTGGCGAGGATCCCGTGAGGCGCAGTGGCGCATCTGCTGCCGGCTGTCCAGGACTGACATGACCACCGCGCGGCACGTCCACCGAGCCGCTGCCCGAGCAGCAGCACTCCCAGCACGTGCTGTGCCCGAAGCCGCGATGTCGATGACTACCGCAACGAGGAGCTGCACCCCTGCTGGTGTCCCGGGCAGCGGCGCCGACCTGCTGCCGGCCGTGAGCGATGGCGACCCGGCGGCCTTGGAAGAAGCAGTGCGCCGGTACGGCAAGCTCGTGTCCGCGGCGGTGCGGTCGTTTCGACTGCAGGACGCCGACGCGCTCGACGCTGTGCAGATGACGTGGCTGCGGCTGGCCGAAAACGCCGACCGTGTGTTGCGGTCAGAACGTCTGGGCGGGTGGCTGGCCGCCACCGCCCGCCACGAATGCCTGCACATCCTGCGCCAAGCCAAGCCAAGCCCGGACCCCCTTGAAACGGTCGCCGACACGGTCGCCGATCCCGGGCTGGGCCCCGAGCAGCGGGCCATTGATGGCGACGCCGCGCGGACGCTGTGGAACCTGGTCGAGGAGTTGCCGGCCCGCCAGCGGACTCTGCTGCGGGCGCTTTTCACCGATCACCCTAGGCCCTACGCCGAGTTGGCTCACACCACCGGAATTCCGCCCGGCGCAATCGGGCCTACCCGGGCGCGGGCGTTGCAGCACCTTAGGGAGAAGCTGACGAATACGGGCGATGGTCAGCACGGTAACGGGTCACCGCGCACATTTGTGACGCATCGGTGCACGGCGCGATTCGACTCCTCCACGACGTCTTCATCCCGCAGGCCGACGACGCAGGCGTGACCGTCGCCGCGACGCTGAACGTGTCGCTACTGCTGCTCCTCGGGTGCACGTTGCTCGGTGGTGGCGGTGAGCGGGTCTGGCAGCCGCCCCAGGCTCAGCGCCGCGAGCGCTGGGAGGTCGCGGGCCCGCACCGCGGGCAGCCTGACTTCCTCGCCACCGTGCAGGACGGCCCAAACCCTGGATCGCTCATCCACCCGCAGGCCCTGCAGGTCAGACCAGATGACCCGTCGCGAGCCCAGCACGCGATGTGCCACCACGGTGTGCGGGCCGACTACCGTGCGGGCCCGTAACAGCCAGATCGCAATACCCAACGGCACGAGGTACAGCACCTGCAGCCCTGGTAGGCCGAAGGCCACTGGGGTCATGCACACGGTCAACCAGAACACCCCGATCAGGGTGGTGAGTGGCCGTCGGAAGGTCATCGTGGCGGAGTCGGCCATCAGGTAATAGTGGCAGGTGGGAAGGTGGCACTGCCAAGACTCTCTCGGCGCGTGCCGATCATGCCGGTTCACCAGTAGGCGTATACTAGGCGCATGCCACGGGTTCAGATCTACCTGCCAGCCGATCTCCACCAGGCGGTCAAGGAACTTGAGCTACCGATCTCCGAGCTCAGCCGGCACGCCGTGCGGCTAGAGCTTCGCCGGCGGGAGCTGGCCGCCGACGCGGACCGGTATCTGGCGGAGCTCGCCGTGGAGCTCGGCGGGCCGCCGACGGCTGACGAGCTGGCGGCCGCGGATGCCTGGATCGACGCGGCCACCGTTCCGCCCGCGCGACGCCCGCGATGAGCCTGGTCCTCGACTCGCGGGCGATTACGGCGCTCGGTCGCCGGGACCGGCAGACGGCAGCTCGCATCACTGCGCTTCGGCGGCGCGGGCTGTGGCCCCCGATCGTGCCTACTGCGGTGCTCGTCGACTCGCTGACCGGCAACCGGGTACGCGATGGGCTGGCCAACCGCACTGTGGGGCTATCCCTGGTTCACCCGCTGGACGAACCACTGGCTCGTCGCGCGGCGCAGCTTCGCGGCCGGGCGCGGGCGGTTTCCGCGGTCGATGCCATCGTGGTGGCCACTGCGGAGCTGTTCGGAGCGATGGTGATCACCGGCGACCCCGACGGCCTCGCCCGCTTGTCCCGACACGCCAACGGGGTTGCCCTGCGACCCGTCTGAACCGCTGGTAGAACCCAGCTGACCGGCAGCGAGACGCCCAAGAACGGGACGCCGGGTAGCCGCTGTGACAGGGTGTCATCACACTGCGGGGTGGGCGCGGAGTTCGTTGACCAGCTGGTCGCGGAGGGCGGGCTCGGCGGTGGCCAGCGCGAGGAGGGCTCGTACCAGGTGTCCCTTGGAGACCCGGCGGCCGATCAATCGGCGGATGTCGAGGGCGAGCTGGTCGAAGTCAGCGGCGGCGTCATGGTCGAGTAGGACGGTGAACTTGCTCGGCGGGGGCGCTTCGGCGGTGCTGTTGAGATGCGTGGATGAGATGATGCGACGCCGCGAACCTGCTTCGAAATACGGGTGTGACCGACCCGCTCTGCTGTCGCCGAGTTCGACACCAGGGCTGTCCGAAGCGGCGCGGGCAGCCCTGGTG
>JBOHGH010000155.1:0-9790 GCA_050699975.1 Pseudonocardiaceae bacterium | reverse complement strand
CCTCTGCGTTGGCTTCGTGCGTGGCCGGCGATACCGCCCAGTGACACCGCTTGGAGCAGTTGATCTGTCGCCCACTACGGTTGCGCCCGAGGTGCCGTGGTCTCGGGAAGGTGATGGATGGCCGGGACAGCGGAATTGCCACCGCCGGCCGGCGTGCAGCCCGGCTGGTCCCGCGTCGTAACGGCAGGGCTGCATTCTGCGATGACTGTAGTGGGGGACGACCTCAACGTCCTTGTTGGTGCTGCTGTCGACGGTGACCGAGCTGCCGTCGACAGTGTGCTCCGCTGGATCCGTCCCCTCGTGTTGCGGTACTGCCGCGCGCGCGTCGGCAGCCAGGAGAAGACGTTCGCTTCGGCGGATGATGTAGCCCAGGAGGTGTGTCTCGCGGTGTTTGCGGCCCTGCCCAGTTACCGCGATCAGGGTCGGCCATTCCTTGCCTTCGTGTACGGCATCGCAGCACACAAGGTGGCCGACGCTCACCGGTCGTCGGCGCGCAATCGTGCCGAACCGGTTCCGGAGATCCCCGACTCCCCGGATCTGGCCGACGCGGGTCCGGAGCAGCGGGCGATGCAGGGTGAGCTGGCAGGGCGGATGGACAAACTTCTGGACATGTTGCCGGACAAGCAGCGCGAGATTCTCGTCCTGCGAGTCGTGGTGGGGCTGTCCGCGGAGGAGACCGCCGAGGCGGTGGGGTCGACTCCCGGCGCGGTCCGGGTAGCTCAGCACCGGGCATTGGGCAAGTTGCGCAACGTACTGCAGTCCGAGGAGGTGGTCTGACATGTCTGGTCGCGACGATCCACGCGCCGGTCACCCCAACGGCCGCCCCCACGGGGATCTCTCTGAGATGCCCGCTGATCTGGCCGCCGTCCAGGCCGACGATGTACTGCTTGACATGCTCGGCAGTGCCGGTCGCACACCGGGCAACGTCGGTGACGTTGACGGGGAGTTGACGCGCGCCCTGGCGGCCTGGCGTCGCGATGTGCATGCCGACTCCAACCAGGTGCTGGTGGACACTGACACTGCCTTGGCGGTGATCAGCGCAGCCCGCCGGCCGATCCGCCGACGTAACCCCGTATTCGGCCCGGTGGCGGCGGCCGCGGCGGTGATGGTGATCGCCTTCTCCGGGGTGGGCCTGCTCGCCAAGTCCGCCCAGCCCGGCGACAACCTGTGGGGCGTTACCGAGGTGCTCTATTCCGACTACGCCCGCTCGGTGGAGACTGCGGCCTCGGTCCGGACCGAGCTCGAACAGGTCAAGAAGGCGCTGCAAGAGGACAAGCCCGAACGGGCCAAGGAATCGCTCGACCGCATTCGACAGCAGCTCCCAGCGATCGCCGAGGCCGACGGTAAAACCGATCTCACCACCCAGCACCGTGAGCTTGAGCAGCGGCTGGACGCGGGCCCGCCCGCGCAAGGTGCGCCGCCCGGATCGCCGGATGCCAGCTCGTCGAAACAGTCCGGGCCGGCGCCGTTGGACCCATCGTCCTCGGCCACGGACCCGTCCACGCAGCCAGGTTCCACCACATCGCCGGAGCCGACCCCGAATCCGTCGTCGGAGCTGACCCCGAGCCCGTCGCCGGACCCGAGCCCGTCGTCGGAGCCGTACCCAGTCCCACCGAAACCACCGGAGCCGACTCCCCCGCCGAAACCGACCCCGCCGGAGCCAGGCGAGCAACCCAAACCACCGAATGCGAAGCCCATCCGTTCGTCGCCATCGGACTTCACCCCGCCGGCCCCGCCGAATTCACCGCCCAGGCCTCCCTCGGGCATGCCCGCGGATCGCGTCCAGCCGGTCCAGCCGCAGGCGGCTTATTCGGGTCAGCTGCCGTTCTCAGCGACGACGGCGTCGGCGTAGCCTCTGCAATACTCCCAGCTCACGTAACCGGCCGGGTCCGGATCGTAGGCGGGCTCATGCGGGCGCATCCGGCCGTCCTCGAGTAGCTGCTGCAGGCTCGCTCGCAGCAAGTGCCAGTCGTGATAGTGGTGCTGGGCACAGTCTGGGCAGTCCACCACGATCCCGCGTAGTCCGCGAGGCGCCAGCAGTGCCTGGTAAACGGCCAGATCGCTCAGGTCGGCGAGTAGCCCTGTCCGCTCCTCGTCGTCCAGCGGCTCCTCTTCGGCGTCCCCGGGATCATCCAACGCTTCCAGCGCCAGCGCCGGGTCCTCTGGGTCACCGGCGAACGGGTCGGGGGGAAGTGAGTCATGCGCCACGGCTGGCACCGTACCTGCCCGGCAGATGGCGCTGTGACGGATACCATGGATTTGACCCCACCGGTGGGTCCGCCCAGCCCGGCCGCCGATCGACTCCATCCGACTCCAGCCACCGCCAGGAAGGTCGTCCTTGCGCATGACCAGCGAACTCACCGCGCCCGGGTTCCCGTCGAAGTTCGCGCTGCTCGGTCTGACCTTCGATGATGTCCTGCTGCTCCCCGCCGAATCCGACGTGGTACCTGCGGAGGTCGACACGTCGACCAGGCTGTCCCGCAACATCACCCTGCGGGTGCCGCTGGTCTCCTCAGCGATGGACACGGTGACCGAGGCACGGATGGCTATCGCGATGGCCCGTCACGGCGGGATGGGGGTGCTGCACCGCAACCTGCCGGCTGACGAGCAGGCCGCTCAGGTCGAGCTGGTCAAGCGGTCCGAGGCGGGCATGGTGACCGACCCGGTGACCTGCTTGCCGGAGAACAACCTGGCCGAGGTGGACGCGCTGTGCGCCCGCTACCGGATCTCCGGTGTGCCCGTCACCGACTCGGACGGGGTACTGGTCGGCATCATCACCAACCGGGACATGCGCTTCGAGGTCGACCATGACAAGCGGGTCGCCGACGTGATGACCAAGCCGCCGCTGATCACGGCGCAGGTGGGGGTCACTGCGGACGCGGCGCTGGGCCTGCTGCGTCGCCACAAGATCGAGAAGTTGCCGATCGTCGACGGCCACGGCAGGCTGCGCGGTTTGATCACCGTCAAGGACTTCGTGAAGACCGAGAAGTACCCGCTGGCCACCAAGGATCCAGACGGACGGCTGCTGGTAGGTGCCGCGATCGGGGTCGGCGAGGACGCGAAGCAGCGAGCCGCGTTGCTGGTCGAGGCCGGCGTCGACGTGCTCGTCGTGGACACCGCTCACGGGCACTCCCGTGGGGTGCTGGAGATGATCAGCACGCTCAAGGCCGAAGTGGGCAGCACCGTCGATGTCATCGGCGGCAACGTGGCAACCCGGGCTGGGGCGCAGGCATTGGTCGACGCCGGTGCGGACGCCGTCAAGGTCGGGGTGGGCCCCGGCTCGATCTGTACCACCCGGGTGGTGGCCGGGGTGGGCGTGCCGCAGATCAGCGCGATCTTCGAAGCGGATCGGGCGTGCCGCCCCGCGGGTGTTCCGGTGATCGGCGACGGCGGTATCCAGTTCTCCGGGGACATCGCCAAGGCCATCGTCGCGGGGGCCAGCAGCGTGATGCTGGGCAGCCTGCTCGGGGGCACCGCCGAGGCGCCGGGTGACCTGATCCTGGTCGATGGCAAGCAGTACAAGACTTATCGCGGGATGGGATCGATGGGCGCCATGGCCTCGCGCGGTGCCGGACGGTCGTACTCCAGGGACCGCTACTTCGCCGACGACCTGCTCTCCGACGACAAGCTGGTGCCCGAGGGCATCGAGGGGCGGGTCCCCTTCCGCGGGCCGCTGTCGCTGGTGGCCCACCATCTGGTGGGTGGCCTGCGAGCGGCGATGGGCTATGCCGGCGCCGCAACGATCCCTGCCTTGCAGGGCGCGCAGTTGGTGCGGATCACTGCGGCCGGTATCAAGGAGAGCCATCCACACGACATCACCATGACGGTGGAGGCCCCGAACTACGCGGTGCGCTGAGATGCGAGACCTGGTGGAGATCGGCATGGGCCGCTCCGCGCGGCGGGCCTACGGCTTCGACGACGTGGAGATCGTGCCCTCGCGGCGCACCCGCTCCTCCCGGGACGTGTCCACCGCCTGGCAGATCGACGCCTACCGCTTCGACATCCCGCTGATCACCCACCCCACGGACGCGATCGTGTCACCGGCGATGGCGATCCGGATCGGTGAGCTCGGCGGGCTGGGGGTGCTCAATGCCGAGGGATTGTGGGCGCGCCACCTGAATGTCGACAAGCTGCTGTTCCGGCTCACCTCCGCGATGGACGAGACCGACGAGGCGGCCGCGGTGCGGCTGCTGCAACAGTGGCATTCGGCCCCGATCCGGGTCGACCTGCTCACCGAGGCGATCAGCCAGGTTGCCGAGTCCGGCGTGACGGTGGCCGCCCGGGTCAGCCCGCAGCATGCCCGTGGCCTCGCTCCTGACCTGCTCGCCGCCGGTGTCGAGATCCTCGTTGTGCAGGGCACCATCGTCTCGGCCGAGCATGTCTCCAGCGCTGCTGAGCCGCTCAACCTCGTGGAGTTCATCGCGTCGATGGATGTCCCGGTGATCGCCGGTGGCGTGGCCGACTACCGCACCGCGATGCACCTGATGCGCACCGGGGCCGCCGGTGTCATCGTCGGCCATGGGGCGGGTGCGAGCACCTCGACCAGTGACGTGCTGGGCATCGGGGTGCCGATGGCCACCGCGGTCGCCGACGCAGCAGCCGCCCGGCGCGACTACCTGGACGAGACCGGTGGACGGTACGTGCACGTGATCGCCGACGGCGGGATGCGCACCAGCGGTGACATGGCCAAGGCGATCGCCTGCGGGGCGGACGCGGTGATGCTCGGCGAACCGCTGGCCGCCGCCGCCGAGGCTCCCGGCAACGGTTTGTACTGGACCGCCGCCGCGGCGCACCCGTCGCTACCGCGCAGCCACGTCATCGATGTGCCCGAAGGTTCGATCGGCATCGACACGCTGCTGTTCGGCCCGTCCTGTGACCCCAGCGGCGAGGTGAACCTGTTCGGCGCACTGCGCCGCGCCATGGCCAAAACCGGCTACTCAGAGCTGAAAGAGTTCCAAAAAGTAGGCCTCACCATCCGCCCCTGACCCCTCCTTTACCCGCGTTCTGGATGCAGACTGTGGTTATTCGTGGCCTGTTTGGCGCAGTCTGCATCCAGAACGCGGTCATGTCCCGCCTTGCCACTCACAGGGCACGCGTAGCGTGCCCTCATGACGGTGCTGGTCGTCGACTTCGGTGCGCAGTACGCGCAGCTGATCGCTCGTCGGGTCCGCGAGGCGCAGGTGTACTCCGAGGTCGTGCCACACACCACACCGGTCGCGGAGATCCTGGCGAGCAAGCCCGCGGCGATCGTGCTTTCCGGTGGCCCGGCCAGTGTGTACGCCCAAGGTGCCCCCCGCGTCGACCCCGCGCTGTTCGAGGCCGGGGTGCCGGTGCTGGGCATCTGCTACGGCTTCCAGGCGATGGCCGACGCGCTGGGCGGTGCCGTGCAACAAACCGGCACCCGGGAGTACGGGCGCACCGATCTGCACGTGCTCGACGGCGGTGGCGTGCTGCATCGCGAGCTGCCCCAGCGCGGTCCCGTGTGGATGAGCCACGGCGACGCCGTCACCGCCGCGCCGGCGGGGTTCGCGATCACCGCGCGGTCGGCGGGTGCCCCGGTAGCGGCGTTCGAGAACACCGACCGACGGCTGGCCGGGGTGCAGTACCACCCGGAGGTGAAGCACTCCCCACATGGTCAGGAGGTGCTGCGCCGGTTCCTGCACGAGGTGGCCGGTATCCGGCCGAGCTGGACTACCGCCAACGTCATCGACGAGACGGTGGCCGCGATCAGGGTTCAGACCCAGGGCGGCAAGTTGATCTGCGGCCTGTCCGGTGGGGTGGACTCCGCGGTCGCCGCCGCGCTGGTGCATCGAGCCGTCGGGGATGACCTGACCTGTGTGTTCGTTGACCATGGCCTGCTGCGGGCCGGGGAGAGCGTCCAGGTGGAACGGGACTATGTGGCTGCGACGGGTGTCCGGCTGGTCACCGTCGACGCCCGGGAGCGGTTCCTCGACGCATTGGCCGGGGTGGTCGATCCAGAGCAGAAGCGCAAGATCATCGGGCGGGAGTTCATCCGGGTGTTCGAGGCCGCGGCTCGGGACATCGCCGCCGAAGCGGGCCAGCATGGCTGGGAGATCCGCTTCCTTGTCCAGGGGACCCTGTACCCGGATGTGGTGGAGTCCGGCGGTGGCTCGGGCACCGCGAACATCAAGAGCCACCACAACGTCGGCGGGCTGCCCGAGGACCTGAAATTCGAACTGGTCGAGCCGCTGCGGGCGCTGTTCAAGGACGAGGTGCGCCGGGTGGGGCTGGAACTCGGGCTGCCGGAAACGATCGTGCACCGCCAGCCGTTCCCGGGCCCAGGTCTGGCGATCCGGATTATCGGCGAGGTCACCGCCGATCGTCTGAAGACGCTGCGCGCGGCGGACGCGATCGCCCGGGAGGAACTCACCGCAGCCGGGATGGATCGCGACATCTGGCAGTGCCCGGTGGTACTGCTGGCGCAGGTGCGCAGCGTGGGCGTGCAGGGCGATGGGCGGACCTACGGGCATCCGGTGGTGCTTCGCCCGGTGTCCAGTGAGGACGCGATGACCGCGGACTGGTCCCGGGTGCCCTATGACGTGCTGGCCCGCATCTCCGGCCGGATCACCAACGAGGTGCCCGAGATCAACCGCGTGGTGCTCGACGTGACGAGCAAGCCCCCCGGCACCATCGAATGGGAGTAGGGGCGCTTACCAAGACCATGGCCAATGGTCATATGGCCGAGGTGGTGGTGCAGGCCACCACCTTCGGCCCGGTCACCCTCCTCGCCGAGGACGCCGAGGCCTATTTGTCCACCGGGGAAACATGGCATGCCGAGCGCTGAGCGCGTCCTCGTGGACACGCACGCGCTGCTCTGGTGGCAGGCCCAGCCAGACCAGGCCCGGTCGGACCGGATCTTCATACCAGCCTGGGAGCGGATCACCGCCGCGAGCTGTGTCCTCGTCAGCCCGATCAGCTGCTGGGAAGTCGCCATGCTCGTCGGCAAGGAGCGCGTTGCGCTGGACCGGCGCGCCGCGACCTGGATACGCAAGGTGCTCACCACCGACGGCATCAGTGTGGCTGAACTGACCCCGGGGATCGCGGTCATGGCTGCCGAGCTCGCCGACTTCCACGGCGACCGTGCCGGCCGTTTCCTCTACGCGACCTCGCGACTTCTGGACGTTCCGCTGCTGTCCAAAGGACCGCCTGCTGCACGGCTACGCCGAGGCCGATCACACCGTCACCGTCGTCTGGTGATGACCGGCCTCCGTAAGATTCGGGCGACGACTCGCGCGTGGTGCGCGGGATGACCGGTTCGGAGGGGCGGGGATGACCACGCTCGACTTCACCACAACACCCACGATGACGTAGTGGGGGGCGTGGCGTTCAGTCCAGACGGGCGCTGGCTGGCCACCGCCAGCGCCGATAACACCGCGCGGATCTGGGCGCTGAACGACGACGAGTAACTCTGATTCCAGGACCGACGTCAGCGCTGGTCTGTCTCCGCTTGCTGCACGATTCTGAGCGGCTGTTCCATCCAGAACTGCACGGTGACAAAGATTTGGCAAGTGCGCGATTTCCGGCACGGTACCCCTCGCCGTCTCGAACATCCGGGCACCAGGCACCGGCCCTGAACGTCCGTCGTATGCCGTTCGAGTAACGTCAATGCCAAGCTGGCCAACCGCAGGAGCATCTCGGCATTGCTATCGGGGGATCGCCCGGCAGACACCCGCCGCTGCGCCTCGTGAGCCACCATCCTCAATCGCTCCCGGAGCAACCACCATCGCACCTCATGGACATTCACGGTGCCCGGTAGGACTCGACCGTGTTCGCGGGAAGAGCAAGCGGCTCCTCGACGATCACCTCTCCTGCGACGACGAACTGGCTGTTCTCATCGGCCCGGCGGCACAGCCATTGCCCAGCAGCGAGCAACCGCCGCCCGTAGTGCTGCTGCTCGGCGGCACCGGCAGAGCCTTCCATGATCCGCATGGCCAAGGGCGCCAGGTCACGGTTCACTCGGGCCAACTCAGCCAGCAACTCCCGGTCCTCGCGGATCATGGCCGAACCTCACTGTGGCCTGCCTCGCTCGCCACGCCCGCACCTCGTTCGTGCTCGTCTGTGCGTTGGGTGGCCCCAGGGCAGGGGAGCTGTCGGGGTCTGCGCTCATGCCCCGCCCTGGGACCTTGGGCAGGAACTCAAGGCGGTGGGATGGTCAGTGGGTTAGTGATCACACACCGTGGCCACCTGGTGGCCACGGTTACGCTGAGGGCTTCAGCACGATGAGGAGCGGCGGACGATGGGGCGTGAGCCGGAAGAGCTGGTCGAGATGCGCCGGGTGTTGGGTGCGCAGCTGGCGGCGTTTCGGCAGTCGGCGGGATTGACTCAGGGGCAGCTGGCCAAGGTCACGTTCCGCGATCGGTCCACGGTGGCGCACATCGAGACCGGCCGTTCCCGCGCCGATGAGCGGTTCTGGACGGTCGCCGATGACCGCTGCGGTGCCGATGGTGTGTTGCTCGCCGGTTTCACGCCTGGGCAGCGGTCAAGCAGGACCATGAGATACGGGCTCAGGAAGCGCAGCTTGCGCAGGCCCGGGCAAAGGCGGAATCGCTGCGCGCGACCGCGGCTCCCATATTGCTGCACGAGGCTGACGCACGGGAGGTGGCGGTCGGCGAAGGAGACCAGGTAGCCGAGCAACTGGTGAGTTTGCTGTGTGGATTGGTGGGTGCGATGAACCGTCGAGAACTACTCCAGCTACTGGGGTGGGCGGTCGGTACCGTCGTTGCCTCGCCGACCGCGCGTGATCTGGACACTGAGGAGCAGGAACGCCTGGCCAGAGCGGTCGTCTCGCCGAACCGAGTAGACGAGCGGGTCATCGACCACATCGACGCCATGTTCCGGCATTGTCAGCGGCAAGAGGATGCGTTGGGGTCGTGCGCGGTGTTGCCTACCGTTCTCGGGCAGAGCAATCTAATCCGTGATCTCCTAGAGGAATGTCCAACCAATCTTCGATCACGCCTTCTTTCGATCTACAGTGATATGTCCACTTCGATCGGGTACTATTTCTTCGAGCTCAATGACGCTGATAGTGCGAAGGACTACCATGAACAGGCCCGCACCGCAGCACATGATGCAGGCAGCGTTGAACTCAGTATCTATGCGCTATGTGAATGGAGCTACACCGCCTCGTGGCAGGGTCAGGCCCCGGCCGGGCTCGATCTGGCTGCCGCCGCGCAGGGTCTGGTGAGCAAAACTCAGGATCCACTTATGCGCGTGGGCGCGGCGCAACGGGCGGCCACGGCCTATGCATTCGATGGTCAGTATAAGGAGTGCATGGTCGAGCTTGAGAAGGCCCGGGACAGCTTGGCGTCAGCTGGGCAGTTTTCTCCCGAATCGCCATTGTATTTTTACAACGAGGGATATCTCACCAGTCACGAGAGTGAGTGCCTGTTGCGGCTGGGAAGACCGCAGGATGCCGCTGCGAGCGCTAGCGCCGGGTTGGCGTTGTATGACAAGTCTTTTGTGGACGGTTACGCGGTCTGCACTCTTCATCTGGGGAATGCTCATCTGCAATCCGGTGAGATCGACGAGGCGGCGCGGGTGGTCGGCGACGCGGCCGGGCTTGCGGCGCAGACCCAGTCGGCGCGGTTGGTGAAAGAACTGCACGCGACGCGGGCCCGGATGCAGCCGTGGCAGGGTACTCAGGGGTTCCTCGCTGTATCAAGTGGGTTTGGTGATCAAGTTCGTGTGGAATCGTGTGGACCCGGCGTGGCGGGTTGACGAGGGGGTGATGGTTTCGTTGGCTGCGTGACTGTCCGTGATGGTCGCGTAG
>JBOHGH010000154.1:0-9858 GCA_050699975.1 Pseudonocardiaceae bacterium | reverse complement strand
CAGCGACGGTGCGGCCAGCTCGGTGCTAGCCATCAGCGGCCACCCTCGGGTCGGCCAGCACCACGGCGACATCGGCCAGCAGGGATCCGAGCAGCACCGCGGCGGTGGACAGCACGCCCAGCGCGGCCAGCATCGGGAAGTCGACCGCCAGTGCAGCGGTGACCACCGCCTCGGCCACACCGGGCCAGGAGAAGATCTCCTCCACCAGCACAGCCCCGGTGACCAGCTCGGGCACCCGGGCTCCGAGCAGTGTGACGAACGGCAGCAGCGCGGTGGGCAGCGCGTGCGCAGCACGACCCGCCACTCCGGCAGCCCGCGGGCTCGGGCACCGGCGACGTGATCCTCAGCCAGCGCGGTCAGCAAGGAGGCCCGCAGGTGCAGGATCAGCCACGGTGTCTGCGACACGCCGAGCACCAGCGCGATCACGATCATGATGACCAGGCCGACCGAGACCAGCAGCAGCGTCCAGGGCAACCGCTGTGCGATCACATCGGCTACTGGCTGGCGAAACGCCCGGGAGGTACCCAGCTCCCCGGAGAAGAGCCCGGTCAGCCAGCGCCATAGCTGGACGAACACCCCGTCATCCAGCCCGAGCTGGGCGCGCACCCGGGCGATGTCCTCGGCGGTGGCGGTGAAGACGTCCACCCCGTAGTACTGGTAGATCGGGTCGAACGGCGACGCCGTACCCAGTAGGAAGATTCCCACCGCGACCACCACCAGCACGGGCGCCACGAAGGCCAGCCGGCGCAGCACGAGCCACCCGACCGCGTGCGCAAATTAAATGCAGTAGCCACCATATGGGGGAAGCATCATCCAGGCATCGATCGATCGTCGCGCTTGGCGATCAGGGCGCTGCCCTGCGTCTACCTGGCGGCTCCGCGCTCTGGGATACTCCGGCTTCACAACGTGGCGGACACATCTCGCGGGTAGGCCGACTACACCGGCAGTAGCGCCGCCAGGACAGGAAACACACCGTGAGCACGCCTGCCGACCTCACCGCTACCGAGCTCATGGCTGCCTTCCGTGGGGGCGAGCTGTCGCCGGTCGAAGCTACCCAGGACGTGCTGGACCGCATCGGTCAGCTCGACCGGCAGGTGCGGGCATTCTGCTTGGTGGACGCCGACCGCGCGCTGGAGGCGGCCAAGGCCTCGGAGCAGCGTTGGCAGCAGGGGCAGCCGCAGGGCCTGGTCGATGGCGTGCCGACGTCGATCACCGACATGTATCTCACCCAGGGGTGGCCCACCCTGCGCGGTTCGAAGGTGATCTCTCCCGACCAGGAATGGCCGGTCGACGGGCCGGCGGTCGCCCGGCTGCGCGAGCACGGCGCGGTGCTGCTGGGCAAGACGACGACCTCAGAGCTGGCCTGGAAGGGCGTCACCGACAGCGCACTCAGCGGCGTCACGGTCAACCCCTGGGACACCAGCCGGACACCTGGCGGGTCCAGCGGCGGCAGCGCCGTCGCGGTGGCGCTGGGAATGGGGCCGCTGGCGATGGGTACCGACGGGGGCGGTTCGGTGCGCATCCCCGCGTCCTTCACCGGGACGGTGGCGATCAAGCCGACCTATGGTCGCGTGCCGCACTGGCCGGCCAGCCCCTCGGGAACCCTGGGATATGCCGGGCCGATGGCCCGCACTGTGGCCGACACCGCCTTGCTGCTCGATGTGGTCTCCGGGCCAGACGCCCGGGACTGCGCTGCGCTGCCACCGATCACCCGCGCTTACTCCGGTGCGCTGGACGGCGGTGTGCTGGGGCTGCGGATCGCGCTGAGCCCGACGTTGGGCTACGTCGACGTCGATCCGGACGTGGCTGACGCAGTGCAGACCGCCGCTTATGTGTTCCGGGACCTTGGTGCGGAGGTCGAGATCGCCGATCCGGGTCTCGTCGAGTCCGTGCATGAATTCCACGTGCTCTGGTTCACCGCGTTGGCCAAGGCTGTCGCGCGCCTGACCTCCCACGAGCGCGAGTTTCTGGAACCCGGGCTGAGAGAGATCGTGACACAGGGCGAGCGGTGCTCTGCGCTGGATTACCTCACCGCTACCGCGACGAGAATGGCGATGGGCGCCACCATGGGGTCCTTCCATGAGCGCTACGACCTGCTGCTCACCCCGACGGTGCCGATCACACCGTTCGTTGCGGGTGAGGAGGTGCCGATCGGATGGCACTCGCTGCGGTGGACCAGCTGGACGCCCTTCACCTACCCCTTCAACATGACCCAGCAGCCGGCCGCGAGCGTGCCGTGCGGGTGGAGCAGCACCGGCCTGCCGATCGGGCTGCAGGTGGTGGGACCGCGGCACGCCGACGATCGGGTGCTCGCCGCGTGCGCGGCCTACGAGCGCGTCGCCCCCTGGACCCACCGCCGCCCCCCGCTGCTATACCGCTAACCCCCCGCGTGTCCGTTCCTCGTGCACGGTGTGTCCGTTCCTCGTGCACAGCGCCACCCGGCGGCTTTCGCATAGCTCTAGCAGTAACTAAGCTCATGCCGTTACTCTGATGGGTGACCCTCACACGCGTCCGAGGAGGAGGGCATGACTACTGACACGATCGCCATGCACATGAGTGATGGCATCGTCAACGCCCCCGTCTCGGCGCTGTTCGGCCTCGTCGCGGTCGTTGGACTCGGCTACGCGCTGTTCCACGCCCGCGCCGACCAGGGCATCGAGCTGAACGACCGCACCGCGCCGATGGCGGGCCTGGTCGCGGCCTTCATCTTCGCCGTGCAGATGATCAACTTTCCGATACTGCCGGGGGTCAGCGGGCACCTGTTAGGCGGTGCACTGGCTGCCATCCTGGTGGGTCCCTGGCTGGGCGCCCTGTGCGTGGGGATCGTGCTGGTGGTGCAGGCGTTGCTGTTCGCCGACGGCGGCCTCACCGCGCTGGGGACCAACATCACGAACATGGCCCTGGTCGGCACTGCGGTTGGTTTCCTGGTCGCCGTCGCCTTGCGCAGGCTGGCGATCAGGAGCCGGGGAGGCCTGGTCACCGTCGCGTTCGTCTCCGCGTTCGTCAACACCGTGGTGGCGTCGTTGGCGTTCGTCGTCGAGTACGCGATCGGCGGGGCAGGAGGTGCCTCTCTGGGCACCGTCGCAGCGACCATGATCGCACTCCACGTCCTGATCGGCATCGGTGAGGGCGTGATCACCGCTCTCACGGTCGGCGCTGTCGCCTCCGCCCGCCCAGACCTGGTGTACCTGTTGCGGAGATCAGCGGCCCCGCAGGCATCCACGACGACCAGTGGGAGCCCGTCATGACGAGCACGCCGCCGCGGCACAGCATCCCGATCCGGTTCTTCGTCGCCTTCGGTGTCGTTGCACTGCTGATCGCCGGGCTGCTGTCCTATCTGGCCTCGAGCAACCCGGACGGTCTCGACTCGGCGACCCTTCAAGGGTGCCAGGTCACCGAGGTGGACGGCACCGAGCAGTTGTCCGGCGAGTGCATCGCACAGAACGCCCGAGACCACGACTTGGCCGGTAGCCCGCTGGCTGACTACACCCTGGGTGGCAAGGACGGCACGGTCGGCGTGGCCGGCGTGATCGGGGTACTGGTGACACTGGTCCTCGCCGGTGGCCTGTTCTGGCTGGTGCGTCCCCGCCACCCGCGCTCCACTGACCAGACCTGACCTCCCGTGGGAGCCGGCCACACGCACCCCCTGTACCTGCCGGGCAGCTCGCCAGCGCACCGGTTGCAGCCCCAGGTGAAGGTGCTCGCCGCATTCCTGTTCGTGTGTTGTGTGGTCGCCACGCCGCGGGAGGTGTTCTGGGCATTCGGTGGGTACCTCCTGGTGCTGGTCGGGGTGTGGGTGGTGGCGGCGATCCCGCCGGGTTGGATCGCGCGCCGGGCCCTGATCGAGGCACCGTTCATCGTGCTCGCCGTGCTGCTGCCGTTCGCCGAGGGCGGGCAGCGGGTGCACGTCGCGGGGGTGTCGCTGTCAGTGGCCGGTCTGCTGGCCGGCTGGAACATCGTGATCAAGGGCACCCTCGGGGTGCTCACCTCGCTGACCCTGGCTGCGACGACCTCGCCGCGCGACCTGCTGATCGGACTGCAACGCCTGCGGGTACCCAACACCATCACCACAATCGCCACCCTCATGCTGCGGTACTTCGAGGTGATCGTCGGGGAGGCCCGCCGGATGCGGATCGCCCGGATCTCCCGGGGACACGACCCGCGGCTGCTGTGGCAGGCAGGCGCCACCGCCCGCGGGGTAGGCAGCCTGTTCCTGCGCTCCTACGAGCGCGGCGAACGGGTACACCTGGCCATGCTGTCGCGAGGGTGGAACGGGACGATGCCGATGCTGCACGAGCGACCCACCGGTCGCCGAGAATGGCTGCTCGGGCTGGCCCCGGTGGCGGTGGCGGTCTTGCTCGTATCCGGGGCCTGGTGGGGTGGGTGACCCCACCGTCGCTGCAGGTGACCGCGCTGAGCTTTGCCTACCCCGACGGCCGCCGTGCACTGGAGGGAATCAACCTCACCGTGGCGCCCGGCGAGCGCGTCGCGCTACTGGGCCCCAACGGCGCCGGTAAGACCACCCTCGTCCTGCACCTCAACGGCGTTCTCCAGCCGGCTACCGGCTCCGTTCAGGTGGGCGAGCTACCGGTGATCAGGGCGCACCTGCGGGAGATCCGCCGCCGGGTGGGGATCGTGTTCCAAGACCCTGACGACCAGCTGTTCATGCCGACCGTCGCCGAGGACGTAGCGTTCGGGCCGGCCAACTTCGGGCTGCGTGGCGCCGAACTCGAGAGTCGGGTGCACGCCGCCCTGGCCGCCGTCGGGATGGGCGAGCACGCTGCACGATCACCGCTGCATCTGTCCGGTGGGCAACGCCGACGCGCGGCGCTGGCCACCGTGCTGTCCTGCGATCCGGAGATCCTGGTGCTCGACGAGCCGTCCTCGAATCTGGACCCGGTAGCCCGCCGCGAACTCGCTGAGGTGCTGCTGAAGCTGGAGCGGACGATGTTGATGGTCACCCACGACCTGCCCTATGCCCTGCAATTGTGCCCGCGAAGCGTGGTGCTCGACGGCGGCCGGGTGGTGGCAGACGCCCCGACCGGAGACCTGCTCGCCGATAGCGACCTGCTGACCCGGCACCGCCTCGAGTTACCGTTCGGCTTCAGCGTCGCCTGACGCGTCAGCGTCTTTCTGCTTGGGAGGCTGACGCTGCGGCTCTGCCTGCTTCTTCTCAGACGCCGGCTCCGGGGCGTCGGGCGGGGAGGATGAGGTCGCGGCCTGCTCCGCAGGCGGCACCCGCTGCTGCGGCGCGGTGATCTCAGCCGGTCCCGGAGGCGGAACCGGACGCCCCGGCGGAGCGGCGCCCAGCGACGGGGTCATCCCCACCTCCGGACCGGGCACCTCTTTGCGGGCCACCTCTTCGGCGGCCCGCACCGCAGCGGCCACGTGCGGGTCGGGGGAGGTGTCGAACCACCCCTCGACGTCCTCGTCCTCCTCGGGCCGGCTGCCGCTGTGGTATTCCGGGCTTGGTTCGAACCGGAACACCCCGTCGTCTCCCGGCGCGCCGAGCATCTTGGTGAAGCCCTCGAGGGCCTTGCCGAAGTCGCTGGGCACGATCCAGACCTTGTTCGCGTCGCCCTGCGCCATCTGCGGCAGCGTCTGCAGGTACTGGTAGGCCAGCAGCTCGGGGGTCGGCCGGCCCGCTTTGATCGCGGCGAACACCTTCTCGATCGCCTTGGCCTGACCCTGCGCCTGCAGGTAGCGCGCTGCCCGTTCACCCTTGGCACGCAGGATGCGGGATTGCCGGTCGGCCTCAGCAGTGAGGATCGTGGCCTGCTTGGATCCCTCGGCGGAGAGGATCTGTGCCTGTTTCTGGCCCTCCGCGGTCTTGATCGCCGACTCCCGCTGGCCCTCGGCGGTGAGGATGGTTGCGCGCTTCTCCCGGTCGGCGCGCATCTGCTTCTCCATCGAGTCCTGGATGGACAGCGGCGGGTCGATCGCCTTGAGCTCGACCCGGCCGACCCGGATGCCCCATCGCCCGGTTGCCTCGTCGAGCACCTCCGACAGCTGGCCGTTGATGAAATCTCGAGAGGTCAGAGTGTCCTCCAGGCTCATCCCACCCACGACGTTACGCAGCGTGGTGGTGGTCAGCTGCTCGACTGCCCCGATGTAGTCGGCAATCTCGTAGACCGCGTCCTTCGGGTTGGTCACCTGGAAGTACACGACGGTGTCGATGGAGACCGTCAGGTTGTCCTTGGTGATCACCGGCTGCGGCGGGAAGGACACCACCCGTTCACGCAGATCGATCCGGGCCCGGATCCGGTCGATGAAGGGCACCAGGAAGTTCAGCCCGGGGGTGAACGTGCTGCGGTAGCGGCCAAGCCGCTCGACGACCGCGGAAGTGGCCTGCGGGATCACTACCACGGCCTTGATCACGGTGACGACGATCGCCAGCAGGATGACCGCGACGGTCACGAGCAGCGCAACACTCATCAAGGTTCTCCCAAGACAACAGCGGTGGCACCGGAGATGTTCATCACCGTAACGGTCCGGCCGGGTTCTAGTACCTCGGTTTCGTCGAACGCACGGGCGGACCACAGCTCCCCGCGGAGCTTGACCTTGCCGCTGTTGGCGTTGACGGTGCTGATCACGACCGCCTTATCGCCGACCAGGGCCTCGGCGTTAGTCGGCACGCGGGCTGTGTGCAGCCGCCGCTTGAGCGCCGGTCTGGCCAAGGTGATCAAGGCCACCGAGGTGGCGGCGAAAGCGGCGACCTCGAGCCAGATCGACGCGCCCAAACCCGAAAACCCTGCGGCTACCAGTGCAGCCCCCCCGAGCATGATCAGCACGAAGTCAGCCGACAGCACCTCGGCAGCGATCAGCAGGAATCCGGCGACCAGCCACACTACAGCGGCCATGTGTCCATAGTGGCAGATCTTCGAGCGGGATTCTGCCATGATCGTAACCGGGTCACCGGGGGTTCACCGGGACCCGGCAGTGACGAAGTCGATGAGTTGTTCCACGGCGCCAAGCAGCGCCGGTTCAAGGTCGCGAAAGCCCTCCACCGCACCGAGCACCCGACACCAGCCCGCCGCCGGATCCGCGATCCCGCTTCGGTCCACCCAGCCCAAGGCCTGGCACACCCCCTGTTTCCACGGCACCCCGCGTGGCACGTCCGGCCAACCGGGGATTCCCAGTGCCGCGGGCCGCACGGCCTGCCAGATGTCGACATAGGGGTGACCGGTCACCAGCACGTGCTCCGAACGCACCGTCTGCACCAGCCGGGTTTCCTTGCTGCCGGCGACCAGGTGATCGACCAGCACGCCAAGCCGCCGGTGTCGCGCTGGGGCGAATTCCGCGACCCGCTCGGCCAGCCCGTCCACGCCGTCGAGCGGCTCCACGACCACGCCGTCCACCCGCAAATCGTGGCCCCAGACCCGCTCCACGAGCTCGGCGTCATGGCGACCCTCCACCCAAATCCGGCTGGCTTGCGCCGTCCGGGCCCGCAGACCGACCACCCGGACCGACCCGGACGCCGACCGGGCTGCGGCAGCAGTGGCCGGCCGCACCGGACGGACCAGGGTGACTGGATCGCCGTCGATCAGGAATGCCGCGCGCCGCAGCGGGAACGTCCGAACCCGACCCCGGCCGTCCTCCAGCAGCACCGTATCGCGCTCGCACCGCAACACCGCGCCGCAGAACCCGGTGGCGGTTTCCTCCACCACCAGGCCGGCCTCGGCCAGTAGCTGCGGGATCTCCCGCCGCCGGTGTGGCCGCTGCAGCTCGTCCGGGGGCATGGCGCGACGGTAGCCGGATGGCTGAATTCCGCGGCGCAGCCACGCCGCGCGTGCGCGTCGGGAGTTCGAGTTCTACTCTCCTACCCCGTGCCATGCCCCAGTGCGACTTTGACCGTGTGGGCCTCGGCCTGGCTACACGGCTCCGCCGCCCCTGACGCTGTGATCGACGGCCTGCACACCTGGGCAGGTCTGCATGAGGTGGTGGCCGCCGATGAGGTCACCGCAGGGCAGCTCGAACTGCCGGGCCCCGGCGACGCCCCGGCCTCTGTGGTCGGCCTGCTGGCCGCCGCCCGGCGGGCCGGCGCTGGCGGTGGCCGGCTGTTGTTGCCGGTGCCCGGTGATGTGCGAGGACTGCCGCCCGGACGACCCCTGGCAGCGGCGGCGCTGGACAGTGGCGAAGTCGCCGTGCTCGCCGGCGCGGAACTGGCCGTGGTGCCCACTGCGGTCGCCGATGGTGTCTTGCGCTGGACGGTGTTCGCTGTCGGCCCGCTACCCCCAGCCCCGGAGCCCGCGCTGTCCGACGCCGAGCACGGCCTGCGTGGTGCGGTACGCCAGGCTGCCACGACGTTGGTCGAGCTCGACGTCGCCCGGCACCGCCCGGGGGTTCGCGCCGAGATCGCCGAAGCCCTGGAGCGCCGGATCCGGCCGCCGTGGCCCGACGGCACACCCGGGCGTGCCCTGCGGGTGCTCGAGCAGGCCGACGAGGTGGAGGCCATCCTCGGCGCTGCGGAGACCGACAACCTTGGTGGTGCGCTGTCCGCCAAGGTGGCGGCCGCTCGTTCAGCGGCGCTGCGACCGCTGTCTACCGCGGTGCGGGAGGCGCGGCGCTCGGCGGTCGCTGAGGCGGTGCGGGCTCTGACTCCGCGGGCCGGACGGCGCTGATCGGTTACGGCTGATCGGTTACCGCTGATCGGTTACGCAACGGTGGACAACACTGCGGTGCGCAGGGTTCCCCGTTGATGCCCTGACCGGCCGCCGGGACCTGCGAACAGCGGCGGGAGGGTGCCGCGTGCAGCTGCTCGGCGATGAGCTCGACAATCATCTCGGCGAAGCGCGGGTCGGTGCCTGCGGTGGTGGTTCTTGCGAAGTGCATCCCTAACGTCGCGGCTCGCCGCCGAGCCTCGTGGTCGAGGTCCCACAGCACCTCGAGGTGGTCCGAGACGAAACCGATCGGCGCCACCACGACGCCGGGCACCCCGTTGGCGTGCAGCGCGTCGAGGTGGTCCGTGACGTCCGGCTCCAGCCAGGGCACTCCAGCGGGCCCGGAGCGGGACTGCCAGACCACGTCGTAGTCGTGCACCCCGGCCGCCCTGGCGACCAGCCGGGCGGTCTCGGTGACCTGCCGGGAGTAGCGGTGGCCGCCGTGTTCGGGAAGCCCTGCGGCGGCGTCCGCGGCGAGTGGCACGGAGTGCGCCGTGAACACCACCCGGGCGGCGGGGTCGACCGGCTCGCGGGCCGTGCGCAGGGCGTCGGCACACACCGCCACATACAGCGGATGGTCGAAGAACTGCCGTAGCTTGACCAGATCGGGGGCGCCAGGACCGACGGCGTCCCGGGCCCGGGCGATGTCCTCGTGATACTGCCGGCAACCTGAGTACCCGCCCCACGCCGAGGTGGCGAACACCAGCGCCCGGCGCACCCCGTCGGCGGCCATCTCGGCGACGGTGTCCTCTACCAGCGGGTGCCAGCTGCGGTTGCCGAAGTACACCGGCAGATCAAGCCCGGCGGTGCTGAGCGCCTGCTCGATCGCGGTGATCAGGGTGCGGTTGCACCGGTTGATCGGCGACACACCGCCGAAGTGCAGGTAGTGCTGCGCCACCTCATCCAGTCGCTGCGGCGGTACGCCTCGCCCGCGAGTGACATTTTCCAGGAACGGGCGCACCTCGTCGGGCCCTTCGGGTCCCCCGAAGGAGAGCACCAGCAGTGCGTCGATCAATGCCGTGAACCACCTGAGGTTGGTAGCTGTTGGAGACCCGTTCGACGGGGGTTGGCGGTACTTGAAGGCATACCAACTACCGGGGTTTCACCCCAGCCCGACGAGGCATGTCGTGGTTTGGGCTGGTCTCGGGGGGCTCCGGTCGGGCGGTGTGACGGTGCCCTGCTGGGTCCGTGTTGGTTC
>JBOHGH010000153.1:0-9927 GCA_050699975.1 Pseudonocardiaceae bacterium | reverse complement strand
CCCCGGCGCGTCCTATCGCCGGCCCGAGGTCACCGCCGCACCGGCGGGATGCCATCCTCGCCGGCGATCAACCCCAACATTTCCAGCAGCACCCGACAGTCCTCGGCGTCCGTGGCCGACCGAGCGACCGCCAGGCGAGCCCGGTCCACCTGCTCGGCGGTGACGCGATGCGGGTCCTGTCCACGCTGCATAGGCACCGACGGACTGCTGAGTTCCGCGCCGGTCTCCGGACCGAGGTGGTAGGTACTCGACAGACGGCTCATTCGCCCCTCCTGGACTTCGTTCCGACGTACTCGGCTCTCAACCGCTCGCCGCACGCTATCGACCGCTTACCGGCAGCGCAGCCTCCCACTGGGTGATTACGGCGGGTGAACCGTTGGCAAACAGTGCAACCTCACCGTTCGGCGCTCGGTCAGCGCTGTCCGTCGAGCAACTCGGCCAGGTGCAACGCGCGCCGGCCAGTCGTCTGGCTGATCTGCAGGCGGCAGCTGAACCCGTCGGCCAGCACCAGCGCGTCGGGGCACGCTCGGACCATGGGGGCCAACGAGCGTTCGGCCAGCGCGCTGGAGATCTCCTCGTGGCCGCGCTGGTAGCCGAAACTGCCGGCCAGCCCGCAGCACCCGGAGGCCCGCCGGACCCGGACGCCGGCCGCGCGCAGCAGTGCGTCGTCAGCGTCGTGGCCGAGCACCGCATGCTGGTGGCAGTGCACTTGTTGCAGCGCATCCCGGTTGCGTCCAGGAGGGCGCCAGCTCGGCGCCCGGTCGCGCAGCACCTCGGCGAGTGTGCGAACCAACCGAGCAAGCGCGGTCGCCGCCGGATCGTCCGGGAGCAGCTCGGTCAGGTCGGAGCGCAGCGTGGCCACACAGCTGGGCTCGAGGCCGACCACCGGAACCCGGGCGGCGATCGCGGACCGGAGCAGTCGCAGGGTCCGGCGCAGCACCAGGTGAGCGATGCTGAGCTGCCCGGTGGCGATCCAGGTCAGGCCGCAGCACAGGGTGCCGCGTGGCAACCGGACGGCGAAGCCTGCCGCGGTGAGCACCCGGGCCGCGGCATGCACCACGTGGGGTTCAAACGATCGGGTGAAGGTGTCCGGCCACAGCAGCACCACACCGCGCGGTGCCGGCCCGGGCGGCAGTTCCGGTGGCCGGTAAGCGACGAACCGAGGCAGCGGGCGAGCCGTGGACACCCCGCCCAGCCTGGCGAGCAACGGCGCCGCCCGGTTGGCCACCGTCGGTGCCAGCCCGGCTACCCGGGCTGCCAGCGGCAGCCCGCCCAAGGCATAGTGCCACCGCGGACGCAACCGGTGCCGGTAGCGCTGGTGCAGGAATTCCGCCTTGTAGCTGGCCATGTCCACGTTGACCGGGCAGTCCGAGGCACACGCCTTGCAGGCCAGGCACAGGTCCAACGCCTCGTGCAGCTCTGACGACTGCCAACCGCCGGTCACCAGGTCGCCAGCCAGCATCTCGGCCAGCAGGTGCGCCCGGCCGCGGGTGGAGTGTTTCTCGTCACGGGTGACCTGAAAACTGGGACACATCACGCCGGGCCCGGCCAGCTGCCGGCAGGCACCGACACCGACACAGCGCCGGGTGGCCGCCGCCAGGCTGCCCCCGTCGTGGGCCAAGGCGAGGCTCACCGGCAGCTGGCGCTCCCGGCCGGGACGCAGGTCGGCGTCCAGCGGCCGGGGATCCACCAGCACCCCGGGGTTGAGCAGCCGGTGCGGATCGAAGATCTCCTTGAACCGCGCGAACAGGTCGAGCACCTCGCGCGGGTACATCCGGTCCAGCAACTCGCTGCGGGCCCGCCCGTCGCCGTGTTCCCCGGACAGCGAACCGCCGTGGCTCACCACCAGGTCTGCGGCCTGCTCCAGGAACCGCCGGAAGTCCCGACGGCCGGCCGAGGTGAGCAGGTCGGCGTCGATCCGCACGTGGACGCAACCCTCACCGAAGTGCCCGTAGACCGAACCCTGCCGGCGATGCTCGGCGAGCAGGTCCGCGAAGCCGCGCAGGTAGTCGCCGAGCCGGTCGGGCGGCACCGTGGCGTCCTCCCAGCCCGGCCACGCCTGCGAACCATCGGCCAGCCGGGTCACCAGACCCGCGCCCGCCTCACGGATCCGCCACAGCGCCGCCCGGTGCGCCGGATCGGCCACCACCACGTGCGGACGCCCTTCATCAGCCGCCGCCTGCGCAGCCGCCACCGCCCCGCTGGTGCTGTCCGCGCCGAACTCGACGAGCAGCCAGGCCGCACCCTCGGGCAATGGGGCCACCGGACGTCCACGGGCCCGCAACGCCTCGATCAGCGCAGCGTCCATGCCCTCCACGGTGAGGGGACAGTGCGGCAGCAGCCCCGGGACGGCGTCGGCCGCTGCCGGGATATCGGGAAACCCCAGCACCAGCAGCGCTACCGCCGGCGGCGGGGCGACCAGCCGCACCGTCGCCTCCAGCAGCACCGCACAGGTGCCCTCGGTGCCGACCAGGGCGCGGGCCAGGTGCGACCCGTGCTCGGGCAGCAGGTGGTGCAGCGCGTAACCGGAGCCGCGGCGTGGCCAGTCCGGCAGGGCGGTACGGATCAGCCGGCGGTGCTCGCGCTCCAACGTGGCCAGTTCGGCAGGCAGCCCCCCGGGCCCCGCCACCAGCCGGGAGCCGTCGGCCAGCAGCACAACGAGCTCCTCGACGCTCTGCGCCGTGGTACCCCAGGCGATCGAATGCGGCCCGCAGGCGTTGTTGCCGATCATCCCGCCCAGCGTGCACCGGCTGTGGGAGGACGGGTCCGGGCCGAAGCGCAGGCCGTGCGGGGCGGCGGCGGCCTGCAGCACGTCGAGCACCACGCCCGGCTGCACCCGGGCCAGCCGGGCCGACGGGTCGAGTTCGAGCACCGCGTCGAGGTGGCGGGAGAAGTCGAGTATCACGCCGGGACCGATGGCGTTACCCGCTATCGACGTGCCGGCGCCTCGAGCGGTGAGCGGCACGCCCTGCTCGCGGCAGAAGGCGACGACGGCGGACACATCGTCGACGCAGCGGGGCAACACCACTGCACGGGGTGGCACCCGGTAGTTCGATGCATCGGTGGCGTACAGCGCGCGGGTCCCGGCGTCGGTTCGCACCTCACCACGCACCGCGGCCCGCAACGAACTGCCGAGCCCGTGGTCATCCACAGGCCCCAGCATGGCGCGTCCCGCCGCAGCGTGCAGGCACTCCAGCGGGACGGTTCGTGAGCGGCGCCCGCCCCGGGTGGGCTAGCGCGCCCGGTGCCGGATCAGCGCGGTGGCGTGCTGAGTTCGGAGCGGGCCGCGAGCAGGGCGTTGATCGTGGCGCAGGCCCGGCCCCCATACATCAGGTCGATCGCCGAGCGGAGCTCTGCGATCGCGGGCGCGGGAATCTCGTCCCAGCGATCCATGGCAACCCTGAGCCGGTCCGTGATGGAGATAATCTCCGCTAGCGGAGCATCCGCCATAATGGCGGCCGTCAAAGCCTCGACCTCAGGCAAGAGCTTCGACTGGTGCGGGTGGGATGCGCTCACACGCCTTGACATTACACCGCGCACACACCGAATGACGATACGTCGGTAGATGGCTGGCCCGGCGCGCCCAACGGTTGAGCCGCGAAATGCTCCTCAGCTACGAAAGGACCGCTCGTCCCGCGACGGTGAGTTCCGCGTGCACCCGCTGCCCGATAACGCCCGGAATCGCCGGACGAATCAGGCCGGCCCGGGCCAGGCGATGCGCGGTGTACTGGTCGCAGCAGCCCAGGCCGTCGATGAACAGGTCGGGCTCGCAACTGCAGGCAAGCTCAGCGCGACCATCGGCAACCGCACGGAGCATGGCCAGCCCGCGTCCGGTGATCGGATCGTGCTGACCAGCGGCCGAACGGACCTCGATGGAGTTGCTCACCGCTCTCACCCTCCCCCGTTACCAACGTGCCCTCTACCCAGTGCATCGAGGTGCGACCAGAGATACGTTTCCGCTCCCGCTCCGTCGTTCTCGAACTGTGACTCTCAGCCCTGACGTATCAGACTGGACGGCATGGCACTGACACTCCGCGACGGCCCGCTGTCCTCCCGCCCACGCGACACCGTGAACTACCGCATCGAGGGCCCCGCACACCGGCTGCTGTTCGAACCCTTCCCCCGGCGGGTGCGGGCGGTCTACGGCGGCGCGACGGTGCTGGACACCACCAGCGGCATGCTGCTGCACGAGAGCAACCTGCTCGCGCAGCTCTACCTGCCCCGCAGCGACGTTCGTGACGACCTGCTCACCCCCACCGACCACCGCACGCACTGCCCGTTCAAGGGAGACGCCAGTTACTGGTCGGTCACGGTGAACGGCCGCACGGCCCACAACGCGCTGTGGTCCTACCTCGATCCACTGCCCGATGCCGGCTGGCTACGCGGTCATGTGGCGCTGTATTGGGGCTCGATGGACGCCTGGTTCGACGAGGACGAGGAAATCGCCGGCCACCTGCGTAACCCCTACACCAGGGTCGACGCCCGGTCCACCAGCCGGCACGTGCGGGTGGCCGCCGGTGGCGAGGTGGTCGCCGAGTCCCGGCGCGCAGTGCTGCTGTCCGAGACCGGCCTGCCCAACCGCTTCTACCTGCCGGCCGACGATGTGCGCGGCGACCTGCTCGAGTTGTCCGGCACCCACACCGTCTGCCCGTACAAGGGCACCGCGTCCTACCGCAGCCTCCGAACCCCGTCGGGAATCATCACCGACGCCGCCTGGTGCTACCCGGAGCCGCTGGACGGGGTGCGGGCGATCCGCGGGTACCTGTGCTTCGCCGCGGAGGGAGTCGAGACCTGGGTGGACGGCGTACTCCGGTAGCGCTTCGGCCACGCCTCGTCGATGCCACGAGCTCAGCCGCGTAGGCTCGCCCGGGTGCTGAACGGCAACGTGGCGATCCGGGCTGCCGGCCTGTGCCTGCTGGCGGGCATGCTGGTGGCGGGTCTCCTGTTGCCCGCCGTCGGCGCTGCCGGTCTGGCCTCGAACCAGGCCAGCGACACCGTCAACAGCGTGTCCTCCAGCCTTGTCCAGAGCCAGGTGCCGCTGGTCAGCACGATTACCGACAAGGATGGGGTGCCGATCGCCTACGTGTTCGACCAGAACCGGTTCAACACCCCGCCCCAGGCGATCGCCGATACGATGAAAGCGGCGATCATCTCCATCGAGGACCGGCGGTTCTTCGAGCACAACGGGGTGGACTGGCGCGGCACCGCCCGCGCGGTGACGACCAACCTGACTGCCAGCGGCAGCGCGCTCGAGGGCCAGGGCGCCTCCACCCTCACGATGCAGTACGTCAAGAACTACCTGCTGTACGCGGTCGCCCGCAACGCCGCAGAACGGGCGGCGGCCGTGGAGAGCAGCCCAGCGCGCAAGCTGCGCGAGATCCGGGTCGCGCTGCAGCTGGAGAAGCAACTCTCCAAGGACGAGATCCTGGCGCGATATCTCAACATCGTCTTCTTCGGGCACAACGCCTACGGGGTGGCGTCGGCCGCGAGAACCTACTTCAACACCACACCGGACCGGCTCTCCATCGCCCAGGCCGCACTGCTCGCCGGAATGGTGCGATCGACCAGCACCTACGATCCGGTTGACCAGCCGGAGCAGGCCCTCGCGCGGCGCAACGTGGTGATCGCCGAGATGCTCAACGTCGGGTCGATCACCAGCGAGCAGGCCTCATTGGCCATGGCCGAGCCGCTGGGTATCCAGCGGCCGCTGACCGGACTGACCAACGGCTGTGTCGGTGCCGGTCCCGCCGACGGCTTCTACTGCCAGTACACCCTGGACTACCTCAACGCCGCGGGCTGGTCCGAAGAAAAGCTGCGCCGCGGCGGTTACCTGATCCGCACCAACCTCGACCGGCGGGCCAGCGACATCGCCAAACGCGCGGCGAACTCCGAGGTCCCGACCCAGACCCGGGGGATCGCCAATGCGATGGCGATCGTGGAACCGGGCCGCGAACGGCACGCGGTCCGGGCGCTGGTGGCCAACCGCGACTACGGCCTCGACGCCGACGCCGGCCAGACCTCCTACGCCCTGCCCTCTCTCGTGCAGGGTTTCGGCGCCGGGTCGATTTACAAGATCTTCACTGCCGCCGCCATGCTGGAGCGGGGTATGGGGATCCAGAATCCGGTGCCGGTGACGAATTCCTACACCTCCCGGGTGTTCAAGGACAAAGGCGGCGCGTACTCGGTCGGCAACGCAGGTAGTTACCGCAACGGTTCGGTCTCGCTGCAGACGGCCCTGGCGATCTCGCCGAACACCACGTTCGTTGCCCTGGAGGATCGGATCGGAAAGATCGACCCGGTGGTGGACATGGCCTACCGGCTGGGAATGCGGGACAGCCTGAATGCCCGCGACGCCAGCGGCCGTACTATCGCCGAAGCGGTCAAGAAGGAGCGCCGGGGCTCTTACACCCTCGGGCCCGAGCCGACCAGCCCGCTGGACCTCGCCAACGTCGGGGCCACTCTGATGAGCGGCGGGAAATGGTGCCCGCCGACCCCGATCGATGTGGTGCTGGACCGCAACGGCACGCCGGTGAAGGTGCCCGAGGCACCGTGCGAGCAGGTCGTCCCCGAAGGCCTGGCGAACACCCTGGCGGTCGGGTTGAGCAAGGACGACCAACCCGGCGGCACCGCCTTCGCGGCGGCGCAGACCGCGAAGTGGACCCGCCCGATGATCGGCAAGACCGGCACCACGACGGCCAACCGCTCCGCTGGGTTCGTCGGGGCGACGCCGCAGTACTCCGGTGCGGTGCTGGTCTGGCCCGACGGGTCGCGGCCGTCCCCGATCTGCGACACCGACCCTCCCCGGCTGTGCAGCGACGGCAATATCTTCGGCGGCAAGGTGCCCGCCCGGACCTGGTTCAACGCGATGGTCCCGCTGCACGAGGGGCTCCCGGCGATGCCCATGCCGCCCACCGAACCGCGCTACGTGACCGGTGCCGGAACACCCGTCCCCGACGTCGTCGGGCAGGGCGAGAACACCGCAGCGCTCACCCTGGAGCGGGCCGGGTTCCGGGTGAAGCGGGAGGCGTCGGACTCGGACCGCCCGCCGGGCACGGTCGCATCCCAGTCGACCCGGTCCGCGATGCCCGGTGACACGGTGACGATCGTCATCAGCACCGGCCAGCAGCGCCAGAGGGCGGCCCCGAACCCGTCTCCCCCGTCGGATCCTTCCGAGCGCCCACGGCGACGTGAGCGGGACACACGCGACGAGGACCAGGAACGGTCATCTGAGCGGAGGGGTCCACCGCAGCTGCAACGGGAGTGACCGACCGGCTCAGCCCGTCAACCCTGCCGCCCGTCAACCCTGCAGCGCCGCCAGGACCGCGGCGGATACCCGCTTACCCTCGGCGCGGCCGGCCACCTTGGCTACCGCTGCCTTCATCACCAGACCCAGCTGCCCGAACCCGGGGCGCTTGCCGAGCTCCCCGGCGACCTCGTCGATGGCCTCGGCGACCAAGCCCGCGAGCTCCTCGTCATCCAGTTGTGCGGGCAGGTAGTGGGCGAGCACCTCGCCCTCCGCACGCTCGCGCGTTGCCAGCTCATCGCGCCCGGCCGCAGCGAAGACCTCGGCGGCCTCGCGACGCTTCTTGGCTTCGCGGGCGAGCACCGCTAGTACTTCCTTGTCGGACAGCTCCCGGGCCGCAGCACCGGCAACCTCCTCGGTGGTGATCGCCGACAGCGCCATCCGCAGGGTCGCCACCGTGATGGTGCTCCGGGACTTGATCGCCGTGGACAGGTCGGCGCGCAGCCGATCCTTCAACTTCGCCATGACCGTGAAGGCTAGAGCTCTCCGGTGACGTAGTCGCACTAAGCTCGCCGGTGTGAATCGCTTGGGACGCGCCGCCGTCGGTGCCGCCGCGCTGACTGTCGCCGGGACCGCGTACGCCGCCGGGGTCGAGGTCCGCCACTGGACGCTACGACAGGCCACGTTGCCGGTGCTGCCGATCGGGGCTGCGCCACTGCGGATCCTGCACCTCTCCGACCTCCACATGACCCCAAACCAGCGCTCCAAGCAGCGCTGGCTGGCCGGCCTGGCCGACCTGCAGCCAGATCTGGTGGTGAACACCGGCGACAATCTGGCGCACCAACGGGCGGTGCCGGCTGTGGTGCGGGGGCTTGCGCCGCTGCTGACCCTGCCCGGCGTGTTCGTCTTCGGGAACAACGACTACTACGCCCCGAAGCCCAAGAGCCCGGTTCACTACCTGACTCGCACCCGCAAGCGCATCCGTGGTGCACCGCTGCCGTGGACGGATCTGCGGGCGGCGTTCGCCGAGCAAGGCTGGCTCGATATGACGAACAACCGCCGCTGGCTCACCGTAGCCGGACGCCGGATCGTCGTCGCCGGGGTGGACGACCCGCACCTGCGCCGGGACCGTTACAAGCGGATCGCCGGGCGGGCCGATCCCGCCGCTGACCTCCGGTTGGGGCTGACACACTCCCCGGAGCCGCGGGTGCTGGACTCCTTCGCTGCCGACGGCTACGACCTCGTGCTGGCCGGTCACACGCACGGCGGCCAGCTACGGCTGCCCGGCTACGGCGCGATCGTGACCAACTGCGGGCTGGACCGCTCCCGGGCCCGCGGAGCATCCCGGTGGGGCGCACATACCTGGCTTCATGTGTCGGCGGGCATGGGCACATCCCCCTACGCGCCGGTGCGCTTCGCCTGCCCGCCGGAGGCGAGCCTGCTCACTTTGGTCCCGCGGGGTAGCGGTTCAGCGGTACCGACCGGTGCAGGGGCAGCCGTCGGAGTCGGTTAGACTTCGCAGCGTCCTTCCGGGGTGTGGCGCAGCTTGGTAGCGCGCTTCGTTCGGGACGAAGAGGCCGTGGGTTCGAATCCCGCCACCCCGACAGTCCGAATTCGCAGGTCAGGAGCCCAGCGGGCTCCTTTTCTGTTTCCGCACCCGAATCGGCCCGTACAGCTGCGAAGTACAGCAGCGCGGCTCAACCATCGAGGCTCTCCCCCAGCCGCTGAGCGCCTCCCGGCGCGGCTGGATTCCGCCGACCGTCTGGCTGGGCTGGTCGGCGAGGACGCCAAATCATGCATGGACGGCGTTCGGGCCGACCAACGTCGGGATCCGTCGGGTGACGATCGCTGCGGAGCTGGGCGACCCGGGCGAGGCGCTCCGCGCCGCCCCGACGTCGATCCGATGACGCGGGGTTTGACCTCACGCAGACCGCTGCGGTCGTGCCAGACGAAGGAGTCGCCGTTGCTCGTGAAGACCACGGGCACATCCAGCTGCTCGGCGCACTGGATGTGACGATCCGTCACTTTCACGGCAGGGAGACTTGTGGATAATGCTCCTGGCGACCAAGCTGGATCTTGCTTGCCCGGTCAAGGGAGTCCAAGTGTCGTTGGAGCACATCGTGGAGTTGACGGCTGCCTCGTTCGAGGCGGACGTGCTGAAGGCGGAGGGGCCGGTCCTCGTGCTGTTCTGGGCCACGCGGTCTGCGCCCAGCGAGGTGGTCATGCCTGCCCTAGAAGAGATCGCCAACACGTACCGCGGCAGGCTCAAGGTCGGGAGGGTTGACATCGATTCGAACCCGGAGACACAGGCCAAGCTTGGGATACGCCGCGTCCCGACCGCCATGCTGTTCAAGAACGGGAATGTAAAAGCCAACAAGGTCGGGGTCACGTCTCAGAGCGAGCTGCAGGCACTCCTCGACGCCAGCAGTATCTGAGCAAACCCGCCTCCAGTTCGCCCTGGCGGGCACAGAGCCACCCACGCACCTGCCAATGACGAAGCGTGAGACCCCGCTGCCACGGGCCCGCCCCAGGGACGCTTATGCGCAGCTGCGCATAAGGAACCCTATGAGCAGCGCTGGGTTATGCGCAGCGCCTGGCGGTTGGCGCTGGCGGGGGCGGTGGTAGCGATCGGACGCTGCGCATAACCCGGGCGGACTCTGATCACGCGGCTCGGCATGGTGCCG
>JBOHGH010000152.1:0-9958 GCA_050699975.1 Pseudonocardiaceae bacterium | reverse complement strand
CGCCAGAGCTGTTCGATCGACCATGGACAGCTCTGGCGTCGAGTTCGGGAACCGGAGGGCTAGCACAGGCCAAGATATGCAGGTGACGACGTGGTGCTCGACGCCAAGGTGCGAACTGACACGCTCGCCCGGGAGCAGGCGTCCAGCCACGAACTGCAAATACTCCGGGAAGTGGGTGCACATATGGCGCATCGTTGGGCAGTATTCCAACCTGAGCGTCTTCGATGTGATCGCCCTGGCCCCAGACGACGGCGAGGTGTAACGCAATCCCATGCAGAATTTCCCAGACCGGAGCCGGACGACCTGGCTGCGGGGCCGCGAGCTGCTGAGCGACCCGGCCCTGAACAAGGGGACGGCGTTCCCGGTCGCCGAGCGTGTGGCACTCGGTCTGACCGGGCTGCTTCCGCCGACGGTGCTCACGCTGGACGACCAAGCTGCGCGGGCCTACCAGCAGTACTCCGAGATCGCCGGTGACGTCGGCAAGGCGGTGTTCCTCGGCGGCCTGATGAGCCGCAACCAGGTGCTCTTCTACCGGCTCCTGCTCAACCATCTGCAGGAAATGCTGCCGATCGTGTACACCCCGACCATCGGCACCATGATCCAGCGGTTCAGCCGTGAGTTCCGCCGACCGGGCGGGGTCTACCTGTCTGTCGCCGACCCGGACGGCATCGCCGAAACACTGCGCAACTACGGACTCGGCGCCGACGATGTCGATCTCATTGTGGTCACCGACGGCGAGGGCATCCTCGGCATCGGCGACTGGGGCGCCGGCGGGATCGCCATCGCGATCGGCAAGCTCGCCGTCTACACCGCCGCGGCGGGGATCGACCCCACCCGGGTCGTGCCGGTGGTACTCGACGCCGGCACGAACAACCCCGAGCTCCTCGACGACCCGTTCTACGTCGGGAACCGGCATCCTCGCGTCGGCGACGAGCGCTACCACGCCTTCGTCGACGCGTTCGTGCAGGCAGTGACCACGATGTTCCCCCGCGCGCTGCTGCACTGGGAGGACCTTGGCACGAACAACGCCACCCGCATCCTGCGGCGCTACCGCAACTCGATCTGCACCTTCAACGACGACATGCAGGGCACTGGCGCTGTCGCGCTCGCCGCCGTGCTGGGGGGCTCGAAGGTGTCCGGGACGCCACTGAGGGAGCAGCGCGTCGTCGTGTGTGGCGCGGGGACGGCCGGGATCGGGATCGCCAGCCAGATCCGGGACGCGATGGTGCAGGACGGGTTGCCGGAGAATGCCGTGACGCAACGCATCTGGGGTCTGGGTCGCAGCGGTCTCCTGGTCGGGGGCCAGCCGCGGATACGGGACTTCCAGCGGCCCTACGCCCATCCCCACGCCGAGGTCGCGAACTGGCGTCACGACGCGCCCGGCGGTGGCATCGACCTGCTCGAAGTAGTCCGAAGGGCCCGCCCGACCGTCCTGATCGGCACGTCCGGAACCCCCGGGGCGTTCAGCGAGGACGTGATCCGGGAGATGGCGCGACACGTCGAGCGACCAGTCATCCTGCCGCTGTCGAACCCGACGAACCTGGCCGAGGCGGTGCCGGCCGACCTGCTCACGTGGACTGACGGCCGGGCGCTCATCGCGACCGGCAGCCCCTTCCCGCCGATGACCCACGAACGCACCACCTACGTCACCGCCCAAGCCAACAACGCGCTGGTGTTCCCGGGTCTGGGCCTCGGCGCCATCGTCAGCGGCGCCCGGCTCGTCACCGACGGCATGCTCACCGCATCCGCACACGCCGTGGCCGCCCTCGTCGACGCGAGCACGCCCGGTGCCCCGCTGCTGCCGGAGGTCAACGACCTCCGAGCGATCTCGGCCGCCGTCGCGGAGCGGGTCGCCGCGGCCGCGGCAAAAGAGGGCGTGGCGCGGGTAGAGCGGCGTGACTGGGCGATCGCGGTCGAGGCGGCGATGTGGAGTCCGGAGTACCGACCACTCCGGCCAGCAATGCAGGCGTAACCGGCTTTCGTCGATGAACATCAGGAAGATGCTCATAGCCGCGACGGTGGCGGTCGTCACCGCGTGCTCCACCGTCGCGCCGCAGGACGTCACCTGGACGGCCTACGGCGGAAACGTCGGCGGTGGACGCTACTCGGATCTTCGTGACATCGGGCCAGGCAATGTTGCGCGCCTTGAGGTTGCCTGGACTTATCACACCGGCCACGCGAGTCTCGAGGCCGCCGCCAAGGGCAAGGCGGCCTTCGAGGCCACGCCGATCGTCGTGGACGGGCTCCTGTTCGTCAGCACGCCCTTCAACCGGGTCATCGCGCTCGACGCCGAAACCGGCTCGGAGCGCTGGCACTTCGACCCCGAAATCGATCGAACAGCACAGTTCTCGGAGGTGACGTCGCGCGGCGTGTCGACGTGGCTTGATGGACGCGCGGCAACGAATGCACCGTGTCGCCGCCGGATCGTGTTCGGCACGCTCGATGCGCGCCTATTCGCGATCGACTCGATGACCGGCCGCCGATGTGGCGATTTCGGCCGGGACGGCGAAGTCAGCTTGAAAGACGGCTTCCGTGTTCTCAGCCCCCGCGACTACCAGGTCACGTCGCCGCCGGCCGTCATCGGAGACCTCATCATCGTCGGCTCAGCAATCGGCGACAACCGCGCGGCGGATCTCGAACGAGGCATCGTTCGAGCCTATGACGCGCGAACGGGCGCGCTTCGCTGGACATGGGATCCGATTCCGGCGACCGCAGATGATCCTGCGGCGAAGACGTGGGAAGGCCAGAGCCGGACGCACACCGGCGCGGCGAACGCGTGGTCGGTTATCACCGCGGACGAGGAACGCGGTCTGGTGTTCGTGCCGACGAGCAGCCCGAGTCCCGATTTCTACGGCGGCCTGCGCCTGGGCGACAACCGCTACGCCAACTCCATCGTTGCCCTGCACGCCGCGACGGGGAAGGTGGCGTGGCACTTTCAGGTGGTGCACCACGACGTGTGGGACTACGACGTGCCAGCGCAGCCGGTGCTTGCGACGATCACGAAGGACGGTCGGCGTGTTCCGGTGGTGCTCGCGGGCACCAAGATGGGGCATCTGTTCGTGCTCGATCGCGCGACCGGCCAGCCGGTGTTTCCGGTGCAGGAGCGGCCGGTGCCGCAGACCGACGTGCCGGGCGAGCGCACCTCGCCGACCCAGCCATTCCCCACGCATCCCCGTCCGCTCGTGCCGCAAGGGCTCACCGCGGATCAAGTGTGGGGCATCAATGATGCAGATCGTGACTGGTGCCGCGCCGAGCTCGCGCGGGTGCGCTCGGACGGGATGTTCACGCCGCCCGCGGTGCAGGGATCGCTGGTCTTTCCCGGAAACATCGGCGGCATGCACTGGGGCGGCTTCGCCTTCGATCCCCATCGCGAGCGCGTCATCGTCAACACCAATCGAGTCGCTACGATCGTGCGGCTCATTCCCCGCGACAAGGAATCCGACGCCCCGAATGACCCCTCGAACAACCGGCTTGCGGGCCAGTTCGCGCGCCAGGCCGGCACGCCATTCGGGATGTTCCGCTACCCGTTTGTGACGCCCGGCAGGGTTCCGTGCACCCCGCCGCCGTGGGGCGTGATGAGCGCAGTCGATTTGAGCTCCGGGCGGGTGAGCTGGGAGGTGCCGCTGGGGAACATGACCGGCACGTCCGACGGCGAGACGCTCGGATCGTTCAACCTTGGTGGGGCGCTGATTGCCGGCGATCTCGTGTTCATCGGTGCCGCCATGGATCAAGCGCTGCGCGCGTTCGACATCGAGACGGGTCGTCTGCTCTGGAAGGGCGCTCTGCCCGCGAGCGCGCAGGCGACGCCGATGACGTATCGCCTCGGCGGCCGGCAGTTCGTGGTGATCGCCGCCGGCGGGCATGGGACGCTCGGGACGAAGACGGGCGATGCGGTGGTGGCGTTTACGCTGCCGACGACCGCGAAGTGATCGGTCAGCTACCGCGCGCGTAAGCGCGCCGCAGCCCACGGAACTCACGAGCTCGACGGGGCCCGCTCGAGCGCAGTGAAGGGGGTGACCAGGCCGTCGCGGATCACCTGCACCGTTTGCTGGCGGCGGCGGACGAGCTGCCCGATCGCCAGCGCGATATAGACTGCGGACAGTACGATGATCACCGCCTGGTTCACCGTCGGCGGTGCCGTGATGCTCACGACGAACTGCACGCTGAACAGCGACAGCAGGCCCACCGCGCCCTTGGTCGTCAGGCTCAGATTCACCAGGATCGCCACTGCGAACAGTGACTGCGCGGCGGTGAGCAGCAGCTCCAGGCGCTGCTGGGTATCGATCGGCAGGCCGTCGGTAGTCCCTGAGGACAGCGCGAACACCACCGGGATGGTGCCGACGAGCAGTGTCCACTGATTGACCTTGCTGGACAGCAGGGTGCCCAGCGAGTTTGATGCCATCAGTCGCCAGGCGTACAGGCACGCCACGATCAGCTCGGGAGACTCGCTGGCCAGCGGCGCGACCCACTGCACGAGCAGGAACTGGTCAATGCCAAGTTCCTGGCCGGTGGACACCAGCCCCTCGGAGAAGTGCTCGGCGGTCGCCAGGATCATCAGCCCCGCCAGGACGAAGAACGTAATGACGAGCGTGCGGCGACGCCGGCGGGGCTGCTCACCGACCCACGCGGACACCCCGACCAGCTCGGGTCTCTCAGCTGGCGCCTTCGACAGCCGCCAGGCGTAGAGCAAGAAGATCATGACCAGCACACCGGCGTCGATCAGGGTGAGGGTGCTGCGCAGCGGCAAGGTCAGCGAGTACAGCGTGGCGATACCCAGGAAGACGACCTCGGCCGACATCGTGGGAGCGAGCCTGACCTCGCCGGGAAGGGTGTCGTCATCCGGCTCGCCACCGGCCTTCCGGTTACGCAGCGCCGCCCAGGTCGCGACCAGCACCACCAGCGGCCAGCCCACCCCGACCAGCACTCGATTGGCGCCGGTCATATTCGCCAGCGCCAGCGAGCACGGATTGGCGCCGCCCGCGTTGGGCACGCAAGCGCCGTTCTCCGCGTAGACCTGCCCGGCCTGGTAGGTGAAAACGAAGTCGACCGCGTACTCCGGCAGCACCGCCAGCAGCGCCAGCAGGGCCAGCGCGAGCCCGGCGCTGACATCGACCTGTGCAGCCTCGGCGGCCCAAGCGAGCACGAATGCGGCACCCACGATCGCCACACCGAAGACCGCGGCGGCCAGCAGCGGGTTCATCTCAAGGTGCGGCAGGCCCAGATAGTCGGCGGCGCCCAGATACGCCCCGGGAAGGCTCGCCACCAATGCGAGGATCAGTTGCAGCGGTATCCGCTGGCGCCTCGATGGCACTGCCGTCACACGATCAAGTATCCCAGATCGTCTCCCGGGCAAACCTGCGCTCACCTCGGTCAGATCGTCGGGCAGCTCCGCCGCCCCCACACCGAGATGAGGGTCGGCGTGGCGATGTCGAGCTCCCCGGCGTCGATCGCGGCGAGATGCTCGGCGATCTCCTCGGGCGTGGCCAAACCTTGTGCGACGAGCACGTCCCTGACCTGGCTGATGTTTGCCCTGTCAAGGGCTGCGCCGGCCGGCAGGGCGACCGGGAAGTACGCATCGGCGGAGACCTCCGAAAGCCCCTGGGCACGGAGCCGCCGCGGCAGCGAACGGCCGTATTCGAGATCTACGCCGCGCTGAGACAGCAGCGCTAGGAAGCCGTCTCGCAGTTTGTTGGCTCGGTGCTGCGCAGGAAGTCCCCCGTCGAGACAGGCCAGGGGCTGCAGAGCGCTGTCGAAGTCTTCGATGAGCAGCCAGGCACCTGGCCGCAGCGCGGCAACCATTCGCTCCAGAGCTAAGTCCCGATCCGTTAGGTGGGTCAGCACGAACCGGGCGTGCACGAGGTCGAACCGGCCACTCGGCGGCTCATCGTGCGCGACGTCATGGTTGCGCACCTCGACCTGCCCGCCCAGGTCACCGGTGATCCAGCCGATGTCGATATCCGTGGCCAGGACGTGTCCGGTCGGGCCGACCCGAGCAGCCAGCCAACTGGGTACCGAGGGTCCCCCTGCCCCGACTTCCCAGCACCTCCAACCGCGGTTCACACCCAGCGTTTCGAGATGCCGGAAGGTCACCGGATCGAAGATCGCCGACAGGGAATCGAAGCGTCTCCCGGCCTCGTGCGCGCGGTTGTCCAGCAGGTACTCGCCAGCACTCATCGGGCCTCCGCTCGCTTCCGGGCGTGGCGCTTGGCGATGATCTCCACCACGGGACACACCGGGCACGACGGACTGACACGCGCGGGGGTGGGGCCGGTAGCATTGCCGGCGCACCCGTTTCCGGTGCTCGGAGGACAATGAGCGCGCCCCGCACCCGTCTACTGGTGGCCGGGCTGTTGCTCGTCACGGTGGTCGTCGGAGCGCTGGTGCTGCCGGTGCCCGACGCCTTGCAGATGCGGGCCTGGGCCCAGTCGGTCGGCGCCGCCGCACCGATACTGTTCCTGCTCGGGCAGACCTTGGTGACTGTCGCCCCGATCCCCCGCACCGTGTTCACCCTCGCCGCGGGGTTGCTGTTCGGTCCTCTGCTGGGCGTGACCCTGTCACTCGCGGGGACCACGTTGTCCGCGGTGCTGGCCTTCGCTGCGGTCCGCTGGCTAGGGCGGGACCTGGTGGAACCCCACCTCGACCGCGGCGTGCTGCGCGCGATCGACGCGAGGTTGCGCCATCGTGGCTGGCTCGCTGTGACGTTGCTGCGGTTGATCCCGGCTATACCGTTCTCGGTGCTCAACTATTGCAGCGCGGTGTCGTCCATCCGGTTCCGCGACTACCTCGTGGGCACTGTGGGCGTGATACCTGGCTCGGTGGCGATCGTCGTGCTCGGCGACGCGTTGACCGGGACCACCTCACCGGCGTTGCTCGCGGTCTCGCTGGCGGGCGCGGCCATCGGGATGGTCGGCCTGATCGTTCAAGCTCGCAGTGCGACTCTGGAACCCCCGGTGACCGTGTCCAAATGACCCGCGAGCAGCCGGTGCCGCACCGAGGTGCGGCTGATGCCCAGGGGCGCAAGACTTTCCTCGTGTGACGTCACGCAACCAGGGAAGGCCACACCGGAATGAGCCCGGCAATGAGCACTGCCGACCGTGAGCACGCCGTCCTCGACGCCGTCCCCACCGAGCTGTTCATCAACGGCCGGTGGCGACCCGGCAGCGGCGGGAAGACCTTCGATGTGGAGGACCCGTCCACTGGCAAGGTGCTGCGCGCGGTCGCCGACGCCGCCCCCGAGGACGGGATGGCCGCGCTGGACGCCGCGGTTGCCGCCCAGGCCGGCTGGGCGCAGCATCCACCCCGGGAGCGTGGCGAGATCTTGCGCCGCGCCTACGAGCTGATGATGCAGCGCCAGGCCGACCTTGCCTTGCTGATGACACTGGAGATGGGCAAGCCGCTGGCCGAGTCCCGGGGCGAGATCGCCTACGCCGCGGAGTTCTTCCGCTGGTTCGCCGAGGAAGCCGTGCGGATCGACGGCGGCTTCGCCACCGCGCCCACCGGCTCGGGCCGAGTGCTCGTGATGCGCCAGCCGGTCGGGCCGTCGCTGCTGATCACCCCGTGGAACTTCCCGGCCGCGATGGGCACCCGCAAGATCGGTCCGGCGGTGGCGGCGGGCTGCACGATGGTGCTGAAGCCGGCCGGCCTGACCCCGCTGTCGATGCTCGCGCTGACCGGCATCCTGGCTGAGTGCGGGCTACCGGATGGCGTGCTCAACGTCGTGCCCACCGCCGGCTCGGGTCGGCTGATGGAGCCGCTGATCCGGGACGGCCGGGCCCGCAAGCTGTCCTTCACCGGCTCCACCGAGGTGGGTCGCAGGCTGCTGGAGCAGTGCGCCGAGCAGGTCGTGCGGACCTCGATGGAGCTTGGCGGCAATGCGCCGTTCCTGGTCTTCGCCGACGCCGACCTGGATGCCGCGGTCCAGGGCGCGATGGTCGCGAAGATGCGCAACATCGGCGAGGCCTGCACCGCGGCCAACCGGTTCTACGTGCATGCCGACGTCGTCGACGGTTTCGCCCGCCGGCTGGCTGAGCAGATGGGCTCGCTGCGCATCGGGCGCGGCAGCGAGGAGGGAGTGCAGGTCGGCCCGCTGATCGAGGCCAAGGCACGGGACAAGGTGCAGCACCTGGTCGACGACGCGGTCGCCCGCGGCGCTCGGGTGCTCGTCGGCGGTGAGCCGGTGGACGGCCCAGGCTACTTCTACCGCCCGACCGTGATCGTCGACGTGCCGCCGGACGCGGAGATGGCCAGTACGGAGATCTTCGGACCGGTCGCGCCGATCACCTCGTTCACCGACGAGCAGCAGGTGCTAGCGGCAGCCAACGACACCCCCTTCGGCCTGGTCAGCTACGTCTATACCGAAGATCTGCGCCGTGCCCTGCGGGTCTGCGAGCAGTTGGAGGTCGGCATGGTCGGGCTGAACCAGGGCCTGGTGTCCAACCCGGCGGCGCCCTTCGGCGGTGTCAAGCACTCCGGGCTGGGTCGCGAAGGCGGCTCGGTGGGCATCCAGGAGTTCCTCGAAACCAAGTACGTAGCCCTCGCCACCTGATTGGGTGGCCGGGCGAACTGCCGCTCCGTGAACTCCACGCCGCCGGCACCTTCCGTCCGTTCCCGCGTCGGCCCTGTCGAGTTCATGGCGCCCGCCACGCTGAGCTGTGCTACGCCGAGATCCGTTGTACGCGGTGTGCCCAGACGGCGAGGAGGGCTTCGTCGTGGCTGATGGCGAGCACTCCGGCGCCGGTTTGGGCGGTGTGCGTGCTGACCACGTCGACGAGGGCGGCGGTGGTGGAGGCGTCGAGCATGGCGGTCATCTCGTCGCAGATCAGGTACCGCGGTTGGAGTATGAGGGCCCTGGCGAGGCAGGCTCGTTGCAGTTGGCCGTCGCTGACTTCGTGTGGCCGGCGACCGAGCAGCTCGGCGGTCAGGCCGACCCGGTCGGTGAGCTCTGCGATCTGGTCCTCATCGAGGCGCCGCTGGCAGGCCCTCAGTGGTTCGATGATCGCTTGGCGGAGCGTGAGCCGGGGGTCGACGGACACGCGTGGTTGTTGAAAGACCACGCCGATAGCGGTGCGCTGCTGGCGTGGTGCCCGGTAGCGCACCCCGGCTGCGGGGGCTCCGTCGATGTCCACCCGGCCCGACCACGGGGCCAGCAGCAAGGCGAGCACCCGGGCCAGGGTTGATTTGCCACAACCGCTGGGTCCAGCGAGCCCGACGACCTCACCCGGTGCGATCTCGATGTCGACCGCTCGCAGCACCGGATGGTTCCGGAGGTAGCCGGCTTCGATGCCGGTGCCGGTCAGCATGGCCCTGTGTTGTATCGGCCCGGGTGGCAGGCGAGCTGACGTTCGCCGTGCCGGCGTAGCTCGACTGTGTTCGTGCACTGGGCGCGGGCTGGGCAGCGCGGTCAGCTCGGGTGGGTCCCCGGGTATCGTGGTGAACCCTCGGTCGGGCAGTGCGGCCAGCAGCCCACGGGTGTAGGGGTGCCAGGGGTCACTGAACATCTCGTCGGCGGGGCCGCACTCCACGATCCGGCTGGCGTACATCACGGCCAGGTCGGTCGCTACCCGGTGGGCGGCGCGGAGGTCATGGGTGATCAGCAGGACCGCATGCCCGTCAGCGGCCAGTGCGGCGAGCTGGTCGACGGTGCGGTCCACCAGGGGGCGGTCCAGCCCGGCGGTGGGTTCGTCGGCGAGCACCACCGAGGGGTTCCCAGCCAGCGCCGACGCGACCCCAACCCGTTGCGCCATCCCCCCGGACAGCTCATGCGGGTACCGGCACCACACGTCACGTTCCAACCCAGCCCGCACCACCAGCTTCTCGGTGGCACCGCCATCCGGCTCCGAATAGCGCTTGGCCCGGGGCCGAAACCGCGATTCGCTTCGAAATACGGGTGTGACCGACCGCTCTGCTGTCGCCGAGTTCGACACCAGGGCTGTCCGAAGCGGCGCGGGCAGCCCTGGTG
>JBOHGH010000151.1:0-9959 GCA_050699975.1 Pseudonocardiaceae bacterium | reverse complement strand
CGTGCCCTACGACCGGCCGTTCACCACCATGGCGCCGTTCGCCATGTGCACCGCCTGCGCCGCCGAGTATCACGATCCCGCCGACCGGCGCTTTCACGCTCAGCCGGTGTGCTGCCCCGCCTGCGGGCCGCGGCTACGGTTGCTCGCCGCCGACGGCACCGAGCTGCCCGGCGAACCGCTGGCCGAGGCTGCGGCATTGCTGGCCAGTGGAGCCGTGCTGGCCGTCAAGGGGCTCGGTGGCTACCACGTCGCGGCACTGGCGGCTGACCCCGACGCGACCGCCCTGCTGCGCGCGCGTAAGCACCGCGAGGACAAGCCGTTCGCGGTGATGGTGGCCGATCTGGACGCTGCCCACGAACTTTGTGTGATCGACCCGGTGGGGGAGCGGGTGCTGGTCAGCCGGCGGCGCCCGGTGGTGCTGCTACCGCGTCGTCGTGAGGCCCCCGTCGCCCCGGCAGTCGCGCCCGGCAACCGCTCGCTCGGCCTGATGTTGCCCTACACCCCGCTGCATCACCTGCTGCTGCGCGCCACCGCCGCTCCCATCGTCTTGACCAGCGGCAACATCTCCGACGAGCCGATCGCCTACCGGGACGACGACGCGAGTCGCCGGCTGACCGGGATAGCGGACGCGTTCCTGACCCACAACCGGGCGATCCACATGCGCACCGATGACTCGGTGGTGCGGGTGTTCCGCGGCGCCGAGCTCCCGGTCCGCCGGTCCCGCGGCTACGCACCCGAACCGCTGACGCTGGCGCGACCGGTGCCCCGGCCGATTCTCGGCTGTGGTGCCGAACTCAAGAACACCTTCTGCCTGGCTCGCGGACGGCACGCGTTCGTGTCCCACCACATCGGCGATCTGGAGAACTACGAGACCCTGCGCTCGTTCACCGAGGGCATCACGCACTTCGGGCGGCTCTTCGACGTGGTACCGGAGGTGGTTGCGCACGACCTGCACCCGGAGTACCTGTCCACCAAATACGCCCTGGAACGCCCTGATGTGGAGCTCGTCGGGGTGCAGCACCACCACGCGCACATCGCGTCCTGCCTCGCCGACAACGGCGATGCCGGCCCGGTACTGGGAGTGGCCTTCGACGGGTTGGGCTACGGCAGCGACGGCACCTTGTGGGGTGGCGAGTTCCTGCTGGCCGACCTGACCGGGTTCCAGCGGCTGGCGCACCTGGTTCCGGTGCCGATGCCCGGCGGCGCCACGGCCATCCGGCAACCCTGGCGAATGGCCGCCGCCTACCTGGGCTCGGAAGCGCCGGAGGAGCTCGTGCGGCGCAACGCCCAGCAGTGGGACGCCGTGCTGGCGATGGCCGGTCGCGGCGTGAACGCGCCGTTGACCTCCAGCGCAGGACGGCTGTTCGACGCCGTTGCGGCGATCCTCGGGGTCCGTGACTCGATCAACTACGAGGGCCAGGCCGCGGTGGAGCTCGAGCAGCGGGCCGACCTGACCGAAAAGGGAAGCTACCCGGCCACGGTGACCGAGGGACCCGCGCTGCAGTTGCACGGCGCGGATCTGGTGCACGCCGTGGTGGCCGATCTGCGGGCGGGGGTGCCTCGGGAGGTAATCGCCACCCGGTTCCACCATGGTGTGGCCGATGCGATCGTCCGGGTGTGCCTGATGCTGCGGGAGGCCACTGGGGTGGGTGCCGCGGCCCTGTCCGGGGGGGTGTTCCAGAATGTGCTGCTGCTCGAGCGCACCGTGGCCGGGTTGGAACGGGCCGGTTTCCGGGTGCTCACGCACTCCCGGGTACCGCCCAACGACGGCGGAATCAGCCTCGGCCAGGTCGCCATCGCCGCCGCTGTGAGCCTGTGCGGCCAAGCGGCCTGACCTGCCACGCAGGCGTGTTCAGCGCTTTCGGAGGTCGATCACACTGCCATTGTCAAGGCCCCCGTCGATCAGCGCCCAGATCTGAGCAGCCACGTGCAGAGGATCACTGAGATTGCCCTGCTCATGGAGGTCGAGGAACTTCTGGCGACTCGGGAAGTCCATTTCCGGCGTCTGGCGGAGTTTCTTCTGCATGGCGGTGTCAACCGTGCCCGGCGCAACGGACAACACCTGCACACCCCCACGCACGTCCTGCTCGGCGCCGGCATTGCGCACCCATTGGTCGAGCGCAGCCTTGCCCGCTCCATACGACGCCCATCCCGGGTAGACACTCCGGGCAGCACCCGACGTGAGCATGACGAGGTGACGGCGTGCGTCGAGCGAGCGGGCGGCGGCGAGGAATAGCTGACCGAGCACCTGCGGGGAGGCGCTGTTCAGGAGCACGTTGCGCAGGTAGGCGTCGCTGTCGACGTCGGCAGCGAAGCCGATCGGGTCGAGGGTGCCGGCGGCGTGGACGAACGCGACGTGCTCGCCGTCGAAGCCTGCCATTTCCCGGTGAAACGATGCACCGATCGTGGGCCACACCGACGGATCGGCCAGATCAGCCTTAAGATGCTCGATGGCGCCCTCTGGGCGCCGCCGGCTTATCCCGAACACCCGAGCGCCATCCCAAGGGACGGTCTCGGACAGCGCCTTTCCGATGCCGCTGGACGCTCCAGAAATCCACACGAGAGCAGCAGCCATAGCCCGACCCTACTCAATCTCGGAGAACGCGGGCTGTCACCATCGGGGCGGTGCGGCACCGCGGTTCATCGACCATGTCACACCGCCGAGCCGCCCCTCCTGGATCGGCTCGGGCGCGCGCTGCCGGTAGGACTTCGACAACTCGGCGGTGGCGTCATCGCCTTGGTTCAGGACCAGGCATGGCGGACGGTAAGAGCAGCGCGCGCAGATCCCTGGCTCCGGGCTGGGATAGATCTCGAGGTCGGCACTGGTAGCGGCGCTGACCTCGGCGGCCAAGCCTGCGCCGGCAGCCGCCAGTTCGGCGTCGCCACGCCGGATTCGGGTGCGGCGAAACTCGTCGGTGCCCTCGGCTTGCAATCGTTCACCAGGGACGGGGCCGCTGCGGGCATACATCCGCCGGTGATGTCCCTGCTGATGCCCCGCCCGTGGGGATGCCGGGCCTGGCTCGACCATGCCTGGCTCGACCATGCCTGGCCCGCTGGCGTCGGCGCGGATCTCGTTGTAGACCGTGCCCGAGATCCGCATCCCGAGGTAAAACAGCGGCCACCCCCAGCACCACGCGATCGTCCGCTCGTCGAGCTGCAGGGCGTCGTGATCGGCCCAGCCGTCGGTGACCAGCCGGTGCTGGATCACCCAATAGGCGTCGTCGGAGTCGATGGCGAGCAGATCGACCCGGTCGGTGTACCGGATCTCCGCCCCGCCCGGCGTCAGCAGAGTTGCGTCGGGCGCCGCCGGGTCGGGAATGTTCACCTCGAAGTCGGTTTCGACGCGAATCGGGGTGAACTGGTCTACCGCCGGGGCCCACGCCGCATAGGCGTCGAGTAGCGCATGGCCCCGAGTCAACGCCTCCTGCTGAGATTGTTCATCGGCCACTTCATCGGGCGGGACCTCCAGCTGGCCGCGCACCGACCGTTCCAGAGCCCGATGCACCAAGGGCTGCACGATGGCCCTGTCCCACTCCCACATCCCGGGGAAGTAGTACACGGCAAGCGCAGCACGCAGTGCCTGGTTCAGATCGATCAGTCCGGGCCGCGGGTCGGGTTCGAGATTCCGCCGGTTGGGCGAACTCAGGTCCCACTCCCGGCGGCAGCGTTTGAACGCCGTCCGGTCCGACGCGTGGATGCGGTAGACCATCGCACCTCGACTCAGTGCCGTGACTCAGTGCGCGTGCGGCCAAGGGTCATCCGCTGACCAGCGGCAACGATCATGACCCCCGGCCGCCGCCTCCATCTCGGCGAACAGGTCTTCGAAGAACGCCGACACGTCATTCTGGTGGTGCGCCGCCCAGCCGCTGTAGTAGATCCAGGCGTCGGGCAGGGCCGCATCCGGCGCTGGCGCGGCGAAAGCCCCACCGGTGCCAATGCGTTGCACCGTGTAGCTGTCGCCCCGGCGTTCGATGTAGACCATGTCACCGTGTTCGGGCCAATCGGCCAGGATCTCGGTGACCAGATCATCCTTAGTCAGCGAACCTCCTTAGAACGTGTTCAGCAGATCCGCGGCAGCGGGTCGCCGACCAGCAGATCGATGATCCGGGTGCCACCGAACCCGGTCTTGAGCAGGACCAGTCCGGGCGGGTCCGCCGCGACGCGGCCGACCACAGCGGCCCCGGCACCGAGTGGATGCGCCTGCAACGCGGCCACCGCGGCGTCGGCAGCGCCCGGGTCGACAATCACCACGATGCGTCCCTCGCAGGCGACGTAGAGCGGGTCGATGCCCAGCAGCTCGCAGGCCCCGCGGACCTCCGTGCGCACCGGGACTGCGTCTTCCTCGACCACTACGGCCACGCCTGAAGCCCTCGCGACCTCGTTGAGGATCGTGGCGACCCCGCCACGCGTGGCATCGCGCATCGCCCGGACGTCTGGGCCCACCGCGTCGAGCAGCCCCCGCACCAAGCCGTGCACCGGCGCGGTGTCCGAGACCAGATCAGCTTCGATGTCCATCTCACCACGCGCCAGCATGACGGTGATGCCGTGGTCGCCCACCGGGCCGGAGACGATCACCAGGTCACCGGGACGGGCGGTGGCTGCACCCAGGGTCAGGTTGTCAGTGAGCAATCCGATCCCGGCCGTGTTGATGTAGCAACCATCCCCCTTGCCCCGCTGCACGACCTTGGTGTCGCCGGTGACGATAGAGACTCCGGCCGCCGCAGCGGCCGCAGCCATCGACGCCACGATCCGCCGCAAGTCCTCGACCGGGAAACCCTCCTCCAAGATGAACCCGGTGGACAGATGAGCTGGCCGTGCCCCGGAGACGGCCAGATCGTTTACTGTGCCGTTGACCGCAAGGTCGCCGATGTCACCGCCCGGAAAGAACAGCGGCGACACCACATAGGAGTCTGTGGTGAAGGCCAGCCGGGTATCCCCGGCGACCACCGTCGCGGCGTCCTCAAGAGGCTCCAGCAGGGGATTGCGGAAGGCATCCAGGAAGATCGCCTCGATCAGCGACTGGCTGGCTTTGCCGCCCGCGCCGTGCGCGAGAGTGATGAGTTTCTCGCGCACTCGGGGCCGGGCCCGCCGGGCCCGCTCGATGCGTTCCAGCACCAACTGCTCCCGGCCGGGGTGCTCGGTCCCGGCCGGGGCATGCGCCGGGTGCCCGGCGTCATGTTCGGCGGCATGCTCGGCAACGGCTGCCTCCGCCCAGTCCGCCCGGTGTTGCTGGGTGGTGTCCTGGTACTGGGTCATGCCTGGCTCGCATTGAACTGAGGCATCTCTATCTGATGTACCTGAGTAGCCTCGCGGACCCGCTGGCGGCTGAACCGACCGAAGTTGTAGTACGCCGCGCAGGCTCCCTCGGAGGAAACCATGCAGGTGCCGATCGGTGTTTCCGGCGTGCACGCAGTGCCGAACACCTTGCACTCCCAGGGCTTGAGCACGCCCTTGAGCACCTCGCCGCATTGGCATGCCTTCGGGTCGGCGACCCGAACCCCGGGCAGCTCGAAGTGCCGCTCCGAGTCAAAGGCCGCATAACGCTCCCGGACCCGCAGCGCCGAGTGCGAGATGAAACCCAGCCCTCGCCACTCGAAGAAGGGGCGCAGCTCCATCACCTCACCGACGGCGCGCAGGGCAACCGTGTTGCCATCCCACGGCACCACCCGGGAGTACTGGTTCTCCACCTCACAGCGTCCCTCGGCCAACTGCTGCAGCAGCATGTAGACCGACTGCAGGATGTCCAGCGGCTCGAACCCCGCCGTGACCAGCGGCTTGCGGTACTCCGAGGCGATGAACTCGTAGGGCCGGCAGCCGATGACGGTCGAGACGTGGCCGGGGCCGATGAATCCGTCCAGCCGCAGGTCGGGGGAGTCGAGGATGGCCTTGATCGCCGGGATGATCGTGACGTGGTTGCAGAAGATCGAGAAGTTCTCGATGCCTTCGGCAGCCGCCCGTAGCACGGTCATCGCGGTGGACGGCGCGGTGGTCTCGAACCCGATAGCCATGAAGATCACATGCTTGTCCGGGTTCCGCCGGGCGATCTTCAGTGCGTCGAGCGGCGAGTAGACCATCCGAATGTCGGTGCCGGCGGCCGAGGAGTCGAAGAACGATCCGCGCCCGCCCGGCACCCGCATCATGTCACCGAAAGACGTCATGATCACGTCCGGCTGTTCGGCCAGCGCGATCGCGTCGTCCACCCGGCCCATCGGGATCACGCACACCGGGCATCCCGGCCCGTGCACCAGGCTGATCGACTCTGGGAGATAGTCTTCCAGCCCGTGCTTGTAGATGGTGTGCGTGTGCCCGCCGCAGACCTCCATGAACTTGTAGTGTCTCCCTGGTTCGCACAGCGCCGCAATCTTCGCGGCGAGCGCACGGGCCTTCTCGGCATCCCGGTACTCATCGACGAACCGCATACCGCTCACTGCCTTTCGTCAATCCGCGATTCGAGTAGGGCGGCGATCTCGTCCTCGTAGGCCTGCCCGATGCCTACCAGGAAGTCCATCGCTGCCTTGGCCTCCTGTTCGTCGATCTTGGACAGCGCGAAACCGACGTGAATCAGAATCCAGTCGCCGGGAGCAGGCGGGTCATCAGTCAACAGGCCGATGTTGATCGCGCGCTTGACCCCGCTGACGTCGACCATGGCGAGATCGGGTTGGTCACGCAGGATCTCGATCACTTCGCCCGGGATGCCGAGGCACATGGGCTATTACCTCCGTGGTGGGATTGGAATCACATCTCGCTCATTTGCTTATAGCGAGCCACGTCCTTGGACACCTGTACTGCCACAGTGGCCAGGCCGATCACTGATCCCCAGAAGATCAGCCGACGCAGCAGACCGAACATCCGTTTCACTTCCTTCCTTGTCGGTGAGCAGATCCAGAACCACTCCGACAGCCTTGTCGACGGCTGCGGCGACGGTCGTGGACAGCCCGATACCCTCCTCGGTATTGGCCGGCTCGCAGCCGACCAGCAAGGTCCGCCCCGCGCTGCCGCCGAGGTTGTCCAGCAGCGCGAGCACCGCGTCGGGAGCCATCCCGTGCGCGTCGACGGTTGACGGCTGGATGTCCGGCACGTCTCCGGGCCGGATCTCGAGCACGTAGACCGTCCCCGGCTCGCCACCGCGTGCGACGGCGTCGAGCAGGATCGTGGTGTCCGGGGCGATGCCGAGCAGGTCGTAGGCCAGGTGCATCCCGCGAATCCCGTAATCCGCGACCCGCACACCCTCGGGCAACGTCTCGGTGCTCAACCGTCGGGCGAGTTCGACGCCGAACGCGTCGTCGCCGAGGAAGATGTTGCCGATGCCAGCCACCATGGTTGTCGTCGCCGTGGTCATGGCTTCATCTCCAGCGGCGTGAGCTCGTCAGGGGAGAAGTAGCGGAACCGGCCGTGCGCGGCCGAGATCTCGGCGCCCGGGTCGTCGTCGATGGTGACCGCGACGTGGGTGTTGCCGTCGACGTCGAGCAACACGGCGGCGACGGTGGCGGTGCGCCCGACGAGGAACATGTCCTGCGCGTCCGACCGGCGTAATCCCGGCATGAGCTGCACCTGGCTACCTTTGGCCACCTCGACTCCGGCGATGATCACGCTGTCGGTCTCGGGGTCGACCGAGGCATCCGCGCCGGGATCCCACCACGGTGTACCGGGGGTGGTGATCGTCTCGATCGGGTCCGGCTCCTTGCGGGTGCCCTGGGTCTGAGTACCGCCGGTCTCGCCCAGGTAGCGGATCGCGCCGTGCAGCTTGTCGAGCATCTCGGGGGGCATCGAGTCGACGCGGTCCATCAGCTTGCGGGCTCGCTCATCGGTGGCCCGCACCTCGGCCTTCTCCTCATCGGTGAGCGTCATCGTGCGCAGCGTGAGGATCTCGTCGATCTCGGTGCCATCGAACAGGTCGCCAGCACTCTCCGGCGCGATCACCGGGTAGTCGTAGAGGATGATCGGCGAGGCCAGGATCACGTCGCGGCTCCCCGCGTCGCCGATCATCACCGGCCAGACGCGTTCGTTGTGACAGGCCGCGGCGGCAGGCTTGGCCCACTCGGGCGGGTCGGTCAGTGAGATGAACTCCCCGTCGGTGACCGCGAGCACGGTGTGCGCGGCGATCAGGGAGTGCCGCAGTGCCAGGTGCCGTGCGGCCTCCGGGTCCGCCCATTGCGCCAGGTTGACGACGTCGACGGTGAGCTGCACCAGGCCGTAGGGTCCTTCCAGACGCTGCGCGGACAGCCGGATCTCGCCGTTCAGTGGCCAGCGCTGCCGGGTGAGCCCGTCGGTGGTCTCGGTGCCACCGGGGACCGCTACCGGGACCACCCGCTCGGTGTCGTCCGACGACTCGGCGTCTAACAACTCCGAAAGCGACATTACCGAGTCGATCTCGTGCTCCACCGCCTCGTCGAACTCAGGCACCGGTCCATCGCCGCCGCTGCGGTGCTGCAACTGCAAAAACCGCAGGCGGACGTGCAGTACCGGGTCAGTGCCGAGGTCCAGCAGGCACTCGGTGTGTGAGGTGGCGTACTCACCGTGCCCGGCGGCTGCATAGGCGGGAGGCACGAGTACCCCCCACTGCCAACGGATCTGGTTCTTGCGCGCCGACGCGCGGTAGGGATACAGCAGGTATCCCTCGTAGAGGACGGCATCGGCCACCTGCCGGGCGGTGTCCATCTGGGCCGTCATGATCCCCCCTCCCCACCGGGTTCCCGAGTCCCCGTGCGTTCGCGGGCCGTGTCCAGCACGGTGATGACGGCGTCGTCCCAGGTGGGCAGCGCGCGGCTGGCCCGGAACTCCGCCAGCGCGTCGATCGTCTCGCGGCGCAGCCGTAGCCACCCACTGCCGGGGAAGTGCTCGTCCATCATCTCGCGCCAGCGCGCTACCGGCATCCGGAACCGGCACTCGGCATGCCAGGGCACCTGCTCGATCCACAGGCTCTTCTCGCCGTCGCCGAACACGGTCCCACTGAACAGCAGGATGAACGGGATCTCGCCATCCTCCAGGCCGTGGAAGTACCGGCCTGCCGCGACCTCCATGTCGTAGGTACACGGCACCGACACGTCGACTTCGATGCTGCCGGTGAAGCTGGCGACCACCGTCGAGGTGTTGGCGAACTGGAACGGTTTGAGCGTGTCACCCCAGCGTCCGCGCTCGCCGAACAGCTCGAGCAACCGCTCGGCCTCGTGCTCGGTGTACCCGCGCCGCTGCGGTTCGATCCTGATCTGGCAGCGCAGCGCGACGGCTCGCACCCGCTGGTCGGCAGCCCCGTTGACCTGCAACCGGAACAGCAGCGTCGGCGCCATGGCATAGCGCTCGGGCTGCACGTCGAGGCAGTTGAACGAGAGTTCAGCCATTACCGGACGCTCCCTCGCTGTCGACCGCCACCGGCTCGCTGCGCTCTCGCAGGCCGGCGAAGAACTCGTGTATCGCCGCCCAGGCCTCCTCCCCGCCGTCGAAGCCCTTCCAGTGCATTTTGACCAGACCGACCAGCTCGTAGCAGGCGTCGATCGGGATCGCGAAGCACTCGAACTCGCTTTCGCGCTTGTGCACCAGCAACGCCTCGACATCAGGTTGCAGGTCGGCCAGTGTCGGGGTCGCGGCGAGCAGGTCGGACCATGCCTCCAGCGGCAGCAGCGATTCCGTCGCCCCTGCAGGGCTCGGGTAGAAGGCGACGGTGTTCCCGAGTGCGCTGTTGGTGAAGAAGAACGCCATCGCCACCGGGATCCCGATCGAGTCCCAGGTCGCCGCGGCGAGCGGTACGTCGGCGGCGTACCGATAGCGTTCGGGAACTGCCCGGAACCGCCCGCCACCTGCGCCCTCTTTGGTGAACAGCAGGGCGCAGGGGCGGCAGGTGCACATCAGACCACGGCCCTCGATGTCGACCACGTGCCCATGCCAGTCTTCGATCGGCACGGCGCACATCTCGCAACGCTGGACCTGCTCGGCCCGGGGTGGCGCTTCGTCGGGGGCTGGAC
>JBOHGH010000150.1:0-10043 GCA_050699975.1 Pseudonocardiaceae bacterium | reverse complement strand
CACCAGGGCTGCCCGCGCCGCTTCGGACAGCCCTGGTGTCGAACTCGGCGACAGCAGAGCGGGTCGGTCGCACTCGTATTTCGAAGCAAGCGAATTGCGGTTCCGGGGCCGTGCAGAGCACCGTTGACATGAGCCGTGTCATGCTGACAGAGCTCACCTGCCGTCGACCGGATCACCCTGCGGCACCTGCTGATGTCCGGCCTCGACGACACGGTGCATTCCGGCAAGACCTTCACCCATTACGAGCAGCACAACGGCAAGGTCACCGCTTTCTTCGACGACGGCAGTCGCGCCACCGGTGATCTGCTCGTCCGGCGCGGACGGCGCCGGCTCGGCGGTGCGCCGGCAATTCCTCCCGCACGCCAAGCGGGTGCCGACTGAGGCCATCGGTACCGCACTGCGGTTCCCATTGACCGAGCAGATCCCGGCCCTGCACCGTTACGAAGCCGAGATGCGCGCCAGTGGCTATGCCGCCGTCCGCGCCGCGCTGCATACCCAGCGGCAAGGCCTGCGCAGCAACCGCGTCGCCGTGGCGGGGGTCCGAGCCTGGTTCCGGGCCTGCCATGCCGTTCCGTCGCTCAAGCGGCTCAACCTCGCTCACCGGGCGCAGGCGCGGCCGCGGCCATGGGAGCGAGTCAACGAGACAGGGCTGTCTATCTAGGAGCCCCGCCGATATGCTGCCCGGACAGGGGTTCGGGGTCACGAGGTCACGAGCCTCGGTGGCGGTAGGTCTGCATCGGCACCTGGCGGTGCGACGCGCCGGGCCACCGTGACGTTCCCGTCCCTGCCAGAGCCACAGCCCTACGAGCCGAGGTTTCGCCGATGAGTGCTCTGCCCGCTGACTTCTTCACCAAGCCGGTCGCCGAGGTCGACCCCGAGATCGCCGACGTGCTCGCCAACGAGCTCTCCCGCCAGGAGCACACCCTGGAGATGATCGCTTCGGAGAACTTCGTGCCGCAGGCGGTGCTGGACTGCCAGGGCTCGGTGCTCACCAACAAGTACGCGGAGGGCTATCCGGGCCGGCGGTACTACGGCGGCTGCGAGCACGTCGACGTGGCCGAGCAGCTGGCCATCGACCGGGCCAAGGAGCTGTTCGGGGCCGAGCACGCCAATGTCCAGCCCAACGGCGGTGCCTCGGCCAACGCCATCGTCTACAGCACCCTGATGGAGCACGGCGACACGTTCCTGGGGATGAAGCTCGACCACGGCGGGCACCTCACGCACGGAATGAAGATCAACTTCTCGGGCCTCTACTACAACGTGGTGCCCTACGGCGTGGACAAGGAGACCTCGCTGGTGGACATGGACGAGGTCGCCCGGCTGGCTAAGGAGCACCAGCCGAAGATGATCCTCGCCGGCTGGTCCGCCTACCCCCGCGAACTCGACTTCGCCCGCTTCCGGGAGATTGCCGACTCGGTGGGCGCCTACCTGTTCGTCGACATGGCGCACTTCGCCGGCCTGGTCGCCGGCGGTGAACATCCCAACCCGGTCCCCTATGCCGACGTGGTCACCACGACGATCCACAAGACGCTGGGCGGGCCGCGCAGCGGGATGATCCTCTGCAAGGAGCAGTTCAAGAAGAAGATCAACTCGCGGACGTTCCCCGGCTGGCAGGGCGGCCCGCTGATGCACGTGATCGCCGCCAAGGCGGTAGCCCTGAAGATCGCCGCATCGGAAGAGTTCCGGGAGCGCCAGCAGCGCACCCGCGCCGGCGCCCGGGCGGTGGCCAAGGAGATGCTCGAGGGCGGGCTCAACGTGCTCACCGGTGGCACCGACACCCACCTCGTGCTCGCCGACCTGCGGGAATCCCCACTGAACGGCCAGCAGGCCGAGGACCGGCTCGCCGAGGTCGGGATCACCGTGAACCGCAACGCGGTGCCCTTCGACCCGCGACCCCCGGCCGTCGCGTCCGGGTTGCGGATCGGGGCCTCGCCGCTGGCTACCAGGGGCCTGCAGGAAAACGACTTCCGCGAGATCGGCAAGATCATCACCGAGGCGTTGACCGGCGATCTGGACGATGCCAAGCGGGCTTCGCTGACTGAGCGCACCAGGGTGCTGACCAAGCGCTACCCGCTGTACCCGCAGCTCACGCCGACCGCCGAGAAGCGGTGACGGGCGTGCCCAACGGACCCGTGCACCTGTTCATCCCCGGTCCGACCAACGTCCCCGACGCGGTGCGCCGCGCGATGAACGTCCCGATGCAAGACCACCGGGCACCGGACTTCCCCGAGCTGACCCTGCCGCTGTTCGCCGACCTGAAGAAGGTCTTCGCCAACGAGACCGGCCGGGTGTTCATGTACCCATCCTCCGGAACCGGAGCGTGGGAGGCGGCGATCAGCAACACCCTCAACCGGGGCGACCGGGTGCTGATGTCGCGCTTCGGCCTGTTCTCCCAACTCTGGGCCAGTATGGCGGAGCAGCTGGGTCTCGACGTGATCTGCGTCGACCGGGAGTGGGGCGAGGGCGTCCCGCTGGACGACTACGAACGCCACCTCACCGAGGACAAGACCATCAAAGGCGTCTTCGCCTGCCACAACGAAACCGCCACCGGAGTGACGTCCGACATCGCCGGGGTGCGGCGGGTGATGGACGAGGCCGGCTCGCACGCCCTGCTGTACGTGGATGCGGTGTCCTCGCTGGCCTCGATCCCTTTCGAGCAGGAGGCATGGGGCGTCGACCTGGCAGTGACCGGCTCGCAGAAGGGGTTGATGCTGCCCGCCGGGATGTCCATGCTCGGGGTCAGCGTCAAGGCGCTGGACGTGCACATGTCCTCGACGATGGAGCGTTGCTACTTCAGCTTCGAGGACATGCTCAAGACCAACGACCTGGGCTACTTCCCCTACACCCCGCCCGTGCCGATGCTGCACGGCCTGCGGTGCTCGCTGGACCTGCTGTTTGACGAGGGCCTGCCGCAGGTGTTCGCCCGGCACCACCGGCTCGCGGAGGGGGTCCGTCGCGGGGTGGATGCGCTCGGCCTGTCGCTGTGCGCGCTGGGTCCGCAGTGGTATTCCGACACCGTCACGGCGATCCGCACGCCCGACGGTGTGGACGCTGGGGAAGTCTGCCGGATCGGCTACCACCGCTACCGCACGGCGTTCGGGGCCGGCCTGTCCAAGGTGGCGGGCAAGGTGTTCCGGATCGGCCACCTCGGCGACCTCAACGAGGTGGCCTGCCTTGCCGCGCTGGCCAGCGCCGAGATGTCGCTGGCCGACTCCGGGGCCAAGGTCGAGCCAGGGGCCGGCGTCGCGGCGGCCCAGGATTACTACCGCAGCGCGCTCGCCGCGCTGGAGGGCGAGGAGGCGAGTCCAGGGCGATGAGCCACACCCTTTACCCGATGCGTCGGCCCCGGTTGCAGCGAAGTGAGCTAGCGGTGCCGGGATCGAACACCAGCTTCATCGACAAGGCGGCGGATAGCGCGGCCGACTTCGTGTTCCTGGACTTGGAGGACGCGGTCGCGCCGCCGGAGAAGGAACAGGCGCGCCGCAACGTCGTCGAGGCGCTGCGTGACATTGATTGGGCAGCCAAGGGAAAGACGGTGTCGGTGCGCATCAATGGGCTCGACACCCACTACATGTACCGCGACGTCATCGACGTGATGGAGCAGGCGGGCGACCGGGTGCACACCATCCTGGTGCCCAAGGTCGGGGTGCCCGCCGACCTGTACTGCGTGGAAACGCTGGTCGACCAGATCGAGCAGGCCAAGGGCTACCAGACCAAGGTGGGTATTGAGGCGCTGATCGAGACCGCGCTGGGGATGGCGAACGTGGAGGCCATCGCGAGCAGTGCCGGCCGGCTGGAGGCACTGCACTTCGGGGTGGCCGACTACGCCGCGAGTAACCGGGCTCGCACCGTGAGCATCGGTGGCCTGAACCCGGACTACCCCGGTGATCAGTGGCATTTCGCGTTGTCGCGGATGATCGTGGCGTGCCGGGCTTATGGACTGCGCCCGATCGACGGCCCGTTCGGTGACTACTCCGACCCCGATGGCTTCCGGGCCGGTGCCCGGCGGGCGGCCGCGCTGGGGTGTGAGGGCAAGTGGGCGATCCATCCCAGCCAGGTGGAGCTGGCCAACGAGGTGTTCAGCCCGCCGCAGACGGAGGTGGACCGGGCCCAGCGGATCATCGAGGCGCTGCGCGAGGCCGAGGCGCAGGGCAAGGGCGCCGCATCGGTGGACGGCAAGATGATCGACGCCGCCTCGGAGCGGATGGCCAAGACGGTGATCGCGATGGACGAGGCGATCCGGGCCGCCGCGGCGAGCCGGGCCTAAGGGGCGGGTGTGGACATTCACGAATATCAGGCCAAGGAGATCCTGGCCCGTTTCGGGGTACCCGTACCGCGAGGGGGCCTGGCTTACAGCCCCGAACAGGCTTCCTACCGGTGCACCGAGATCGGCGGATCGGCCTGGGTGGTCAAGGCCCAGGTGCATGCCGGTGGCCGTGGCGAGGCCGGTGGGGTGAAGCTGTGCCGCTCCGACCGGCAGGTACAAGACGTCGCGAACAGCATGTTCGGCCGGCGCCTGGTCACCAAGCAGTCCGGGCCGCGCGGCAAGCTGACCTACCGGGTGTACGTCGAGGAGGCCACCGACATCGCCCGCGAGCTGTACTTCGGCATCGTGCTGGACCGCCGCATCGAGCGGGTATGCATCATCGCCTCGGCCGAGGGCGGGGTGGAGATCGAGGAGCTCGCCGCATCCAAACCCGAGGCGCTGGTGCGCACGACGATCGAACCCGCGGTGGGGTTCCTGGAGTTCCAGGCCCGGGAGATCGCCTTCGCGCTGGGTATGCAACCGGGGCAGATTGCCGAGGCCACTCGGATATTTCGCCGCGCCTACCGTGCTTTTCGAGACCTGGACGCCACCATGCTGGAGATCAACCCGCTGGCCGTGACGGGCAAAGGTGATCTGGTCGCGTTGGACGCCAAGATGTCCTTCGACGACAACGCGCTGTTTCGCCACCTGGACATCTCCGAGCTGCGCGACCGCAGCCAGGAAGATGCCAGGGAAAGTCATGCGGCCGACCGTGGGCTGGCCTATGTCGGCCTTGAGGGCAACATCGGCTGCATGATCAACGGCGCCGGCCTGGCGATGGCGACCATGGACATGATCAAGCTCGTGGGTGGCGAGCCGGCGAACTTCCTCGACATCGGTGGCGCAGCGTCGCCAGAGCGGGTGCTCAAGGCGTTCCGCGCGGTGCTTCGCGACGACAAGGTCGAGGCGATGCTGATCAACATCTTCGCGGGCATCAACCGCTGCGATTGGGTCGCCCAGGGCATCGTCGCCGCGTTCAAGGAGATCGACGTCGAGATCCCGGTAGTGGTGCGACTGGCCGGCACCCACGTCCAGCAGGGCCAGGCGATCCTGCAGGATTCCGGGCTGCCCATCATCACCGCGGACACCCTCGCCGAGGCGGCCGAGAAGGTCGTCGCCGTCGTGGCCACCGCCGGTGCGACCATCTAGAGAGCTGGAGGGTCATGGCCATCCTGATCGATGAGCACACCCGCGTGGTGGTCCAGGGCATCACCGGTCGCATCGGGCGCTTCCACGCCGAGGAGATGGTCGACTACGGCACCAACGTGGTCGCCGGCGTCACCCCGGGCCGGGGCGGCGAGCGCGTGCTGGACCGCCCGATCTTCAACACCATGAAAGACGCCGTGGCCGAGACCGGGGCGACCGCCTCCATCGTGTTCGTGCCGCCCCCGTTCGCCGCCGATTCCCTCATGGAGGCCGCCGACGCCGGAATCCGGTTCTGCGCCTGCATCACCGACGGCATCCCGACCCAGGACATGATGCGGGTCAAGCGCTACATGCGCCGCTACCGAGCCCCGCAGAAGATGACCCTGACCGGACCCAACTGCGCCGGCACCATCTCCCCGGGGCGGGCACTGCTGGGCATCATGCCCGGCCACATCTACCTGCCTGGGCGGGTCGGGGTGATCGGACGCTCCGGCACGTTGAGCTACGAGGCCGCGTCCCAGATGAAGGCGCTGGGGATCGGGGTTTCCACCTCGGTCGGCATCGGCGGCGACCCGGTGAACGGGTCGTCGTTCCGTGACCACCTGGAGCTGTTCGAGGCCGATGAGGAGACCGACGCGGTGATCATGGTGGGCGAGATCGGCGGCCCGCAGGAGGCCGAGGGCGCCGACTACGTGCGCGACCACATGACCAAGCCGGTGATCGCCTACATCGCGGGGGTGTCCGCACCGAAGGGCCGCAAGATGGGGCACGCCGGCGCGATCGTGTCCGCTGCCGGCGAGTCCGCCCAGGAGAAAGCCGAGATCCTGACCGCCGCGGGCATCACGATGGCGCCGAACCCGTCTGCGATGGGGGACACCGTGGCCCGGGTCCTCGCCGAGCACGGCCTTACCCCAGCCGCCGTCTGATCCGCAGGAGGTCTTGCTGTGCCCGAGCCTGTGATTGTGGTGACCCGCAGGTGGCCGGCGCCGGTGGAGCAGGAGCTGCAGCGGCGCTTCCCGGACGTCCGGCTCAACGCCGACGACGTCCCACTCGGGCGCGACGGGCTGCGCGCCGCGCTGGAGCAGGCCGACGTGGTGCTGCCGACCGTTTCCGACCGGCTGCCCGCCGAACTGTTCGACGGTGCGCTGCGGACCAGATTCCTCGGCAACTTCGGCGTCGGCTACAACCACATCGACATCGAGGCCGCTGGAGCGGCGGGGATCGTGGTCACGAACACCCCGCGGGTGCTCACCGACACCACCGCGGACACCGCGATGACGCTGTTATTGATGGTGGCCCGGCGCGCCGGTGAGGGAGAGCGGGAGGTCCGCGCCGGACGGTGGACCGGGTGGCGACCCACCCACATGATGGGCGCCGACGTCACCGGAAAGACGCTGGGCATCGTGGGCATGGGCCGCATCGGGGTGGCAATGGCCCGTCGCGGCCACTTCGGTTTCGGCATGCCGGTGGTCTTCTACGATCCGGTCGACTTCGAGCCCGAGCACGGGATCACCGGCGCCCGCCGCGTCAGCACTGTGGAGGAGCTGCTGGAAGCCGCCGACTTCGTGTCCCTGCACATGCCCGGCGGCGGGGAGAACATCCACCTCATCGACGCCGCCCGGCTGGCCCGGATGAAACCGACCGCGTTTCTGATCAACAGCGCGCGCGGCGATGTTGTCGACTCCGAAGCGCTGGTCAAGGCACTGCAATCGGGCACGATCGCCGGCGCCGGGCTGGACGTCTACGAGGGCGAACCCGAGGTCCCGGAGGCGCTGCGGAAGCTGGAGAACGCCGTGCTGCTGCCCCACCTGGGCAGCGCAACTCTGGAGACCCGCACCGCGATGGGCATGCTCGTGCTGGACAACCTGCAAGACTTCCTGGCGGGCCGCGAACCCTCCTGCCGGGTGAGGTAGCTCTTCAAGGACTACCAACCCCCGTTCGGGACGCGCGTCGTCAGCCATCCAGCGCCCGGTACTCATCGGCGACACGTCGTAGCTCGGCGCGTGCCTCGTCCCCACAGATTGCGAGGCGCTCAAGCGCCGCCAACATCGCCACGTACCGGGCGACGTCCGCCGGATCGTTGTAGTAAGCGGAACCTCCGACAACCCCAACCACCACGGTGTGCTCGTCGTACAGATCAAACCCACACGGCGGGAAGACCTTGGCCGCCACGCCCCACCGGATCACACCGACCCGGATGTGAGGTCGCCGGCTCACCTCAACGATGTACTCGATCTGCCGCGCCATCACCTCGGGGGCACCCACACACCAACCGAGCGCACCCGCGGTGAGGACGAACGTGAACTGGCGGCCGGGTTCTTCCAGGATCTGAGCCCTCAGGAGCCGCTCAGCGACCCGAGCCTCGACCTCCGGTCGCGTCAGGGTGCCGGAGGTGAAGATGGCACGGACATACTCCTCGGTCTGCAGGAGGCCGGGGATGACGATCGGGTGGAACACCGAGATATGCCTCGATCGTGCCTCGTTGCGGCGTACTCGTTGTTCATGGGCTGCAGCGGAGCGGCTGATCGAAACCCGGGCTGGCGTCGCTGCCCGATGTTGCTCGTGGAGGTCCCGCGCCATCGCGACGAGCTGCCGCCGGACCGTCGCAGAGGCACCTAAGGCACGGGCGTAGTGGTCGGCGTCCTCTGGAGTGGGAACGAACCGGCCTGCCTCCATGCGAGAGACTTTGGCCTGGGAGAAACCGGCTCGTCGGCCCGCTTCGATGCCCGAGGTCACTCCAGCGTCGTCACGGATTTTCCGCAGCAGCTTGGCTATCTCGCCGTGCGCGACTGGTTGAGACCTCCCACGTGGCACAGGGTCATAATGCCTGGTTGTCGCGATGGTAACTCGGGTGCGCCGCCCACCAAGCGGTGAAGTCGGTCGCCTGGTTCCACAACAGCTCGGCAAGAGCCACCAACGGTGCCGCGCTGTAGGGGAGCACCTCGCGAACCTCCGGAAACAGCTCAGGCTCGACGATGACCACGCCTTCATGGTCAGGCAGGGGCCCCAGTTCGGCGAGGACCGTGGCGTCCGGCTTGTCGCCTCGCACGGCCCGTCGCCCATCTCCCAGCCCGTAGACCTTGTTGCAGTCCAACGTGTTGGGGCAGGACCGGTCGCGCAACACCTTGATCATGGGTCTCCCCTCCCATCCGGATCCTTCCCAGTTGGAAGCGAGTGTCCCGGGTCGGTACAGGTGTAGTCAATCCCGGTTCTTGCATTATACATTCTTCAATGTGTGCATAATAAACCGCTTCGGCCTGACCGTCACACCACAACGCCAATCGATCTGGCTGGACACACCCGACGGCAACCATCGATGGCCGATGGGTTGACGTCCCCGCAGCCAGCGACCGTAACGTGCACAGCATCATGTGACGGGGGAGGCGGTCGTGAGCGGGGAGCTGGCAACTGCCGTGCTGGTGGTTCTTGTGGTGGGGGCGCTCGCTCTGACTGGCTGGACCGCGCGGTGGGTGGTGGGGCGTCCGGAACGGATCCGAGCCGGACTCGCCTGGGTCTCGGACCGCCCGGCGGTGGTCTGGGTGCGGTCGCGCTACCCCAGGCAGTGGGGATTCCTGGATCGCCGGTTCACGCCGGGTGAGGCCGCGGGGTTGACGTTGACACTCGGCGTGGCCACGGTGCTCGCGTTGGGTGTGGGATTCGGGCAGCTGCTGGACAACGTGCTCGAGGGTGAGGGCATCGCGGTGGCCGACCGCCCGGTGGTCCAGTTCCTCGCCGCACACCGCCAGCCTTGGGTGACCACCGCAGCACGGGCGATCAGCGATATGGGCAGCCCGGCGGGGGCGGCGGTGACAGCCGTCGTGGTGGGTGTGGCGTTGGCCTGGTTCCGGCGATCGTGGCTGCCGCTCCAGGTCTTCGCGCTCAGCGCAGGCGGCATCGGGGTGATCCATATGACAGTGAAGCAGCTGGTGAGCCGGGATCGCCCGCCGCTGGCTACCGCGGCGCTGGGTGAGCAGGGCTTCTCCTTTCCTTCCGGGCACACCGTCGGCACCACGATGGTGTGGTTGCTCTCGGCGTGGATGGTCGGCCATTGGGTGATGGGCAGGCGAGCCGTTCAGGTCGCGGTGTGGACCGGGGCGCTGCTGATGATCGCCGCGGTCGGGGTGACGCGGGTCTATCTGGGAGTGCATTTCCCCAGTGATGTGCTGGCGGGCTGGACGTTGGGCGCGGCGTGGGCCGTCACCATCGCGCTGGTGGTGAACATGTGGGAACAGCCACGCCCGACCCCGACCACCTCGGTTGGCCCAAAAACGAGCGTCGCAACAACGACCGACACAGGCGGGTAGCCCCCCGCAGGGCCACGCGATTTGGAGCGGATCGTGCTCGTCCTGCGTCAACAGGTGCACCTCGATCACCCGAGGATTGCAGGTACCAGCTCATCGTGACCTCTGGCCGGGGATCGAGCCGCACGACGTGCACCGCCGCCTCGGTGGTTCGGCCAGCGCGGCGGGAGCACTTCTGTGCCGCATACGGCGTAGTAGCGCCCCGCCGGGCGCCCCGTGAACTCGACGCCAGCGACGTCCGGCAGGACTGAAATGGCGCTGACGTCGAGTTCACGGACAGTGCCCCGGGC
>JBOHGH010000149.1:0-10188 GCA_050699975.1 Pseudonocardiaceae bacterium | reverse complement strand
CACCGGCCCAGCGAGCGGCGATGTGCGCGTCGGGCCGCACGAGCAGCGCTGCGCCGGGTTCGATTCCGACGGCCGTCGCCGTGCCGGCGTCCAGGGCATACCTGGCCAGCGGAAGTGGCGGGCGCACCGCGCCGGCGGCTGCGTGCCAGTCTTGCCCGGTGCGGTCGGTGAGCAGGGTCAGGCCGGGACCAAGCAGGTCAAGGGTGGAGACGCGGCCGCCAGCGGTGGGTAGCCAGGTGTGTGGCAAGCGGCCGCTGAGGTCGATCGCCAGGCCTTGGGCGGCGGTGCGTTCGTAGCCGCCGTTCTCCCGCGCCGAGCGGGTGAGGTTGGCCTCCGCGATGGGTCGTCGCTGCGCGTCATAGCTGTCCAGCAACGCCGGCCCGGCCCAGCTTTTCAGCGTCCAGGCGAGCTTCCAGCCGAGGTCGTAGCCGTCGTGGATCGCGGTGTTCATACCGAGGCCGCCGATCGGGGTGATCCGGTGCGCCGCGTCGCCGGCCAGGAAGACACGCCCCTCGCGGAAGCGGTCGGCGAGCTGGGCAGCGAAGGTGAAGCCGCCCACTCGCAGCAGCCGCGGCGCCAGCGCGGGTACTCCGGCGCCGAGTTGGATCAACCGGATCAGCCGGTCGGCGGGGTAGTCTGCGACCCGCTCCTGGCCGGGCTCCCAGTCCCGCCCGTACATCCAGCGATCGCCGCCGGCCGCGATGAAGATGCCCTCTGCCTTGGCCTGCCCAGTGGCGGGCATGCCAAAGAGGCCCTCCGCTTCGGCCTGCCCGGTCAGGTAGATCCCGTAGCGGCGCACGCCGACCACGTCCCACAGCGGAGCCACGAACAGCGCGAGCAGGGATTCGCGTACGCGGTCCGGGCCGTGCATCGGGATGCCGAGCGCGTTTCGCACCGTGCTGTGGGCTCCGTCGGCGGCCACCACGAAGCGGGCCCCGACCGTCGTCACGGTGCCACTTGCCTGATCGTGCAGTGTCGCGCGCACGCCGTCGTGGTCCTGGTCGAGTGCGCTCAGTCCGGTGCGGTACTGGACCCGGGTGCCCCGGTGGGTCCTGAGGTGGGTGAGCAGTACCGACTCCAGGTGGTCCTGTGGGGCCCATGCCGGCCTGGTGGGGCTGATCGCGGCGGCCTGGGCGCGGTCCGGGAGCCCGACTGGCATGACGCAGCCCTGCGCCGAGGCGAGGGTCGCGGTTACCCAGGCCGCGGGTGTGACGTCGACCGACCCGACCTGGATCCGCGATTCCAGGCCCCACGAGCGGAACAGCTCCATCGAACGGGTACTGATCACCGTGGCCCGGGGGTGATCCGACGCGTCGTCCCGTCGCTCGATCAGCAACGATCCGATGCCTTGGTGCGCCAACGTGATCGCCGTGGTCAACCCTGCGGGACCCGCGCCGACGATCAGCACCGGCACACTATTCGTTTCCGCTCTGGGCACTTCCGCTCCGGACCTGGGCGTCAGGGACAAATTGGACGCTATCGGCATCTTTTCGTCGCGACATCACCACGTTCGTACCATTATTGACCATTTCACAATTGCCCGACCCGGTACTTTCAGTACCGCGCTAATACAGGGGCCGCCGCGTCTGTCGCGTCCCGTGAACCCGACGAGAGCGACGTCTGGCAGGACTGAAATGTCGCTGGCGTCGAGTTCACGGAAGGGCGTGACGCGCGGGTCGACGTCCAGGAGCTCGGGATAACGGGTAGTACCAAAGGTACTGGATGGTCCTATTGGGATATGGTTCAGATCGGTACCGTAGGGGTGATGACCGTTGAGAACGACGCGGGTAATGTCCGATTAGTCGTTTAGTCTGTCGGTGTTGATATGTGACAGCCTATCGAGCTGGGGATCTCGGCGCAGCCTTTTGTTCGTTGCGCGGTTTCCAGCGGGGCGTGCGGATTGGGTAATGGTGGGTGGGACCGGTCGGACCGATGGCGATGGGGGAGTTGTGAGGCGTCAACCTGGTCGTGGAGCCGAGGTAGCCACATGACGACGGTATCCCTCGCGCCCGATCGGGCGGCCACCGTCGGGCTGGCCGGCCAGGGTCTGGTGCACACGACGCTGGCACGGCGGTTGGCGGGCACCTGCCCGGTCCTGCGTCTCGACCTCACGCTGAACCCCCCCACGGGCCGTCAGGCAGGCCACGCCAGCATCGACGGCTGCGGTGTCGCTGTGCTCGCCAGCGACGGGTGGGAGCCCGACCTGCACAGTACGTTCAACGCCGAGTGCCTGGCGCGGGGAGTCCCGTGGCTGCCCGCCTACGTCGAGGGCGGACATGCGGTCATCGGCCCGTGCACGCTGCCCGGCCGAGCCGGCTGTGCGGTGTGCGCCCAGACTCGCCGGCACGCCGCCCATTCCGACGCCAAGGAGTTCTCCCGGCTAGTCGAGCGGTTCGCCGCCGAGCTCGCCACCCCGTCCGGGTCGTGGCTGACCACGTGCGGCGCTGAGCTGATCGCAGCGCTGGTCGCCGCCGAGCTGACGTGCATCACAGCCGGCCTGCAGCGGGCGCGGACGCGCAATGCCCTGGTGCGCGTGGACCTGGCCGGGCTGGTGACCAGGGTGCACCCTTTCCTGCCCGACCCGTGGTGCGCGGCATGCGGTGACCTGCCGGACGACACCGAACAGGCCGCCCGGATCGTGACCAGGCCACGACCCAAGGCCTCGCCGGCGGGCTACCGGGTCCGGCCGCTGTCGGGTGCCGCGGACCGGGACCGGCTGCTCACCCGGTACGTCGACGCCCAGGTCGGGGTCATCCCCAAGCTGACCAAGACCGGCGACTCGATGTTCCCGGGCGCCAGAGCGCCCATCGGATTGCGCCAGTCGCTGCACCGATCGAACGGCTCCGGTCGCACGCTGAACGCCCAGGCAGCCGAGATCACCGCCGTCACCGAGGCGCTCGAGCGCTATGGCGGGCTGGCGCCTTGCGGCAAGCGGACCGTGGTCCGGGCCAGCTATCGCCAGCTGGGGGACAAGGCGCTGGACCCGACCAGGCTGGGTCTGCACTCCGAGGCGCAGTACGCGCTGCCCGGCTACCGATATCAGCGGTATCACCATGATCTGACGCTGAGCTGGGTGTGGGGCTACTCGTTCGCCCAGCAGCGCCCGCTGCTCGTTCCCGAGCGCTACGCCTACTACGGGATGCGCCACCGGGACCCGGCCGGCCGTTCGTTCGTGTCCGAGAACTCCAACGGGTGCGCGCTCGGCGGCTGCCTGGAGGAGGCGATCCTGTACGGCCTGCTGGAGGTGGCTGAGCGGGACGCGTTCCTGCTGACCTGGTACGCGCGGCTGCCGGTGCCCCGAGTCGAGGTCGCGTCGCTGCGCGGTCGCACGCCAGCGTTGATCATCGAGCGGATCGAGCACACCACCGGGCACACGATCCACGTCTTCAACACCACGCTGGAGCAGCGGATCCCGGGTGTGTGGGTGATGGCGGTCGACGAGCGGGATCGGGTCGACCAGCCCAAGGCGGTGTGCGCCGCGGGCGCGCACCTGGACCCGGAGCGGGCGCTGGAGGGCGCGCTGCTCGAGCTGGCCCGGCAGTTGCAGCACGCGCCGCACGGGTATCGCGACGACCGGGAAAGGATCCTGGCGATGGTCGCCGACCCGGCCAACGTCCGGGAGATGGCGGATCACGCGCCGCTCTACTACGCGCCGGAGGCGTTTGAGCGCCTGTCGTTCCTGGTCGACACGCCTCGGCGGCAGACGTTCGCCGAAGCGTTTCCCGGCCCACAGGTACCCAGCGAGGATCTGTCCGCCGACGTGCACGAGGTGATCGGGCGCTACCTGGACACCGGGCTGGACGTCATCGTCGTCGACCAGACCGGCCCAGAGCACGCGCTGGAGCAGTTCGCCTGCGTCAAGGTCATCGTGCCCGGCGCGGTGCCGATGGTCTTCGGCTACGACAACCAACGCATCCACGGCCTCGACCGGCTCTGCCGCATCGGCCACGAGCTGGGCTACCACCCGCGCCCGTTGACCCACGACGAGCTCAACCCGCACCCGCACCCGTTCCCATGAGCCGCAGGGTGGTGGTGGCATGAGACCCGCGCTGGTGGCGGCCGGTGCCGACCGCCCGGACCGGGTGCGTCCGCTGGTGCCGAGCTTCGTCGTGCGGGTCGCGGGACTGCCGATGGAGGTGCTGCGTCGCTTGCGCTGCGAGGCGACCATCCGCGCGATCGACGAGCTGCTGGACCTCTCCGACCGGCTGCATGTCGAGGGCGAGCAGCTGTCGCAGGCGTTGTACGACGTCGTCGGCGTGGTGGCGGACCGGGCTGTGCGCGGCCGTCTGATCGCGCTGCGACGCTGCGTGTACCAGGCGCGGCCGCCGCGACCAGGCGTCCTCGACGACGGCGTGTGGGCGGTGCTGCCAGCCGATCTCGCCCCCAGGATCGCCGGGTGGCAGCAGAGCTTGGCGCAGCGGGATGCACTGCGGGCACGTGCCGAAGCCACCCTGGAGGCGGAGGCTGTCGACAAGCGCCAGGCGCTGGCTGCCGCCACCGGCGACGACTGGTTTCAGCGGGGCTTGGTCCTCGCCAGTCCGGATCTGTACGCCGAGCTCGTCAAGTGGCTGGCCGCTGGCCCAGCGGCGCGGCCGGACGACCAACTCGAAGCCAGCCTGGCGAAATACGTGGGCCGAGCGGCCGCGAAGACCACCCCGTACAGCACGTTCACCAGCCTCGCCGAGGGCCACTGGACGCCTGCCGGTACCCACCCGGTGCGCTGCGCCGGTGCCTGGACGCGCCGCAGCGCGGTCGAGCCGGCCGTGCGGATCGCGCTGCGCCTGCGCCGCGAGCTGGCGTCCTGGCCGGAGATCACGTCACACGTACGGCTGCGCATCAACCCCAGCGTCGCGCGGGACGCCACGACGCTGCGGTTCCTCTCGCCTCCCGGAAGCGTCGTGCGGCAGGGCAGTGGCGAGGCGGTGGTCGAGGTAGCCGTGACGCCTACCCTGCGGCGGGTGCTGGAGGTGATCCGTGCCGCACCCGACCCCTGCTACGCCCCGGTCGCCGCGGCGGTCGCCGCGCTGGATCCGACGTCTGGCGCTGCTGAGGTCGCCGCCTACCTCGACCATCTGGTCGACGTGGGACTGCTGGAGGCGCAGCTGGACGTCGCCGACCAGTCGCTGGACCATCTCGGCGAGCTGTCCGACGCGCTGGCGGGCTGCACCGGGCAACGCGTCGGCGTGGTCCGCGAGCTGCTGGACCGGTTGCGGGCGCAGCTAGCCGGGCTCGCGGACGGCAACCGGGCACAGGAACGGTTCGAATCGATCGGCGCCGTCGACGCCACGCTGCATAGGCTGTACACGCAGCTCGACTGGACCCGGCAGGGCTCCGGGGTCCCCGGGGTGCCGGCCAAGAACGCGGTCTTCGAGGACACCGTCGTGGCGGGGTTGGACTACCGCTTCGCGCTGCCCGACTGGGCCGGTGTGCTCGATGACCTGCGCCTGCTGGCGGGACTGAGCGGCCTGTACGACCGGAACTTGGCGCCACGCCTGGCGCTGGCGGCCTTCTTCTCCGATCGCTACGGGCCCGGCTCGACCGTCGGCTTCCTCGAGTGGTGTCGCGCGGTGTGCGACGAAGGGCGCCGGCCCGGCTCGGACCTCGGCACGATCCTCAACCAGCCGTGGCTGGTGACCACCGCGGGTCTGGACCCGCTGGACCGGATCAAGCAGCTGCGGCGGCAGATCACCGCGCAGGTGCGCACGGCGCCGGTCGACCAGGCCCGGATCCGCCGGCTCGACCGTCGTGCGCTGTCCGACTTCGTCGCTGCGCTGCCGGAATTCGTGCAGCCCCGCGATTCGGTCGCGTTCTACGGCCAGCCGATGATCAGGAACGGAACGGCATCCTTCGTCCTGAACAACACTGATGCCGGTTTCCGGCGCGCGCACGCCCGCTTGCAACGGTTCGCAGCACGGGCTCAGGGCGACGCGTACCCCACGCCGGGGCTGCCAGCAGACAGCGGGGTGGTGTACGCGGACCTGGCCACGATCGCCGGCTCGAACCTGAACCTGCGGCTGTCGCCGGCCCCCTACGAGATCACCTATCCCGGCAGCGTGAGCAACCGTCCGGCAGCCGAGCAGATCTCCCTCGGTGACCTCGACGTCGTCCACGACGAGACCACGGACCGGCTGCGGCTGGTCTGGAGGTCCCGCGCAGCGAAGGTCGTCCCCCTGCACCTCGGCATTCTGGTCGACTGGGCGCTGCCCTGGACCTACCGGCTGCTGATGCAGGCGTTCGGCGTGTCGTCGTTCTGCGGGCTCCCGCAACGATTGTCGGGGCTGTCCTTCCTGACGCCGGGCCAGGGGGTGCGACGGTTTCCCCGGTTGTGCCTGGGCAACGTCGTCATCGCTCGCGCGACCTGGGTGGTCGGCCCCGGCGATGCCCCGCTGCCCGAGAAGAGCGAGTCGGCGCTGTCTCATCTGATCAGGGTGACGCGCTGGCTGGCCGAGCACGGCATTCCGCGGCAGTGCTTCGTCCGGGCTGCCACTGCAACCGGCGCACCGATCAGGGTGGGCAAGAACCGCAAGCCCTGCTACGTCGATTTCTCCAACCAGGTCTTTCTCCGCGTGTTTGCGCAGATCGCCGCCCAGCCCGATCTGATGCTCGTCTTCCAGGAGGTCCTGCCAACCGATGATGACCTGCTCGTCACCGACGGGAACGCCGGCTATGCCAGCGAATGCGTCTTCGAGTTCGACCGCTGATCACCCCCGCGCCAATCCGACGCGTTGGGTCAGCGCCCACCTGTACTACCACGACGCGCTCAACGACCTGCTGGTCTGCGCCGTCGGCCCGCTCGTCGGCGAGCTGGCCGCTGACGGTCTGATCGACGGGTTCTTCTTCATCAGGTACTGGCAGGGCGGCCCGCACGTCCGACTCCGCGTCCTGCTGCGTGGCCGGGCGCAAGCGCGACCGGTCGAAGGCTTGATCGAGGCACGCATCGGCCGGTTCTTCGCCCGCTGCCCGTCACAGACGGTCGTGCACTCCGAGGATTACCTGCGGGCCGCCGGTTGGTTCTCGCAGCACGAGTTCGGTCGGGTGGTCCTCGAGCCGCTGCAACCGAACAACTCACTGCGCTACGTCGCCTACGTCCCGGAAGAGGATCGCTTGGGTGGACCGGCGGGTGTGGCGGCGTTCGAACCGCACTTCATGGACTCCTCCGCGCTGGCCCTCGAGTTGATCGCCACCAACCCCAACGAGCAGCGGCGCACCGGCCGGGCGTTGGCGATGATGCTGCTCGCCGCCGCAGTGGTCATCCCCGACCCGCAGCGACTGTCGCGGTTCTTCCGCTACAGCTACCGGGACTGGGGTACCAGAAACGCCGCGGGCGATCTCGATCGCCACGCGCGCTACGAGATCCAATTCGAGCAGCGCTACCAGCGGCTGCGTGCACAGCTGGGCGACGTCGCCCGGCGGCTGCTGGACCAGGCACCCGGCGCGGGCACTCACCTGGACGCGATCAGCACGCGGTGGATGGCATCCGTCGCCGCTCTGGCCGACCGGCTCACCGACCAGCGGCTGGCCCGCAAGTCGCTGCTGTTCCAGTGCCTGCACAAGCACAACAACCGGCTTGGAATCAAGGTGGCTGAAGAGACCTACTTGCTGTTCCTGCTCCAACGCACGCTCACCGAGATCGCCGGGGGGAAGGACCCACGATGAACGACGAGGCCAGCTGGCACAACATCGGCGTCTATTACTACGACGATCAACGCAGAGACGACCTGATCTTGGACTGTGTCCGCCCACTGCTCGCGAGCCTTGCTCCCCGACCGAGCTTCTTCGTTCGCCACTGGCTGCGCGGCCCGCACCTGCGGCTGCGCTTCCACACGACCGCCGATGACTTCGACCGGGTCGTCTTTCCGGCCGTCGCCGACCAGGTGGGGAGCTGGCTGGCCGCGCACCCGTCGACAGTGTGCGTGGACGAGGCGACGCTGCTGGAGGCGCACCAGCGGCTTGCCAAGGCGGAACGCGAAACCGGGCCGTTGTCTCCGCTTTACCCGGACAACTCGATCCAGTACCTGCCCTGCGACCGCCGGATCGACGTGGTGGGCAGCGAAGCCACCGCCAGCCTGCTCGAGGACTTCTACGTTGCCACCACCGACCTCACGTTCGCCATGATGGACTGTATCCGCGGCGGCGTTTCCCGTCTTGACCTGGCGCTCGACCTGATGTGGGCCACCGCCCACTCCGCCGGGACGATCACCCAGGGGTACGTCTCATACCGGGCCCACGCCGAGGTCAGGATCATGTGCGCCCCGGATCCGGCTGCGTTGCGGTCGTTCTTCGAGCAGCAGTACCGCGTTCGCGCGCCCGCGCTCGTCGGGCGTCTCGGGCAGGTGCTCGACACCGTGGAGGGCACCGGCGGCGATGTCCCGTTCGTCCGCGACTGGGTCCACGCCGTGCGCCGTTTGTACCGACGTGCTGGGGCGTTGATCGCTGCCGGGGACGTCGCCCTGCCCGTGCGCGAGCCTGGCGTGTGGTTCAACGACGAGGTGACCGCGAACAGCGCTTTTCACCGGGCGTTGGCGGGCAACACCGCGCATCTGGAGATGATGCGGACGAGTGCCCGGTTCCACAACTGGCGGGTAATCGTCAACTGTAGCTATCTGCATTTGACGCGTTTGGGTATCCGGCCGTTCGAGCGGTCGCTGCTCGGGTTCTTGCTTTCTGAGACTGTCGAGGAGCGGTTCGGTGTCTCGGCCGTCGAGCTGGTTACCGCGTCATGAACCGTGACAGCGTCGGCCGGGAGTACGTGCGCGTCGGCGAGAGCCGTCCGATCCCCAAGACGGTCGACTGGGATAACGCCCCCAGCCTGTTCAAGCTGTATCGCGGTTGCCCGAAGATCCCGCTGGACGGTCCGGCCGACGATCACGCGAATGGCGCGTGGGGGCAAGTTCTCCGCGACGTCTACGGGCTGACCCGGCAACGGTGGACCGCGCCGGGCGAGGTGAGCCGAACCGGGCGCCGCCGCGTCGCCGCCCCCTCCGCGGCAAAGACGTTGCGTCCGGTCCCGGCCGGAGGCGCCCGGTACCCGTGCGAGCTCTACCTGCTCGCGGGCCCGGACCAGCCCATCCCGGCAGGTGTTTTTCACTACGACCCTGCCCACCACTGTCTCGATGTGCTCCGCGACACCGCACCTGAGGCCGGGCTGAGCCTGCTGATCACCGTCGCGTTCTGGAAGAACGTGTTCAAGTACGGCGAGTTCAGCTACCGGCTGCACAGCCTGGACGCGGGCGTCGTGCTCGGCCAGTGCCTCGCGGTCGCCTCCCGGCACGCTCTCGATCCGACGGTGCACTTTCAGTTCTCGGACGCAGCGCTCGATCGTCTCCTCGGGCTCGATCCCGCCTACGAGAGTGTCTACGCCGTGATCACGCTCGCCCAGGCACCTGCTGTTGACCCAGCGCCTGCCGGCGCGGACGGCCTCGTCGGCCAGCCGGCCACGCCGCACCCGCGGTCGATCGGGTTGTATCCCCTGCCCGCCAAGCTCCATGAGGTTGCCATGCAACAGGGTGGCGGCCCGTGGCCCAAAGGCGACAGCCCGTCCCCTGTGCTGGCCGACGCGCCCGGGTCGATCCGCTCGGTGCCATTGCCCGCAGCGTCGCTGGACCTGCTCGCGGGGCTGGATCGCCGCCGCTCCTCCAAGGGGCATTTCAGCCCCGGCACCGTGAGCCGTCACCAGCTGTCCGCACTGCTCTCGGGCAGTATGCGAGGCTATACGAACGACCTCGGGAACCACGAGTCTGTCATCCGGCACACCATGCTGTGCTGTGCCATCCACAACGTCGAAGGCGTCGATTCCGGCGTCTACTACTACGACCCCGCCCGGCACGCGCTAGAACAGGTCCGTGCGGGCGACGTCCGCGCCGAGCTGCAAGCGGCGCTCACCTCGCTGATGTTCAACCTATTCCAGGTGAACTTCTGCTTCTTCCCGGTCGCACACTACGAGCCGAGACTGGCCGCTTATGGCGACCGCTGGTACCGCGTGCAGAACATGGAGGCCGGGATCATCGTGCAACGGCTCTATCTGGCGGCGGCCGCGCTCGGGCTTGGTTGCCACACCCAGTTGGGCTTTCACGTGGACGCGGTCAACGAGCTGCTCGGGCTGGCCGGAACCCCACTCACCGCCCTCATCCAAGTGCTGATCGCCCCCAGCCACCCCCCAGGCACCTACTACGACTACAAGCTCTAGCC
>JBOHGH010000148.1:0-10292 GCA_050699975.1 Pseudonocardiaceae bacterium | reverse complement strand
ACTTTCACTATCCCAGATAGGAGGCCATCTTTGGATGTGCCACGCCGTGAACTGCCACAGAACAGATACTCAAGGCTACAAGGCGACCGGCACCACAGATCCAGCGTGATCGAATCCCATCCCGACAACTCAAAACACCGAGGGTCGGCGACTGATGCGCCGACAGGAAACCCGCCTCCACGAACACCATTGCCAACACCCGCGACGACCAAACACAAGTACGCCGCCCAGCATAACGACCTGTCACGTTGAGTAATCATGACGTGGCCCTGCGTCCCGCAGGCCTGTTTCCTATGGTCCCGGATTCTGTACGTATGGTTCACTGCTTCGAGCCACGCACGCCTTTGCTCATCTTTGTCTGCCGACGCCTTCGCGAGCCGGTCGAAAGCAGCTTCGAAGTCAAAAGCTGCCTCGTTATAAGGTGTGACAGGTACGGCGGGGTTGACCATAACAGTGACGTATCCTTTCAAGTTACGGAACGGCGATGTGGTCATGTGCTCCGAAGGATTGACCGGAGCTAAGCAGCCGTTCCACTCATAAGAAACTCCTCGACCGATATCCCGAGCTGTTTCGTTGCCTCATCCGGAATGTTAGCGCCGGGAGCAAGCTCGCGCAGTTCGAGGAGGCGCAGCAACGTGTCAAGCTGGATTCTGTAGGCGCGAATATTTGCGGCGCACTCCAACACCTTTGCTTCAAGCTGCTCCCATGACCAGAAGTCGAATAGGCTTTGAGTGTGACCCAGCTTGCCCTTGGCGTCACCGACGATAGTGCCGCGACCCGGCGAACAGACAGCACCTTACCTTCATGGCTGACGGCAATGCGGCCTGTTTTCTGGCGGGTGCTCCACGAGGTCAGCTGAGCTGCGGCCCCCCGGTAAAGGGCATCGTCCAGACAGTCCTTCGCGTAGAACCGATGCGCCTGCTCATCATCGCGCAGCATCGCTATGTACCGATCAGTGCGCTCCCGGGTGGACATGCCGTACCACAACGCCTCGGCGCAAAGCATGTCGTATTCAACTCGCTCCTCGGGGGACCATGCGTTCCGATTCACCGGTCACCACCACCGCTGATCAACCGAAGGCCTGCCCAGACGCCGCCAGAATTGCTAGCCTTTCCCACGTCGGCTCCTTACCAGCCGTCCGCCCCGGGCCAGGTTCGCAACCGTCCCGGGGCGATTTGCTCACTGAGAGAAGCCAACTGAGTGATCAGGAGGCTCCCAGGACGCCGGGGAGCGTAACACCTGGCGAATCCCATAGGCGCAACTAGCCTATTTGGGTGAAGATAGACCGGAAAAATCACTCAACGTGCGAGCGCAGTAACTGACAGTCAGGAGCCCTGATCCTTTTGGATCGATGGTACGCATCCATCCGTCTCAGAGCGCCCATTGATCACAATCGAATTTGCCGCACTGTCTGCTCTCAGCGTCTGCAGCTTACCTCGGGGCGGTTTATCGACATGTTCCATGCTGCCGTAGTCGATCTTCTCAGTATTCCGGGTTCCGGTCAACTAAGCCACGACCACCATCGGCACACCAGACCTTAAACTTTCTCCATCGAGGCATCAGTAGCTAGCTCATTAAACTCTTGCCTGTCCATAGAAACGATCCGGGACGACCGCCCTGCTTCTGCGCCTGCTGCGGTTCAGGGACTTGCACCAGGAGACCATAGGCGAGGCTGCCAAGGCAGGCATCGCTCTTGGTGGTCTCCGGCCTTCAACTCGGACCGCCCGTAGCGCTATCCCGTCGACAATGAGTATGGGGAGCACGTGGGCGGCGCTCTCGAAGGACGTCTCTGGAACGAACACAGCGTCCTGAAGCTGACACTCGGCCGCGGTCGTGGCGTTCCTTGCCCGCTTGGCAACCTTTGGCAACGGCATCGGGGTGGCTGTGGTTGACGTTGAACCGCCCGTCTCCGACGCCTGACCAGGAATGGATCTAGGGGAATGGTGCGGAGGGCTGGGGAGTGGCTCGACCATTGGTTGTCGGCGTTGTGCACTCGAGCGTGGATGTGCCGCTGGGCCTCCACTCGGTCGCCCGGGCGGCCGATGCGCCTAACGTCCGGCTACCCCTGAGCAGCGTAGAGCCGGTGTATGGGCTGAATCCCCACGTGCTGGTGGCCAAGGTCAACCATTATTCCGACCGTGGTCGTCCGGCCCCGCAGGATCAGCGGCGCCGGAGCACCCTCCATCCTGAGCGCATCAGTCTGCCCGTCCGTTTACCCGGCGAGCACCTGCATCCCCAGCTCCGGCGCCCGTCATGGGGTGGCCCCTGCAGTCGAGCAGGGGGCAGCGCATGAGGCGGTTCCCGTCCGCAGTTCCTCATCACGGTGGGCAGGTGGGCCTGCCTGCCGTCGTGGAAGAGCTGCTCGTTGACGTGGCCACCGACGGGTTCACGCTGTATTGCTGCGGATCCAAGACGGCACCGAATGCTCTGGTCGCCGCCTATGAGTGGAAGCACTACGTCGATCTGCTCACGATCCGGGATTTCGATCTGGTCACCGCGGCCAGGGTGCCGAAACGGGGCGCGGTGGACATCTTCGCGCCGGAGGTGGTGGTTTGGGCCTACCTGGGTCCGTCGCAGCAGGCGCTACGGGCCTTGCTGGAGCTGGTGCACCCGGCGCATCCCGACGCCCCCACTGCGGAGTATCCGGCGCCAGCGGGCCTGCACGTTCCCCGCGCCCAGCAACGCCCGATGACGATCCGACCCCCCTCGCCAGGCCGGGCCGTTGTGCGGGCGGACCGGCTCGTCACAGCGATGCGTGGTGATCATGCAGCGTCATCGTGGCTGTCGGGATGCCAGATCCCCGGCTGGTCGCCGGTGAGTGAGCGGCCCCCGACGCTCAAACTCCCGGCGGCCAGCCGGCACCAACCAGTTCACCAGGAAGGCAGGTGCACCATGCCCGCTGACACACCGCAAGCCGCCCGGAACCGGTGGTGCGATGTTGAAGGCACCCGGATTGCGCTGTTCAGCTGGGTGGAGCAGGTCGCCGAGCACCCGGAGCACGGGGCGCTGTTCTCCCGGTTGCACCAGCAGGGCCAGGTCCTGGGCCGCGGTCCTGAGGTGCTCTATGTGCGCTTTGCGGGTGAGCGTCACTTGATCAGCGTGCCACCTGAACTCCTGCGCCTGCTCCCCCACGAACCAGACGAACGCTGATGGTGACCATATCAAGATCACCGGGGTCTGGATGGTCCGTACGTGAGGTCACGGGTTGAACCTGAAGCCCGCTCATGCGGACAGGGGCTTGGCCGCCGTCCAGACGCACTCGAAGCTGTCGGCGTAGGTGCCGAACAGGTCTCCGTCGCCGTGGCGTTGGAGGTGGAGAACGGGGGCCTGTGCTGCCGCGGTGCCGTAGACGTGTGGGTTGATGAGCATTTCGTCGTCGGCGCGGTAGATGGAGTTGTACAGCACGGTGGTGTGCAGGCGGATCTCTACCGCGGGCAGGTCCAGCAACAGCCGGTAGAGCACGATGACGTTGCGGATCTTCGCGGCCATGGCCTCGGCGATGCCTTCTTCGGCTCCGCGCCGGGCGACCTGCTCGCTCTCGGGATCGCCGAGCAGGACGCGGATGGTCACGCCGTCCTCGGCCTTGTCGCGCATGATCCGGACGAGATCGATGTCCTCGGCGAGGAACAGTCCCGCGTAGACGAGGATGCCGATCTCGCTCTGAGCGCTGGCGAACAACTGCCGCCAGAGCTCCCGGGGCACCGCGCCCCGGTGGGTGTAGGTCGCGAGGATCTCCCGGTTGATCGTCGGCGCCAGACCCCCAGCAAGGTGCGGCCACAGGTCGTACTCGTGTCGCGCAACGAGATCGGCCAGCCCCCAGCGGTGCCGGGGCTGAGGCAGACGACCGACGAGCCAGCGCTGCACCGTCTTGGGGTCGACGCCGAGCGCCTCGGCGACGTCCACCTCCCGTAGCCGCGACTCGGCCAGAGCCCGCCGCAAAGGACTGATCGGCGGTGTCACCTTCGCGGCCATGGGCGCCTCCCCCGTGATGGTCGTGCCGCGACGCTAGCATGAGACGTCCCGAGACGTCCCCTGGTGGTCGGTTGTCCGGCCGGGGGACCTGCGAGGCTTGGCGAGTGCCCCAACCACTGCGAGACGAGCGTGGCCTTTGATGAGCCCGACATCGACGCAGTGGGGTACCTATGCACGGATCGCCGAGGCCCTGCGCGCGCGGTTGGCACTATGTCCGCCGGGTTCCCCGGTGCCGTCTGAGACGGCCCTGTCCAGGGAGTTCGGCGTCGCCCGGAACACGGTGCGCCGGGCGCTGGGGAAGTTGGCGCAGGAGGGTCTCGTCGGCACGGTCCCCGGCCGGGGGCGCGTCGTACTCGCGCCGGCTCTGCCTGCGGCGACGTTGCCCGCCTACCGGCGGATCGCGGCAGACTTGCAACGGGCGATCGCCGCTGGCGAGCTCGCACCGGGCGATCCCTTGCCGTCGGAGGCCACGCTGACCCGCGAGTACGAGGTGTCCCGGGGCACGGCCCGGCAGGCCCTGTCGTTCCTGGCGAGCCTGGGGCTGGTCCGGGCCGTGCCCGGCAAGGGCCGGTTCGTCCAAGCTGCCACGTCCCCCAATGGCGGTTAGGGTCACTGGCGTGGCAGACCAGTTGCCTGCCTGGGCTCGGGAGATCGCCCGGCGCGTGCTGGCCGACGCGCTGCCGGATCGGTGGGCGCACACGCAGGGTGTCGCTGCACAGGCCCGGGCTGTCGGGCCGGTGCTGGGCTGGGACACAGACCTGATCGAGGCCGCCGCGTGGTTGCACGACATCGGATACGCGCCCGCGCTGGCCGTGACGGGGTTCCACCCGCTCGACGGCGCCCGGTATCTGCGTGACCGGACCGACGCCGCCCCGGCGGTGTGCGCGCTCGTGGCGCACCACTCCGGTGCCGTGGCCGAGGCCGGCGAACGCGGCCTCAGCGGGCCTCTGCTCGCGGAGTTCCCGCTCCACGGCCACTCGGGCGAGCAGGTCATCGCCGTCACGTACTGCGATTTCACCACCGGCCCAGGCGGTGAGCGGCTGTCCCCTGAGGGGCGGATCGCCGAGATTCTCTCCCGGTACGAGCCCGACAGTGCCGTACACCGCGCCGTGCAGGCCTCGGCACCCCACCTGCTCGACCAGTGCCGCGAGGTCACCACCGCTCTCACGGTCAGCATGGGAGGCAGCGGGTAGGTGAGTCGGTCCGGATCGCGGTGCGTGCTCATCGCCACCCACCCCCTTGCTGGACGAGCGAGTGCGCGTCTACCCGCCATGGGCACGCCGGCTCGGGGTGCGTTGGTCGTTGTTGGGTCGGCGACATTGAGACTGCGGCCCGCTGTGCCGGGCCTACTCGGAAGGGCGCAAGTAAACGCTTATTATCTCCAACCAGGACGAGTTGACAAAAGTTGGCGCATTAGTCAGCCGGGGCGCTCCGCATGTTCGACAAGAATGCTCAATAAGATCTTGTCGATTTCATTGCCGGTCAGTTGCCCCCTGTGCACCGCGTAAATAATCACCTCACGTGCAACAAGTCGCGCGATGTCAAGAGTGGTGTATTCTTCACCGAAGACGCTGCCGATCGTGCGGCTAGGCTCAGCGTTTCGATTACCATGTACTAGATCAGATCTATGCAGGTAGATCTTCTTGACATTATTATAAATCTCGTCACATCCCACCCAGCCCTGGTCAGAGAATATGGTGGCTACTCGGATTGCGAGCTTGTGGGTTGTTTCACCCCGATCGCCCAGGATCGATTCCAAAGCAATGCATAGATCAACGATCGTGTCTGCTTCATCGTTTCGAAGGAATGCCGATCGATACTTCTTTGCGCCGAATGCGACGTTCGGTTTTAAACCGTCGAACTTCCGGAATAAACTGACAAATAACTGGTAGTCATCCTCCGATAGCGGGCTTACGGTAACAGCTTCGTTCTGCCGATACTGCTCGTCGATCGGCCCGCATATTAGGGTTTCAAGGTTCGCCATAAAGCTGTTGCTCCAACCCACTGGACGATAGCCGTAGTGCGCGTATCCTACGTTTGAACGGCCGGTTGCAAGCTGTAATGCCTGAAAAAACCGAGAAACGGTATCTGGCAGTTCGACTTCAGGAGTGTGGTCTAGCCAACGGAAGTATCCAACGTTAGAGATTTTGAAGTCAGATATTACGAGGCAGTGGCTCGGTGCCGCATATATCCAGTTTCGCCGATGGGCGATCTCGGACGGCCATAGCTGCGCAAGCGCGTGCTCGTCGAGGCGCTCGATGGAGCAGTCGCCTAAACTAACGTAATCGAGGTCGAATGACGATCCGATTATTGGAATCAGCACGTCAACTGGAAGTTCAGAGGAGGATATCCATCGTTCTAGACGACAGTATTCTTCCCGCAGAGACTCCTCGTTTATGAGCATAGTCAGACCGTTCAGTGCAATATATCGATTGCACAGTCCGGCGACTAAGTCAAAGATAGCTATTTCTTGCCGCCTTTGTAGACTCTTCTCGTTTACGGACCTATAAGGCGAGTAAAACCTAGCGTAGGGAGGAGTGACTGTAAGGTACTCTCGAAGGTCGGCGTAGCCAGGCACTTGGTCATAGGTGTAGAAAGTTGGGCCGGGTAAGTTGCTGCCATCGCGGTGGCCAAAGATCCTCCCGTAATTTGGAACGCAGTCGGGGGCGGGCCCCATAGATCGACCACGGAAACTCCCGTCATTATTGCGTTCAATGATTGGGTAGTTTGAATATTGTGGTAACGTTTTCCCATCGGAACTCACATCGATCGCCATGCGAATAGCTGCACTCACGCTGACTTTGACCAACTGCCACAGTTTCTCGTCGGCGATGCGGTCCGCTTTGTTGGGGCTGTCCACGTATTCTCCCGCCTTAAGGTATAAAAGGATATGCTGTATTGAAGTTGACCTCCTGTACATATGATGGCTATTTCACCGATAGTTCGTCAGGGCCTCACCGACGGCATCCAATGGCCGACCGACTGCATCTGGTTCGACTCCCGGCTTTGGTCTGGGCGTTGCTGCGGTGACCCAGAGGACCGCTGGGTCAGAGTCGACATGGCGCGCCACCGCAACGCAGCACCTCGCCGCGGCGGGATCCAGCGATCATCGTCAGCCAGAGCAACATACCCCACTCCGGATCCGCCCACGCCGCAGTGAGCAATGCCTCTCGCGCACTCCGGCTCCCGGCTACGGGCTGGGGACATCGCTGCGGTTGTCACCACAGGTGAGAAAGCCCTGTTCGTCGCGGGTCCAGTGCTGCCCGCTGCTGTCCAGGAACTCGATCTCGACCGGCTCCGGGGAGAAGTAGGACGCGGCCCATTCCTTGGGGGCCGGGCGCTGCACGGTCTGCCCCGGCGGGACCAGGCCGATGAACTCGGCCTCGTTGGCCTGGCCGTCGCCGGTGGGGATGGGCATCGGCAGGGAGACCTCGTAGATGGGCATGTCGGAGGCGTTGTGGACGTGGAAGGCCAGCTCACGCCCCCCGTGCATGATCGGCCGGGCCTCGATCCAGGCACTGACCTTGACGGCCTGGGAGCGGCGGGCTTCCTCGTCGTGGCGTTCCTCGCGCTTGTGCTCCTTGCGCAGCAGGTACATGGCGACACCGAACGCACCGACGGTGCCGACGGAGGCCAACAGGTTGGCTCCGACGTCGAGCCACGGCGAGGGCAGCACAGCTCAGCCGAGATACGGCTCGGGGCGGGCATCGAGGTAGTGCTGCACCCGCATCCGCATCGAGCGGTCCATGGTCAACCCGAGGATCTGCTCCCGGGGCACCCAGAGCACCTCGCGGGACTCGCTGCTCGGGGCCGGGGTGCCGCCGGTCGGGCGGGCGGTGAACAGGACGGAGAACTCTTGGCGGGCCTCGCCGTCACTGGTGTAGAAGATGATGTGCTTGGGGTCAGTGTAGATCCCGACCAGACCCGTTACCTCGCAGTCGATTCCGGTCTCTTCCTTGACCTCGCGAACGGCCGTGGTGACGAGGGACTCGCCGAGGTCCATAGCGCCGCCGGGCAAGGCCCAGTTGTCGTTGTCGGTGCGGTGGATGACCAGCAACGCGCCCTCGTCGTTGACCACGACCACATTCGCCGAGGGGACGACGCTGTTCGCGGCGGGGGCCTGCGGGTCGTCGTAGTAGTCGATGCGCGCCACGAGTAGCCCTCTCAGTCCAGTGGCCGCGCGCCGGCCCACACCCGCTCGAAGCTGTCCAGGTAGGTCCTCACCATACCGCCGCCGACCACCCGGCGAAGGTGCATGACCGGGGCCTGCGCCGCCGCCACGCCGTAGACGTGCGGGTTGACCAGCAGCTCGTCGTCAGCGCGGTAGATCGAGTTGTACAGCACGGTGGAGTGCAGCCGGAACTGCACGCCCTCAGTCTCCCGCAACGCGCGGTAGAGCACGATCACGTTGCGGATCTTCGCGGCCATCGCCTCGTCAATGCCCTCGTCCTGCCCGCGGGTATCGACGTGCGGGCTGTCCGGGTCGCCGAGCAGGAACCGCACGATGACCCCCTCGGACGCCTTGCGCGCCAGCAGCGCGTGCATGCCGGTGTCGTCGGCGAGGAACAGACCGCTGTAGACCAGAACCCCGATCTCCTGCTCAGCCGCGCCGAACAGGTGGCCCCAGGCATCCCGGGGAACCGCCCAGCGGTGCGGGTAGACGGTGAGGATCTCGCTCTCCGAGGCGTCGGCCGCCTCGGACGGGGCCATTGCGTCGGGCCACAGGTAGGTCTCGTCAGCTTGCAGGCGGGTAGCGACCAGGTAGCGATGCCGCCGGTAGGGGATGCGCCCGCCCACCCACCGCTCGACCGTCTTGGGGTCCACACCCGCGGCGTCCGCCAGTTCGGCAGGGGTGACTCCGCGCTGCAGCAACGCCGTGCGCAGCCGATCGTTCGCCATCCCCCACCGTGCTCCGTGTCAGGACGTCCCAGGACGGCAGTCACCGTAGAGGGGACGTCTCGCCTACGTCCAGCCGCGTGGTGATTACGTCCCGATTCTGTCCAGCACTGTGTGCACACCCCGGACGAACCGCTCCGGGACCCGCCACAAGTACCCCCACCCAGGACCGGCCCGGCCGACGTCGAGTACGGCCGCAACATAATGTGAACATGTACAGTCATGTTCACATTATGGGTCCGGGCGGGTACTGACCGAGAGGAGCAAACCATCTCCCGCCACCGACCCGACGACAACCGATCCCGACCCGACAACCCCGCCGCGCCCGCAGACAACCGCCCGGCCGACGGACTTGCCCGGCCCCTGTTCAGCGAGGAGGCCCGATGCCCGTGCGGTGCCCACGCCGAGGCGACCGGGCTGTGCGCCAAGTGCCGGGCCCGAGCCGCCTGGGCTCAGCGCCACGCCCACTGCGACCGGCTGGACCCCGAGGACGGCCCACGACGTCGGCGGCGCTCCGGCACCCGAAGCGCCAAGCCCCGCCGTCCCGAGTCCGACCGTCCTCGCCAGCGGTGGCCCCGTGGTCGCCGTCCCGAACGCTGACCCACGCCGAAACACCCGTCCCGAACGAAAGGAGATCACTTCCGTTGGTCCTGACCCTGTCCGGTGTCGTCCTGCTCGCAGCGCTGGTGTTCCTGCTGCAGCGGTTCGCCGGGCTGCGCGCCTGGCATGCCGTCGCCTGCATCCTGCTGGGCTTCTTTCTCGCCTCCTCCTCTCTGGGCCCCTACATCCGCGACGCGACCCGGGCCGCCGCCCAGTTCCTCGCCGGACTCGACCTCTGACCCGATGAGCGGAAGGCACACACCACCACACCCGACCGAGAGGAGACCGCGACCCTTCGATGACCAGCGACCTGACCACGCTGCGCGCCGAGATCACCCGACTACGCCGAACCGTGACCGTCCTGCGGGCCCGGTACGCCAACCTGCTGGCCGCCGTCCGCGCGGCCGTCGCCGCCCACGAGGACGGCGAGGCCGACCCGATGGCGTACCTGTACGACGAACTGCCCGACCACGCCTCGCGCTTCGACGCGGGCACTGCCGGGAGCGGCAAGTGAGCCGCCGGACCCGGCGGATGCGCCGCCGTCTGCACCGTCGCGACGTCCGGGGCGAGCCGCTCACCCTGCTCGTGGACGACCGCTACCCCGGCGAGACCCTCAATGCCCTGGTCCACGCGATCTACCGCTACCGCTCCGAACTCGCCCCGCTCGTGCTCGCGGCCACCACCGGACTGACCGCCGCGTTCCTGCACTCGTGGTTTCCCGGGTGGGCACCCGCCGTCGCCCTGCTCGCCCTCACGGGGCCGGCCGTGCTGTGGTGGGTGCAGCGGCTGACCCCGGCTCTGCGCAGGATCGAGCGTGCCTACGC
>JBOHGH010000147.1:0-10576 GCA_050699975.1 Pseudonocardiaceae bacterium | reverse complement strand
ACGCTGATCGGCGCCGCCGATCAGCGTGAGCCGAAGTGCTCTTCACCAGCCAACCCCCGTAGGCGTTACCCACCGCCTGGAGAACCACCCCGGGCCACCCGCCGGGAGGTTGGTACGTCACCGGCGCAGCGCTGGCTTGCCTCCTCGGATGAGGCTGCTGGCCACGCCATGCGGACAATTGACACAGACCCAGCCAGCCTGAAGCGCTCGCTTCCCGTACAGTCCAGAGGTACCCAGATGGCAAACCGGGTTTATGAGGAGGCCGAAGTCCTGTCGCCCGCATCTCGCGCTCAGTGAGGTTGCCACCAGAAATCTCGGTGTCGCCGGGAAACGGGTCGAGGAGGTGAGGATGTTGAGCGTCGCCGCGCATCCCGCGAAGGCCGTCGAGTGATCAAGACAAATGTCCCGCTTGCCATTGTCGGCGCCGAAGATCTTCAGGAGTCGCCGGACAAGGTCGAGCAGTCCGATGATATCGACTGGGACGAGCAGGAGTCTGAGGCGCTACGCCGGGGACGCGAGGAGGCGGAACTCACACTCTCCGCCGACTCGGTGCGGGCCTACCTCAACCAGATCGGCAAGGTGGCGCTGCTCAACGCTGAGGAGGAGGTTGCGCTCGCCACCCGGATCGAGGCGGGGCTCTACGCCGCCGAGCGGGTGCGCAGGGCCGAGCACGTCACCGAGAAGCTCTCCCCGCAGCTGCGCCGGGATCTGCGCTGGATCATCCGCGATGGCGAGCGCGCCAAGAACCACCTGCTGGAAGCCAACCTTCGTCTCGTCGTCTCGCTGGGCAAGCGCTACACCGGCCGCGGCATGCCGTTCCTGGACCTGATCCAGGAGGGCAATCTGGGCCTGATCCGCGCGGTGGAGAAGTTCGACTACACCAAGGGATACAAGTTCTCCACCTACGCCACCTGGTGGATCCGCCAGGCGATCACCCGCGCGATGGCCGAGCAGGCTCGCACCATCCGGATCCCGGTGCACATGGCCGAGGTGATCAACAAGCTAGGCCGCATCCAACGCGAACTGCTCCAGTACCTGGGCCGCGAGCCCACCCGAGAGGAGCTTGCCAGGGAGATGGACACCACCTCGGACAAGGTGCTGGAGATCCAGCAGTTCGCCCGGGAGCCCATCTCGCTGGACCAGACCATCGGCGAGGAGGGTGACTCCCCACTCGGGGACTTCATCGAGGACTCCGGGGCCGTGGTTGCGGTCGAAGCGGTGTCCTTCACCTTGCTGCAGGACGACCTGCGACTGGTACTGGCCACCCTGTCCGAGCGGGAGGCCGGCATTGTCCGGCTGCGCTATGGCCTCACCGACGGCCGGCCACGAACCCTGGACGAGGTCGGCCACGTTTACGGGGTCACCCGGGAGCGGATCAGGCAGATCGAGTCCAAGACGATGGCCAAGCTGCGCCATCCCTCGCGTTCCCAGGCACTCCGCGACTACCTCGACTGAGCCGCACCCGCTTTTGGCTGGACTCAGCTCACCCGAGCCACTCCCCGAGAGTGTCACGCAGCGCCGCCGCGGCCTCCTCGTCCAGGACGATCATGCAGAAGCCGGTCACGTGGGGATCGAGCAGGACAGCCCCGCCACGTCTGGTGACCGCCAGGTTCGTGAAGCCGACCGCACCGCCGTGACTGGTGCAGGTGGCGTGGATGACGCGTCGATTCTGGCTGGGTCGACGCTCGGTCTCGGGAGGCTGCTCTGCTGCGGTCACCCGGTAGACAGTGCGGTGAAGATCGAGTTAGTCGTCCACACTCCGTGGACCGTGGCCGGCGACACCGAAGCGGTTACCCAAGCTGTCCAACTCCCACACCCGGCGCCGGGCGCGGCGGTCCAGCGTGAGCACCAGATCCCGGGCCATCGGGTCGTTACGGATGCGGGTGGGAGCGATCCGATCGGCTGCGTCCAAGTGCCGGACCGCCTCGCTGTCCCGGTCGCCCTCTGCCTGCGCCCAGGATCGTGACCCTCCCGGGCTTGCCCGGGTCTGTGAGGAGCGCTGCTGTTGCCGAACTCGACAGCAGCGCTGCCCAAGGCCGATCGAACAGCTCTGCTGTCGAGTTCGGGGGCTGAGAGGGGCACGGTCGCGTTAAGGAGTCTTGTCGCCTGGTGTGTTTCGTCCGGCTAGCGTTGGCGTGGTCAGCACACCGACGGCCGCAGCGCCGCCGGCGAGACCGAGGATGCCGAGCCGGCCCCAGCGGGGAAGGGCAGGCCACGCCGCGAGAGTGGCCAGTACGTCCGCCCCGTCGGCAAGCGCACCGCCGGCAACCCAACCAGCGGCAACCCGACCGGCGGCGGCCGAAGAGTCGGGCCGTCGAAGCGCCAGCAACGCACCCAGCCCGAGTGCCAGGTCGCGCCCACCGAGAGCCCGCCCCAAGACCTGACCCGCCGGCCCGGCCGCCAGTGCGGCGCCGACCCATGGCCGAGCCGGCACGCTGGGCCGCAGCAGCGCGATGACTCCAAGCGCGACCCGGCCGGTGGCTACCACCAGCGCGGCGCCGCGGGCCACGTCCGTCGGGATCATGGGGCGAACGGTACGCCTCATGTGAGAAACGGTCTTACCGCGGCGGGTGTGGCCCCGGTTGGCAGCGAGGGCAGTAATAGGTGTTTCTGGCGTAGACATCGTCACCTTGGACAGCACGGATCACTCGGTCACCGCAGCGGCGACACGGTTGCCCGCCGCGTTCGTACACCCAGTGCTGCTTGCCGCGGGCAAGCTCCCCGGTGGTGGACTGCTCAGGACGGTCGGCGTTCGCCAGCAGAAGCCGCCGAGCCAGCGCGACCACGACGTCAGGATCGACTTCGCGGACGGGGACCCAGGGCGCTACCCCCAACAGGAAGCACATCTCCGTCATGTACAGGTTCCCAACCCCGATCGATACCGAATTAGTACACACTACGCGACATGCGAGAACACGGAAACGCTCGCCCAACAACCGCCGCGCACCGGAAGTGCGCTACCTCGTCACCGAACTGCGGTACGGCGGTCGGTAGGGGTTGTTCCCGCCGATCCGCGTGAATAAACCTCGGTGAACAAGCTCGCCGCCGGAATCATGGACAACTACACCACCGGTGTGCTGTGTGAAGCCCTCGCCTCACGGACCCCGACACTATCGCTACCAAGTCCGCCGAGCCACCGAGCATTCACGCCACGTCGGGCGTGTCCGAGACTTTGTTCAGCGTGTTGATACTGACGTGCGGCCAGATGATACGTCCGGGCAGGCCATCAAGGCGCGGGAAGAACTCCAGGTTCACTATTTGCAGATACTGCAGACGGAATGTCGGACTGTCCCCGCCAAGCTTCTGGATCCAGAATGTGGATTTCATGGCTGCGGCATCGGCTTGCTTCTCGATGAACGGGATATTGCTGATGCCGCCTGACTGGGTTGTCGTGTCCAGCTCTAGGACCGTGGTCGCCTGTACGTTGACGCCTTGGTTGGCCAGGGTCAATAGCAGATGCGGCTCTACCGGGTCGAATCCTGGGAAGCCCGGGTCGGTGACCGTCCCGACGAAGGGGTTCGCATGGAAGTGCTGGTAGGGCTCCAGGTAGGGTTTGGCTAAATCCTGGTTTACACCGATTGGCAGGCCGTTGACCGGTGGGATCTGCGCAACTCCGGCCACCTCGGAGTTGGTCCCCAGGGCTAGGGCTGAGTTGCCATGCGGAATACTGGCCAGTCGGGCCACGTCTATCCCGTCGGTGGCCAGGTTGACCATGTTGAGGAACAGTCCGGGTTCATGGTGAATAGCGAGGCCAGGCGCCCCGGCCACGTTACTCGGCGGGCGATCGATCACGGCCACCTGATGGATCACCTGTTCGTAGTCCAGTGTCACAATGAACTGGTCGGTCTGCTGGGTCTGGGTGTCGTCAACGCCTCGGTTGGGCACGCCCTTGTCCACGAAGGTGAAGTTGAGGGTCTCGTCGTACTGATTGAGCAGCAACCGGTAGTTGAGTGCGTTTGGCTGGGTCCGGGCGAACGGCAAAGCGATCATGTTCCAGCCGCTACCCCTGCTCTCCCACTTCCCGGGCAGGTCCTGAAGTGGCCCCAGGTCGTCGTCGCCGAGCTCGGCAACGCTGATGACGCGTTCCGTGGTTTGGAACCTCCGCAGACGTCCGTCATCTGGCATGGCACAGCGTTCCTCTCCTCGTCAGACCCGATCCTGGCCCCTGATTTCGGTCACCGATCAGCCAAGCACCTCAGTGTCCGCTCTTCGCAGACGGTGAGGGATCGACCCCACCCGGTCAGCCCCGCCAAGACCTAACCTGTATTGCGGGACAGAGTCAAGGAGACACGTCCGCGGCGGTGTCCCGCCGGAGACCCAACTTCCAAGGGCCCGGCGGCTTTCCGGAAGGGATCTGCAGGAAATCCGGATAGGGGATCGTTGAGCGGAAGGCTCTCGTGCGCATCACGACGACACATCTGTCACGGTCGCACTAGCGACGGCACTGCAGGAGTCCGGCCTGCGTAACGTTCCGGTGGGTGATCGGGACTCGGCAGGACTGTTCCAGCAACGCCCGAGCCAAGGTTGGGGGACGCGGGAGCAGGTCCTTGACCCCATCTACGCATCCACCGCCTTCTACCAACGCCTTCGCGCGCTACCCGAGTGGACTCAACTGAGCGTCACCGACGCGGCCCAGCTCGTCCAGCGATCCGCTGCTCCGCAGGCCTACCCGCAGTGGGAACCGCGGGCCCGAGCCGCTGCGGCCGCCCTCACCGGTGAGGAGCCCGGGACGCTGACCTGCCTCGGCCTGGCGATCAGCGCGCCGAGCGCAGACCTGGTGAGCACCGCACTCGCCGAGCTCGGCACCGCCGTTCTCAGCGGAACGCACCCCATCGCCCGCGGCTGGTCGATCAGCAGCTGGCTCGTCGCCCACGCGTCCGGCCTCGCTGTCGACCTGGTGACCTTCGACGGGCGCACCTGGACCATGGACTCAGGCACCTGGTCTCAGACCGGGCCGGCTGACGGCGTGTTGTCCCTACACCAAGTTCGTAGCGCTGCCTGATGCCCGAAGGCGACACCGTCTACTTGGCCGCCAAGCGGATGGCCGCCGCATTGAGCGGGCAGCGCCTCACGCGGGGGGAACTGCGCCATCCCCGGCTCGCCGAGCATGATCTCTCGGGACTCACCGTGCTGGGCGTGCACAGCGTCGGCAAGCACCTGTTCACCCGTTTCGACAATGGGCGAAGCCTGCACACACATTTCCTGATGGACGGCTCCTGGCACCTCTACCGACCCGGACAGCGTTGGCGGCGGCCAGGCCATCAAGCGCGCGCAGTACTGACCACTCAGGAACGGGTGGCCGTGGGTTTCCTCCTGCACGGCATGGCGCTGTTGACCACCCCGGACGAACACCGGCTCGTCGGGCACCTGGGTCCCGATCTGCTCAACCCCGACTGGGACGAGAAAACCGCCACGATCGCGGCGCAACGACTACGCGAACATCCCGACGTCGAAATTGGCATCGCCCTGCTCGATCAACGGATAATGGCCGGCGTCGGGAATCTGTACAAGACAGAGATGTGTTTCCTATTGGGCGTGGCCCCTTGGGTTCCGATGCGCGAAGTTGATCCCGACGCCGTGGTGGCGCTGGCCCGGCGGCTTCTCGTGCTGAACGCCGACCGTCCCGAGCAATCCACCACCGGGGAGCTGACCCGCGACAAGCAGCACTGGGTGTACGAGCGGGACGGGAAACCGTGCCGCCGTTGCGGAACACGAGTGATCCACGCCGTACAAGGAAACGGCATACATGCCAGACACACCTATTACTGCCCACGCTGCCAGCCCGGACCACACCCGCCTCAAGCAACGCCGCGGCTGCCTACGCCGTAACCACATGGAGATGATCTGACAGACATATTGTAGGCGGCAATCCCCCTTCCGCGGGCGAACTGGTCGAGCACCCGCCACCGGTGACCGGTCGGTTCACAGGCCACCGTCGCCGACGGAAATCCAGCGGCGTGCGCTCTCGCGAGGACCCAGTCCAGCAGCGATCCCAGCTCCCACGCCCGACACCTCACCCCCCGGCCTGCCAGCACCCGCGAATCGTGGTCGGCCGCCATGGCGGCCTGCTTGTCATCCGCAGATCGAGCAGCACAAGACCGAGTTCGGTTTCGGGGTGTCCGCGTAGTCGTTGCGCCGCGGTCGTGACGTCGTTTTCGTTCCAGTCGGGGTTGAGCAGGTCGGGACCCAGGTGCCCCACGAGCCGGTGTTCGTCTCTGGTGACCAAGAGTGCCATGTCGTGCGGGAGGAAACCCACTGCTGCTCGTTCCTGCGTGGTCAACACTGCGCGGGCTTGATGGCCTGGCCGTCGCCAGCGTTGTCCGGGTCGGTAAGGTGCCAGGAGCTATCCATCCGGGAATGCGTATGCAGGCTTCGTCCACCATCGAAACGAGTGAACAGGTGCTTGCCGACGCTCTGTACGCCCAGCACGGTCAGCCCCGAGAGATCATGCTCGACGAGCCGTGGATGGCGCAGTTCCCCCTGAGTGAGGCGCTTGCGGCTCAGCGCGACCGCCATACGTTTGGCGGCCGCGTACACGGTGTCGCCTTCGGGCACAGCTACCTCCGGCTGAAGGGGACGGTGGCCTGGCTTAATCTGCGGGGATGTCCAGCCACAGCGCAACCAGTTTCGCGCGGTGTCGCGCACGCTCCTCAGCGTCCGGTCCTGGCGGATCGCGTCCAGCGTGCTGGACGAAGACCAACCCACGACCGCTCAGCGCAGCGGTACGCTGCTAGGCATGTCGACCGGGGTTGAGGAGCGCCTCGTCGTGGCCGTGCCCGCGGCTGAGGTCTTTGCTGCGGTGGCGGACGTACACCGAATAGCCCACTGGAGCCCCGAATGTTTCGCGGTATGGATCTGGCGCAGGGATAATGGCAGACCAGCTCGGTTCATCGGATGGAGTAGGCGCGGGCCGTTCGTCTGGTTCACCACGTGCCAGGTGCGAGTGGCGGATCCGGGTGTGGAGTTTGCGTTTGATGTAACAACGTTTGGGTTTCCCGTGTCTCGCTGGGGATACCGGTTCTCGCCTGCCGAGGGTGGCACCGAGGTCACCGAGTACTGGGAGGACAGACGTGATCGGGGGGCGACGGTGTTAGGGCGGATCTTCACTGGCAAGTCTGCGACCATGCGCCCGGAGGTCAACCGGGAAGGCATGCGGGAAACGTTGCGCCGCCTTAAGTCCGAGCTGGAATCAGCACACGAGAGGCCGTAGCCGGCAAGGAGTTCGTCTAGCGTCGCTTGGACGGACCCGGACAGGACGTTGTGGTGATTGACGACGGATCGCCGGTGGCCGCCGCGCTAGCCGGGCCCGACCGCTGGGTCGACCTCATCCTGCGCTTCCGCTTCAACCGCACGAAACAAGATCGTTAGCTGCTGTAGCGGTCGACGAAAGCGCCTCGTGACGCAGTCAGAACGGGGGCGGCGTTTCGTCGTGAGCGTCGGGCTCCGGTGGGGGTCTTGGCGACGGTGTGGTGTCGGCGTCGAGTGATGTTTCGTCCCAAATGCTCGATTCGTCCCAGTCGTCGTCAGGCTGGACGAACAGCGGAGGCGTTGGTCCGGGCCGGGGGATGGGGTCGGGCAGGGGTTCGATGATCGGGGGTGGGCGCACTGGGTAAACGTGACCCAGGCGGCTGGTCCAACGGAACAGTCCCGGTTCCGGCTGATGCAGCTGCCAGCCGCCTTCGTGCTTGAGGCGGTGGTCGTGCTTGCACGCGTTGCCGAGGTTGTGCTCGACGGTGGGCCCGCTGCGGGCGTGGTCGAGAGTGTGGTCGATGTCGGCGCCATGCGTGGGGGCGCGGCAGCCGATCATGGTGCAGTACCGGTCGCGGATCTGGACGTATCGGCGCAGCGCGGCACCGGGGATGCGTCGGGCGGGGTCCCCGGCTGGAGGTCGCTGCGCGGTGGTGTGCTGATGGGCGAGGTCGGTGATCACGGGTGCCCAGCCGCGCAGTGCGGTGGGGTCGCTGGCGAGGTCGCGCAGGGTGGCGGCGGGGACCTGCAGTTCCACAATCTGCCGAGAGCCGGCCGAGCGGGTTGGTGTGCCGGTGGGGCGGGCCTGGGTGATGCCGCAGTTCAGCAGGTGCCCGTGCTCGTCGGTGATGGCGAAGCGCCACTGCCCGCGGGCCATTGTGGTGGCGAGGTCGCGGGCCAACTCGGCGTGGACAGGGCCCCAACCGGCCAACTCGGCGGGGTATTCGTCGCGCCCGAGCAGGGTGGACAGCCGCACCCGCAGCTCCATCCCCGCGCCCGCCAGGCCGCGCGGCTCCACCAGGTCACCGGCCGCGCGGCCCCCACCCTCAGCGACCCCGCCACCGTCATCAGGTCCGTCAGACCCATCGTCACCAGGTCCGTCGCCGGGTCCCTCGTCGCCGGGTCCGTCGTCACTGTGGTGGGTGGTGCGGAGCTTGTCGAGGATGGCGACATCGTCAAGTCCGGTGTACGTGCCGTCGGTCATGCCGAGGAACAGGTCGGCGCGGACGTGGTCGATGGGCCGGGGGTCGCCGGCATGCTTGGCGGCTTTGGCCAGCGCGTCGATGTGGCCGCTGGCGGCGGCGACCCGGTCGACGGGCAGGTTGAGTCCGGACAGGTTCGCTGAGCCGTCGGGGTTGCGGTAGCCGACGACTTTGCGGTCGGCGACGGCTTGTTCGTAGCGGCGCTGCGCCCAGGCCGGGTCGATGGCGATGGCTAGTTTCTTGATCTGATCGATGAGCTGCCCCGTGGTCAGTGTCGGGACCCGGGGAAGCAGGGTGTCGCACACCGCGCGGCCCTGGTCGGGCGTGAGGTCGGTGGTCCATTCCGACAGCACCCGAGCGCGAGGTTCGTCGATGCGTCCGGCGTCCAGGGCGGCGTGCACTGCGGGCAGCCGGGTGATCAGGTCATACGCCAGGGAGAACTGGGCGGCGGCGGCGCGGCGGGTCAGTACCAGCGCAGCGCGGACCTCGTCGGCGGAGAACTCGTCGGGAATGGCCCTGCGGGGCAGCTCGTCATCCGGGCCGATACCGCACAGTCCCACCTCGACCATGCCGGCCATCAACTGGGCACGGTCGTGGTTGAGCTGCCGGTACCGCGCCTTGAGCACTTCTACACAATCGAACCCGGACAACCGGGTCAGGTCGATCCCGGACAGCACCTGGGACAACCGGGGCCCCGGCGGAATATCCGCCAGATCCCCGGGAATCACCTGCCGACCGGACATGAGAGCACGCTACAAGGAGACACCGACAAAAATGGGTCGGCTCGGAACCACGCTGCGACATCGAGAAGAACCGATATAGTGGACCCGCCGGTACCTTCCGATAACGACGAAGCTGAGGCAACTCGGGGCAGCGCGGATGAGCGTGCGGCTGCGCAAGCTCCAGCCCGACGTCGCGATGCTCCCCGTCGCAGAACGCGCCGTTCGACCAGTAGACCACTGCGGAGTAACCGTCGCTGCGTTTGTTCGCATGGCCGTGTTCGACGCTGACCCGGTTGGATCGTTCGAATGGCATCGAATCTTCGATGTGGAACCCATGCGTCACCCGGCCAGGAGCACATCAGCACCCGGTACCGAACAGCACCCGCCACCCCAGACGCCCCCGGGCGCCGCCAGGGCGGAGGCGTGTGTTCGTGACGTGATCCAGGGTTCCGGTAGGGGAGAACCCTCATGTGCCAGGCAGCGCGGTGCAGCACGCTGTTGATTGTCGGCCGAACGTCTGGGCGCAGCGCCGGGACGCCCAGGCGTGCGGCCGGCCCCTGAGCCGGGCGCTGCGGCTGCCGCTGAGTCGGCTGGCACCATCACCAGCATGCGGGTCCTCGGCGTTGACGCTTGCACCATCGGATGGGTGAGCGTCGAGCTACACGGCGGCGCGTTCGCCGCTGCGCATCTCGCGGACCGCCTGACGATCCTGCTGTCCGCCGTCGACAGTATCCAGGAGGTCCATGCGGTGGGCATCGACATGCCACTGGGGCTGGTCGAGGCGGGCTGGCGCCATGCGGACCTCGCCGCGCAAGCCTTCGTGGGCGCACGCCGCAGCAGCGTGTTCCGGGTACCGCCGCGAGCGGTCTGGAAGGACGACAGCTGGCACGAGGATTCCTGGGAGCAGGCCAACCAGCGGTGCCGGCAGCTCACCTCGCACGGGCTGTCCCGCCAGACGTGGGGACTACGCGACAAGCTCCGCGAAGCGAACCAGTGTCTTGCCACCGGCCAGTACCCGCTGCACGAGGTTCACCCCGAGGTGTCCTTCGCCGCCATGAACGGCCGGCCACTGGCCCACCGCAAGATCAGTTGGACTGGACAAGTGACTCGCCGGGCACTGCTTGCTGGACACGGCGTCCACCTGCCCGACCAGCTCGGTGACGCCGGCAACGCCGGCGCCGACGACGTACTCGACGCGGCCGCCGCAGCGTGGAGCGCACACCGCATCGCCACCGGCCATGCCGAATGGCTGCCCACCGAAGCGTCACCCGGCCAGGAGCACATCAGCATCCGGTACTGAACAGCATCCGCCACCCCAGATGTCTCCCCGGGCGCCGCCAGAGCAGTGGTGTAGCAACGTGCAGACGTGCCGCACACGGCAACTTTTCTCGCAAAGTTGCCGTG
>JBOHGH010000146.1:0-10673 GCA_050699975.1 Pseudonocardiaceae bacterium | reverse complement strand
CGTGCGCCGATGATGTTCTTGCGCTTGCGCCACTCCCGGACATCAACGGCGAGATGGGCCAACTCCCAGCCCACGGTCAGATCGACCGGGTGCAGCGTGGCCTCACCGCCGCCGGCCGGAAGGTGCACGATCAACCCCCACTCGGTGCTGACCTTCTCGCCAGGCACCCAGTCGCTGCGCTCACCCACGGGGATGACCTGGCCGTAGCGCCCGTGGGGCACCACCTCGCCGCCGGCGATGTCGTAGCGCATCGACCGGCTGTAGACCGCGAGCTGGACGCTGTAGGGGATGTGCCCGAAATCCAGGCTGGCGCCGGTCTTGATATCGCCGATGACCAGCTCGCCCGCCGGGAGCAACATTCGTCCGTCCACGATCAACGGGGCGGTCAGCCGGTACACCCGGTCCGGGGTCCCGCCGACCTGCAGCTCATCGCACACAGCGAAGCTCTCGGCCACCACGACATCGAGCAGCTTGGTCGCTCCGAGGTATGCCTGGACGTCCGGTGCGTACTCGTCCGGGACGTACGGGGACTGCCCCTGGTCGTACTGGTCGCACAGGTCGTGCAGCGCGGTGCCGGTGGTCGCCGCCGCGCCGGACTGCGCGGCATCCATGCCCTGCTCGACCAGCTCGTTGAGCTTCTCCTTGTTCGACTTGTGCGCGTTGACCGCCAGCACCAGGTCCTTGCGGGACGCAATGCCGATAGCGGTCATCCGCTGCTTCCACTTGGTCAGCCCGGTCGAGTCATCCAGCGCCTTGCCCAGGGTCGACGCGCGGGTGTACGCCTTGATCTTCCCGTCCGGGGTACGGATCAGCGGCCGTCCCCAACGGTCGCGCCCGATCTCCCGCCTGGTCTCCTCAGCCGAGAAGAACTTCTGCACCTCGCCCGCCATCACGCCGCCTTTCGATTGGTGGTTTGCTGATCCGCTTGAACCTCGGGAATCTCGCTCCAGCGGGTGCCAAGCACCTTCGCCTCGGCGGTGATGGGGACACCCCGGAACGTGCACGTCATGGCCGCTTCGAGCGCGGCGCAGGCATCCTGAGCGCGAGCCTCGGGCACCTGAAGAATGATCTCGTCGTGGATGACCAGCCAGAGCGCGTCGCCCCAACCGGCGGCGCGCAGCCGGAGCAGGGCATCGGCGAACAGGTCCCGCGCCGCACCCTGGATGTGGTAATTCGTGTTGGCGTATCGCTTGTCCGGATCGACCGCCGTCCGACGGCCTGACAGCGAAACGATCTCGTTGTGCCGCTGGGTAGACCTGATCCAGTCGCCGAGCACCGGGTACGCATCGCGGAAGCTCTCCAGGAACTGCTGCGCCTGCGCCAGAGTGGTGCCGTCGCCGAACGTGGCGGCGATGCGCTTCGGGCCCGCGCCGTACATCACCGAAAAGCCGCCGTTCTTGGCCTGCCCGTACTGCTTCTCGGTGAACCCCTCGCCGTAGACCCGCCGGGCGTTGGCGTTGTGCAGCTTCTCCCCGGACACGATGACCTCAAACAGATCAGGGTCCCGCGACAGCGCGGCGGCCACCCGATACTCGACCTGGCCGAAGTCAGCGCCAACCAGCAGATGCCCGTCCTCGGCCTGGAACACCGCCCGGATGCGCGGGTCGTTCTTCGGCAGGTTCTGCAGGGCGGGGTCGGAGATGGACATTCGGCTGGTACGCGCTTTCAACGCGTTGACCTTCGGATGTACGCGACCGTCGATCGAGGCGACTGAGATGCGGTCGATCTCCCTGGTCTTCATCCGCAGCGCCTTGTGCCCGCGCCAGACCACCAACAGCTCAGCGAGCTCACGCACCCGGTCGGGCTGGTCAGGATCGCGCAGCCGAGGAAGGCCAGCCTTCTTGTCGGTGCTGATCTGACCGGCGTCGGACATCACCGGGTCGACGACGCCCAGCTCCTCCAGCGCGGCGGCGACCTGCGGCGCGGAGTCGGGGTTGGTCACGCCGTAGGGGCCGAAGCTCGACAGCATTTCGGTCTGGGCGGTCGACGCGGCGAAGAACACCTTGCCCAGGGCGTCACGGTCGACGCGCAGGCCGCGCCAGGTGACACCGGCGAGCATCTGACCCAACCGGCTCTCCCGGTCGAGCAGGCGCCGGATGTCGCCCGGCGCGCCCTCCCACTGCGCCAGCAACCAGCGCAGCACCCGCAGGCAGAACACCGCGTCCAGGCCGTTGTAAACCCAGTAGGCGGGGTCGCCGACGTCCAGCGTCGAGTAGCCCCGACCCATCCACTCGCGTACCTCGGCGGCCTTCTCCGAGCCTCGGGGACGCGGACCGACGAACTCGACAAACCGTTCGAGCAGCGTCTCCTCGGCCTGGACCAGGGCGCGCGAACCGGTCATCTCCGACAACGGCTTGAGGCTGTGCCGTCCATCGGAGGACAGCACCGCCGGGTCCTCGTCATCGGCGATGTCGACGGCGAAGATGTCCTCGGCACTGCCCGCCGGCGGGTAGACCATCAGGGCCAGCAGGAACGTGTCGATGATCGAGCGCGGGGAGACGCCGTAGGTCTGCTTGACCGCCAGCGTGTCGAAGGTGGCGTTGTGCGCGACGAACACGCGATCCTCAGCGAAGACCGAAGTGATGTCGTCCTTCCGGTCGCCGTGCAGCACCCACGCCTGCCTCTCGTCCGCGAGCGCCACTAGCCGGACGTGGAAGCCGGGGGAGAAGTGATCGAGGGGGTTGACGCCGCCGGTCTCGACATCGAAGCCGATCGCTCGGCGCGGCTTGACGAGCCACGCGATGAACTCGTCCGGCGTTGGTTCGTCGGCGTCGAGATAGGTGACCTGAACCCCGTCACGGAGCTCGGTGATCACGAGGCGCCGCCCGGGTACTCATCGGGCATCGCCATGCCAGGGCTAGACACCAGGTTCGGCTTGAGATGGACCTTGCAGCCGGCTTCCCGGGCTTGCAGCACAATCCGGGCGACCCACTCGAACGGCGGCGCGAACGGCGGCACGTAGCCGTCGGGCTGGAGCGTGCCGGTCTGAGCACCAATGACCACCCAGTCGAACATCGACAGATCGGCGAACTCCAGCGGCTCACGCAGGGGCTCGAGGGACAGCCACTTGACCTTGACCCCGTTGATTTTCGAGAAGGCGCGCTCAGCGATCCGCACCCGACGCTGCTCGTCCACGCTGGTGCCGACCCACGCCGTGGCCGGCAAATCCAGGTCCGGGTAGCGATCCGGGAACTTGGTCAGGTGCAGGTACTCCCACTGCGGATTCTCCCGCTCGACCTTGTGCACCGACTCGATCCACTCATCAGGTACCCAGCGGCCGTACAGATCGGCCATCGAGCACACGAACACCCGACCCTTAGCTCCCGCGCCGGGCTTGGTGTGCTCAGGCGCTGGAAGACGCTCCGGGTGGTAAAGCGGGGTGAACCCGACCGGATAGCTCGCCGCGTAGCGTTCGCTAGTGGCGATCTCACGGGCGTAGCAGTAGTCGCACCCGTGCAGGCATCCGGTGACGGGGTTCCACGACCAGTCCGCCCACGAGATGCCCGGCCCCGACGTCGCGTTGAAGGTGGGCCGGGATACCGGCTGCGGGTAGGGCACCTCCACGCCTTCGTGCGTCCGAAGCGTGAGCATGATCGGCTCAGCGCGGTGCGGCTTGGGCTTCTCCGGCTCGGGCTCATGCTTGCGCCGCTCAGCTACGCGGGCACGGGTCTGCTTGTAGGCGTTGTCAAGCGCAAGTTCTCCACTGCGCACCTTGATGGCCAGCTCCGGTGCGTCGCGCTGAATCGCCTTGGCGCGCTGCACTGCCTTGCCCGACGTACCGACAGCCTTGGCTGCCTGGTCGCGGGACTTCTGAGCCGGTGGCCGATCGGCCACAATGGTTTGCTGTGAGTCACCGGTGTATCCACCGTTGGTAGCGATCTTCCGGCGCTTGGCCAGCTCGGCGTAGTGCTTCTCCACCGCCAGCCCCAGGAACGCCAGCTGTCCGGTGTCCAGGTGCCGACGGCGCAGGTTCTCCGAGACGATGAAGTCGGCGATCTGCTCCTCGGTGAACGTCGAGGGCAAAGTGTTGAACACCGGATCGACCAGCGCGGCGTCGCACGCCCGGTATCGATTGCGCCCATCCACGATCATCGAGTTGTCGTGAGTGAGCGTGATCGGAGTTCCGAGGCCGTTGCGTCGAATGTCATCGACCAGCTCTTTGAACTCCTCGCCCTCGATCAGCGGGAACGCATCAGCCAGCGGGTGGACGGTGTAGGGGCCGTAGTCGGTCATTCCGAACGCTCCTTGCTGGTGAGGAACAGGTAGTCCAGGAGCGACTCAAACTCGGCGAGCCCGTCGCGCAGCCAGAGACAGCGCAAGGTGAATCCGCCCTTGCCGAAGGCGCCACGAGCGTTACCCGCGACCTCCTCGCGCCAGACACTCGGCGCGGTGACCAGGTACGCCCACTGGTGCGCGTCCCGCTCGATCGTGGCCAGCAGGAGATCGTGGTGGCGGTGCAGGCCATCGATCTGCGCCTGGACGTGCCCGTACCAGCCTTCCCGCTCCGCCCGATCTAGGCGCTTCAGGCCGGCCGCGTTGCACCCCATGGTTGACATGCCCAGGCAGAGCCTGCTGCGAGCCTTCACAGCGGACATCAACCCGGGGTCCATCGCCCACGTGTTGATCGCGTTCGGGTCGTTCACTACCTGGACTGCCCACCCGTCCGGGATGGAAGCCGGATCGAAGCTGGCGCTGTCGGCATTGACCGCCGTCAACGTCGCTGGTCCGCACGTCCAGTCGGTCTCAGTGATCCGCTGGTACCCCAAGTTGGGTAGCTCAGCGGTCAGGTTGCCCAGCAGTGTCGCGTAGGTGCGCGCCGCCTTCTCGAACATCACCACCTGGACGGGCTTGACGTTGCGGTGGAATCGAGCGTGATGCGCCAAGATTCCCGGCGAACAGTTCTGCGTCCACGGTCCGCCGTTGGCCGCGACCCCGTCGCCGGCGGTGAGGTCCACCCAGAACGTCCCAGGGACTCCGGCGAACTTGGGTCCGCTCAGCGCACCGATCTCACGGCCGAAGATCTTGGACATCAGCCTGTGCTTGCAGGGAGTGCGCTCACTGTGCCCTGCGGTTGAGCGCTGGGCGGGGATGTCGGTCACGAGGCAGCCTCCAGTCGGTGGGTTGAGCAGAGCGGGAAGTAGTACGAGGTGCCGTCGTCGTCCTCGCCGCAGATGGCGCAGGCCGGCTCCGGGAACTCCAGCAGTGGAATGTCAGAGACCAGGCCGTCGGCATCGGCGACCAGCACGGGGTCGGCGAGCGGCCGGTACTCGGTGACGGCGGGCTCGATGTCGCGCAGCACCTCGAAGCCCCGGCCCTTGCGGCGACGGATCGCGCCCCGTGACGCTAAGTAGTCACGCTCAGCCTTGTACTCGGTCTGCGAAAGGCCGAGCTCGCCTCGAATACGGGCTTCGGTGGCGTGCAGCGGGTCAGCCTTGATGGCCTCGTACACCGGAACTGTGAGAGCGGTGACGGCCAGGCGTACCGGATCATCACCGAAGGCAGAAGGGGCAGAAGGGGCAGTTTCAGAACACCCTGCCCTATAGGGTTTGCTGACTTCTGGCTGGTCACTCTCTGTAGATCCATCGTTACTGATCTTGGTGTAATCCAACCCCATAGAAACAGTGCAACCCAAACTGCCCCTTCTGCCCCCTGATCTTGACCACTCTTGATCTTCAGAACGCTTGATGATGTTGAAACCGCGAGTGCTCGCCGGCAGCAGCCGCACCGACACGACTCCATTCATGCTGGTCAGACGCTCGACGAACTTCTTACGGCCAATCGGTGTGTAGCCGTTGTCCTTCGCCCAGGCCACGAACAGCTCGAGCAATTTCGTCGGCGCGGTGCCGAATCGAGGGGGCAGTTTCGAACCTTCCGAAACTGCCCTCGCGGCCTCGTTTCGCTCATCCGGGCCGTTTTCGGCGCCGGACGTCGCAGGCACCTCGGTGACGACGGACATCTCCTCGGACATCCACAGACGCACCCGGTCGCTCGAAGTCTCGAACTCAGCCTCGATACCGGCCGCCGTAGACCGAAACTGCCCCCTCGTCCGCAGCCGGGCGAAGGCCCGTTGCCAACGCCGGAGCACACCCGGAAGCTCATCCTTCAAGATCGCTTCTTCCAGCGCCGGGTCCTCCTGGCCGGCGAAGCTGTGGGCGAACTTGAAGGGCTTGATGCGCTCGAAGTAGGCGCGGGATGCCTCACTCACCGTAGGCAACTCGTTGGCTGAGAAGGCGAACAGCGCCTGGTTGACGAAGTCGAACATGCGCCCGTACTTGAGGTTGGCGGAGATCAAGTCCTCGCCGGTGAGCATCTTCCAGACGCTCAGGTCCTCGATGTGGCGCGAGCTCAGGTCCGCCGCGACGTTCAGCGTCTTGCCGTACAGGGCGGCGGCGGCGAAGCGGTCGTCGGCCAGCTGGTGCAGCGTCACGCCGGCGGTGTTCTCCACGCCGGCCACCGCGCGCATCACCCGCAGGAACGTCGACTTACCCGACCGGGACGGCCCGAACAAGAACATCGACTTGTGCGGCGTGCGCGAGGGATCGAGCATGGTCGAGGCGACTTCCTCGAGGTCGTCACATTGCTCGTCATCGATGACCTCAGCCAGCCACCGCTCATAGGTCGGGCACGTCGCATCCGGGTCCCACACCACCGGCAACTGAGCTACCGACAGGTAGTCGGGAGAGTGTGGGTGTAGCTCGCCGGTCAGCAGGTTGAGCATGCCGTTGCGCACGTTGAGCAGATGCGTACGTGGACGGTCGGTCAGCTTGCGCCGCTCGAGCAGGAGCTTGCTCGTCACCATCTGGGTAACCGTCGCCGCGTGGATCGGGCGATGCCGGTCACCGAGCATGTCGGCCACGTAGGAGGTCAGGGCGTCGCGCTCCACCACGTAGCGCCCGGCGTCGTACACCGCGATCGTGCCATCGGCGGCCAGGGCGCAAGGGTGCTCGTCCAGCAGCGCCGACGCGGCCTTCTCGGCCAGCAGGCCGCCGTCCTCATCGAAGTACGTACCGGACTTACGCCGGGCCGGCCGGCGCGGCAGCTTGTCCTTCGCCGCGTCGAGCAGCCGATGCATGGTCTCGATCGGATCGGGCACCTGGGCCAATACGTCGTCCAGGCCGGTGTTCGCGCCGCCTGGCAGCTCGACCAGGCGCACCTCGGCCGCGCCTGCGGCCTTCAACCAGCCGATCAGCCGCTCGGCGGCGCTCCACACGTCCCGGTTGGTGGACACGTCGGCGTCCAGGCACAGGAACACCAACCGGCCGTCCCACGCAACCGAGCGCAGGTCGGGCACCGGGGCGCCGCTCTGGCTCCAGCCGTAGCAGCCGGACAGCCCCACGGCGGCCAGGTTTCCGCTGGCCAGCGCTGACACCCCGGCTAGGTACTGCTTAGTCCCCTCGATCATCACCAGCGGCGTGGCCGGGTCGACGACACGCGGGCGCATGAGCGGGTGGGTGTTCAGCACCATCGAGGCACCAGAACCGAACACGTACTTGGCCCGCGCGCCGTCGGCCTTGAGGATCGGAGTGTCCGGGTACAGCTGGTGGATCGGCTCGCCGCCATCGGCCGGGTGCCAGGGGAACACGATGCCCGGCAGGCCACTCTCAGCCCAGCACAGCAGTTCCTCGGGCAGGTCCTCGGCGGTCTCCACGGTGCGCACGCCGGCCGACGCGGCGATGTCCGGGGTGATGGCCGCCGCCGACAGTTTGGCGGTGTGCTCCTCGGTGAGCACCGGCGTCACCAGGGACCAACGGTCGACGCGGTCACAGTGGTCCTCCTGGTGGGCCGTAAGCGGGAGCGGGGAGCGAGTCAGTGCCCGCCCAGGCGTTGCACCTGGGCGCCGGCGTGGCTACCGGTCGGGCGATTGAGCATCAGAACGGTGGTTCCTCGTCGTCCGGAGTGGCCGGAACCGTCGCGGCCTTGCGGCCCCCGCGCTGCGCGGGCACGTCCTCGTGCTGGGTGGACCCTCCGCTGAGCGCCTCGGCCACCGGCGACGGCGGGGTGTAGGTCGCGGTGTACAGCTTCGGAGGCTGACGCCGGCCCTGCTTCTGTCCGTCCTGGCTGTAGGTCACCGTGAGCACGCCGCCGGCCTCGGGCACCTTGGCACCAACGGCCTTGAGCGCGGCGCTGACCGCGTTCTGCATATACCCCTTGATGTACAGCCGCCGGTTGCCGTCGTCGTCTGGACCTTCCAGCCCCTGAGTGACCGTGCCGGGCACGATGACCTGGTTCTTCGGGCGCCCGTCCGGCCAGAACATCGGTTCACCGGTATCGAAGTCGGTCTGCTGGGCCACCTCGGGCTCGCCGGTGATGTGCAGCGTGTGGCTGGTGCCCTTGGTCGGGAACTTCAGCGCCCTGCCTCCGCCTCCGAAGAACCTGTCGAGCTCGTCCATCTACCTATCTCCTTGATCTCTTGATCCTTTGGACCGGCCCATCCGATGGACCGGGGTCTGTGTGGGTCAGTCCCCGTCCCCGCGCACCAGCGCCCCGGGCGGGAACCGGTACCGTTGGCTGACCTCGCCCGACGGACTGACCAGCGTCAGCGGCATGCGCGGGCCCCACTGGATAAGGACTCGTCCGGTGTCAGGGCCCTGCCTGATCACCCAGGTACGCGGCCACTCGGTCATGAGGCGGGCTCCCGGGTCGTGCCACTCGGCCTCGTCCGCGCGCAGCCCGTCCAGCTCGTTCAGCACCTCGCGGATCGCCCGACCCAGCGGGTTGTCCATCTCGCTCAGCGCACGCAGCCACTTCTCTCCGTCGGTCATGCCGGATCACCTGGCTCGGGGGGAGAGGTATCCCCGGCGGCGTCGACATGGTGGGTGTCGAACGATCTCTGACCGCCGGGGAGTTCGTGGTGGCGCTTAGCCTCGCGCCATAGATCTTTGAGAATCGCTTTCGATACCGCGCGAAGGGCGATGGCCTCGATGTGCGCGCCTTTGCGAGGAGAGCCCACTGGCGCGGGTGGGGCGTTCTTGGGCGTGCAGCGGTGACATTCGACCGGGTGCGTGGAGCCGGCATAGCGTGCCTTCTCCTGGTCGTACAGCGGGCGATATGGCGAGCATGAGCACTCACCCTCGACGTGCACCGTGTACGCGACCAGACCGCCCTCGCCCTTGATCGAGTGGCAGGGCTTCACTAGCTGCTTGACGATGGATTTAGCGATCAGGTGCGTACGCATCTTCGCCGCTGGCGACCAGTTGACTTTCTGTCCACGGCGCAGCACCTGCCGCTCCGGGTCGCCGTACCCGCAGTACGACATCAGCTCTGACACCATCCGGGGTCGGCCGTACAGGTCGTTCCAGTACGGATCACCGATCGCGGCCAGCAGTCGAGCGGCCTGCTTCTGCCCGACGCCCCTGACGGAACGCACCCACGGCCACAGAGGGTGCTGACGCATCTGCCGGTTCAGGTTCAGCTCTGCCTGGTGCTCGGCGTCCGCCAGTCCTTTGACCAGCGCGGCCAGCCGGGCGACGTCCGGGTGACCCATCGGAAGTCCGAACCCGCGTTCCTCGCCGTCGGAGTCCTCGTCGGTACGGGTCAGTTGGCGCAGCCGGTTCTCATTAGCGACCCGGACGCGTTCGAGGTCGTCGAGCACCTCAGCGGCGAGGGCAAGAAGAGGGTCCGCCAGCACCGGCGACGCGGGTATGGGTGTCGACCTGGGTGCGGCCGGTGCTGACGGAGGAGTGGGGCCCTCGCTGGCGCAGGATCTATGGGTGTCGGGTCGCCCATGGCCAACGAGGGAGTCATGGAGGGGCAGGGACTCCGTCAGCACCGGCGCGCGGACATTGGGTGTCGACGCAGCGGTGGCCGGCGCTGACGGATGAGTGGGACCCTCGCTGGTGCACCTCCCCTGGGTGTCGCGGCGGTAATGGCCAGCGAGGGAGTCGTGGAGGGGAAGGGGTTCCGCCAGCACCGGTGCCTGCTCATTGGGTGTCGTAGGTCCTTTGACCAGTGCTGACGGAGAAATGGGACCCTCGCTGCCGCCGGTGACTTGGGTGTCGGAGGACTGATGACCAGCGAGGGAGTCGTGGAGGAGAGTCACTTGACACCGCCGAACAGCAGGTCCAGAACGTCGTTCGGGAGGGCGGAGATGGTCGCGCACCTGTGCTGCTCAAGAACGTCTACGTACGCGGCGTAGCGCTCAGCGGAAAGGGCGTTGCCCTTGGCCAGCTTGGTATGCATGGCGAAGGCCGATCGACAGTCCTCGATCGTGAAGTCGCCCAGGGTTTTGACACTGTTCGGACCGAACCCGGTTGCATACCGCTTGCGCAGCTCTTCGGCGTGCCGACGGATGCCGGAGACCTTCCAGGAGTGCCCGGGAGCGCGTTGCTCCGGGACCAGGTTGGACTGGGCCGACGGCACGTGGGAAGTTTCCCGGCGGTGCCTATGCACTTCATCCTGAATGAGGCTGGGTAGCACCTGCTCCAAGGCGTCGCGCAAGTCCTCGTCGTCAACCCGGGCGGACACCTCTTTGGCCAGCATCCCGTAGTTGTTGCTCGGCGAGCTGACGCATATCTCGCGGATCAGACCACGTAGATCGAATCGAACCTTTGTCTCGGTCATGAGCGGGCCTCCTGGAGGTGTCCGAGCGCGGCGGCGAGCTTCGGCCGGGCGGTGCGCCACAGGTCGAATGCGTCCTTGCCGAAGCGCTGACGAAGCAGGGGGTTGAACCGGCC
>JBOHGH010000145.1:0-10756 GCA_050699975.1 Pseudonocardiaceae bacterium | reverse complement strand
GGCTCCTCGCTGTATCAAGTGGGTTTGGTGATCAAGTGGGCTGGTTCCGGCGTGGCGGGTTGACGAGGGGGTGATGGTTCATTTGGTTGCGTGACTGTCCGTGATGGTCGGGTAGCAGGGGGTTGTAGGGGTATGGATGAGCTGGGGTTGTTCACGGCGGCGCTGGGGCTGAGTGGGCCGTGGCGGGTGATGCGCAGCGAGTTCGACGCCGAAGCCGCCCAGTTGGATCTGTACTTGGACTTTGAGCGTGGTGTCCGGTTCGGGTGTCCGGCCAAAGACTGTGCGCAGGGGTGCTGTCCGGTGCATGACACGGTGGACAAGACGTGGCGGCATCTGGACTTCTTCCAGCATCGGGCGTTGTTGCATGCCTGGTTGCCGCGGGTGCGCTGCCCGGAGCATGGGGTGCGGCTGGTGGGTGTGCCGTGGGCGCGCCCGGGGTCGGGGTTCACGCTGTTGTTCGAGGCGCTGGTGCTCACTTTCGCTGCCGCGATGCCGGTGGCGAAGGTCGCGGTGATGACCCGCGAGCATGACACCAGGATCTGGCGGGTGGTGGAGCACCACGTGCACGCCGCCCCCGACCAGCTGGACTGCACCGGCGTGACACGGGTGGGGATGGATGAGACCTCCGCGCGTAAGGGCCAGGACTACATCAGCATCTTGGCCGATCTCGAGGGCCGGCGGGTGGTGTTCGCCACCGAGGGCCGCTCGGCGGAGGCCGTCGCCCGCTTCGCCGCCGATCTGGCTGAGCACGGCGGTGACCCGATGAAGGTCACCGACACCAGCTCCGACATGAGTACGGCGTTCATCTCCGGCATCGCCGGGCATCTGCCGAACGCGAGAATGACTTTCGACCGCTACCACCTGGCCGCCAAGCTCAGCGAGGCCATCGACACCGTGCGCCGCCAGGAGGTCAGCACCCGCCCGGAGCTCAAGCACACCCGCTGGCTGTGGCTGAAGAACTGGGCGAACCTGTCGGCGACGCAACGCCGCGAGCTACACCACCTGATGCGCCCTTCGGCGCAGCTGGCCACCGCCCGGGCGCTGCGCTGGCGTGAGGACTTCCAAGCCTTCTACGACCAGGACCCCAGCTACGCACCCGAATATCTGCGGCGCTGGTGCTATGGCGCGAAGCGCTCCCGCCTTCAACCCATCAAGGACTTTGTCACCCTGGTCGAGGACCACTTCGACGGCATCCTCGCCTGGCACGCCAACCACCTCAGCAACGGCCTGCTCGAAGGGATCAACTCGCTGGTCCAGGCGGCCAAAACCCGCGCTCGTGGCTACCGCAACAAAACCAAGATGATCACGGTCGTCTACCTCACCGCGGCCAAACTCCAACTACCCACCCTCACCAACCCAACACCCGCATACACGACCTCACGCTGAGTAACCCACCTAAAACAGCGAAGAGCCCATCCTCGCGCTGCGTGCCAACGACGGCTTCACCAACGCCGTTTCCTACCGGTGCAGCGCCAACCCGCCCCCGGCCGGTGAGTTCGAGCCCAACGGCGGCTGCGGTACCGAGCCAGCGGATGCCGTGATGGCCCAGGTGACGCCGTTCACTTTTCCCAACCCGGCCCAGTTCCGCCCGACGGCCCGGACTCCTTCAGCTCCGATCGCTGGGTCAAGGACTTCGATGAGGTGAAGGCCTACGGGCGCCTGGCCAGCTCGGTGCGCACCAAAGAGCAGACCGAGGTGGTGTATTTCTGGGCACAGCACCCTTACGTGCACTGGAACCGCAATCTCATCAGCCTGGCCGTAGCCAAGGGTCTGAATGTCTCGGACACCGCGCGCTTCTTCGCGATGGTGAACACTGCGGCGTCCGACGCCGCGATCGCCGGCTTCGAGGCCAAGTATTTCTACCGGACCTGGCGTCCCCGCACCGCGATCCCGCGCGCCGACGACGACGCCAACCCCCAGACCGATCCGGATCCAACCTGGACTCCGCTGCTCACGATCAACCACCCGGAGTACCCCTCGGCGCACGCCTTCGCGTCGACCGCCTTGACTCAAGCGGTCGCAGCGTTCTTCGGGACCGACAAGGTGGAGTGGACCATCGAGACGAGCAAGGACGCCGTCCCCCAGCTCGTGCAGACCAACCGGACCTATACGAGCCTGGATGCCCTGTTGGACGACGTTGACAACGCGCGGGTGTGGGCCGGCCTGCACTACCGGAACTCGATGGTCGAGGGCGGCACCCTTGGCAGCGAGGTCGCCAAACACGTGACGACGAGCTACTTCCGTCCTCGAGGTTGATGGCGACCGCAATCAGCGGGCTGGGCTGGGTTACCGCGGGCCCGATAACCCCGCCCAGCCCGCTCAATGCGGTAACTGGATCCGCCGGGGAAACCCCGCCACGCGACGACGCATCGTCGGCGACGAGGTTGGTGGCAGTTTGAGACGGTCCAGCGAGGGGTTGGTAGTCCTTGAAGGGCGTCCAACTAGCGGAGGCCGGCGGCGTCCATGCCGCGGAGTTCCTTCTTGAGGTCGGCGATCTCATCGCGGAGCCGGGCGGCCAGCTCGAACTGCAGCTCCCGGGCCGCGCCCATCATCTGCTCGGTGAGCTGCTGCACCAGGTCCGCGAGTTCGGCGCGAGGCATCGACGAGGTGTCCCGCCCCTCCAGCACGCCGGCGCTGCCTCGAGCCCGCCCGGGCTCGCCGGCCGCGCGCTTGCCGCGGGAGGAGTTGCGCCCGGATCCGCCGACCTGCACCGTGCCGGTATCCACCGGGTCACCGGCCTCGGCGTAGACCCGCTCCAGGATGTCGTTGATCTTTTTGCGCAGCGGCTGCGGGTCCAGCCCGCGTTCGGTGTTGTAGGCGACCTGCTTGGCCCGCCGCCGGTTGGTCTCGTCGATGGCCCGGCGCATCGAGTCGGTGACCCTGTCTGCGTACATGTGCACCTGGCCGGACACGTTGCGGGCGGCTCGGCCGATGGTCTGGATCAGCGAGGTCCCGCTGCGCAGGAACCCTTCCTTGTCCGCGTCCAGGATCGCCACCAGCGACACCTCGGGTAGGTCCAGACCCTCACGGAGCAGGTTGATCCCGACCAGCACGTCGAACTCACCCAGCCGCAACTGCCGCAACAGCTCCACCCGGCGCAGCGTGTCCACCTCGGAGTGCAGGTAACGCACCCGGATGCCGAGCTCAAGCAGGTAGTCGGTGAGATCCTCGGCCATCTTCTTGGTCAGGGTGGTGACCAGGACCCGTTCGTTGCGCTCGGCGCGGATGCGCACCTCGTGCACCAGGTCATCGATCTGCCCCTGGGTGGGCTTCACCACCACCTCCGGGTCCACCAGGCCGGTCGGGCGGATGACTTGCTCGACGAACTCCCCACCGGCCTGGCCCATCTCGTACGGTCCCGGGGTGGCCGACAGGTACACCGTCTGCCCGATCCGGTCCTGGAACTCCTCCCAGGTCAGCGGCCGGTTGTCCAGCGCTGAGGGCAGCCGGAACCCGTGCTCCACCAGGGTGCGCTTGCGGGACGCGTCGCCCTCGTACATCCCGCCGATCTGCGGCACCGTGACATGGGATTCGTCGATGACCAGCAGGAAGTCCTCAGGGAAGTAGTCCAGCAGGGTGGCCGGTGCCGAGCCGGCCGAGCGCCCGTCGATATGCCGCGAGTAGTTCTCGATACCGTTGCAGAACCCGACCTGGCGCATCATCTCGACGTCGTAGTGAGTTCGCATCCGCAGCCGCTGCGCTTCCAGCAGCTTGCCCTGCTTCTCCATCGCGGCCAACTGGCCTTCCAGCTCGGACTCGATGCCCCCGATGGCGCGCTCCATCCGCTCCGGCCCCGCGACGTAGTGCGTGGCCGGGAAGATCCGGAGCTCGGATACCTCCCGGACCACCTCGCCGGTGAGCGGGTGCAGGTAGTAGAGCGACTCGACCTCGTCACCGAAGAAGTCGATGCGGACCGCGAGTTCCTCGTAAGCCGGGATCACCTCCACGGTGTCACCGCGGACCCGGAACGTTCCGCGAGCGAAGGCGAGGTCGTTGCGGGTGTAGTTGATGCCGACCAGGGCACGCAACAGCGTGTCACGCCCGACCTCACTACCGACCGGCACATGGATCGACTGGTTCAGGTACTCCTGCGGGGTGCCGAGCCCGAAGATGCAGGACACCGAGGCGACGACGATCACATCGCGCCGGGTGAGCAGTGACATCGTGGCGGAGTGCCGCAACCGCTCCACGTCGTCGTTGATCGAGGAGTCCTTCTCGATGTAGGTGTCGGTCTGCGGGACATAGGCCTCGGGCTGGTAGTAGTCGTAGTAGGAGACGAAATACTCCACCGCGCTGTTCGGGAAGTAGTCCCGCAGCTCGTGGGCGAGTTGCGCGGCGAGGGTCTTGTTCGGCGCCATCACCAGCGTGGGGCGCTGCACCCGCTCGATGAGCCAGGCGGTGGTGGCCGACTTGCCCGTTCCGGTGGCACCCAGCAGCACGACGTCGCGCTCACCTCCGGTGATCCGGCGTTCCAGCTCATCGATAGCGGCCGGCTGGTCGCCGGCGGGCGCGTAGTCGCTGACCATCTGAAACCGGCCCTGCGTCCGGGGGGTCTTGCCGAGCGGGCGGAACTCGGAGTGCGGAAGCAGATCGCGTGGGGTGGTGGCGGCATCGGTCATGGCATTGAGGGTAGGCCGGGCCCCTGACAGTCTGCCTTCGCCCGGGACGGTCTGGCGCTGACTCTGCCGAGCGGGCGAATGACGGTCCGGCGCCCCCGCGGGCTGGGTAGGGTCGCACTGTATGACGGCCCCGCACCGCAGCATCGCCGAGACCGCCCCGCACATCCACCCTCCCAAGGTCGAGCTGTTCGACCTGGACGCAATGACCAACATCGATCCCAAGGGGATAACCCGCACCGTCCGCGAGTACCGGGTCGAGCCGTTCGGCCTCTACCTCGCCCGCGACGTCGTCGACCATCCGTCGATCTGCGCGCTGGAGTCCTGGCTGCTGCCCGAGCTGGGGCTGCGGATAACTGACTGGTTCTATCCCCCCGGGCACGCCTGGGCCGAGCACTTCTACATCGATGTGGTGCGCATCGATATCGACGCCAGGCGCTGGCGCACCGAGGACCACTACCTAGACCTCATCGTCCGGCCCGGCCGCGGCGTCGACGTGGTGGACACCGATGAGTTACTGGACGCGGTCACCGCGGGGCTGCTCGATCGGCCTGCCGCGCAGGCGGCCCTGGCCACCACCTATCGGACGGTGGACGGCCTGGCCCAGCACGGCTACCGGCTGGATCGCTGGCTGCCGACGGTCGGGGCGTGGCCGGCCTGGAGCCGGCACTGACCCGGATCAGGCAACCAGCCAGCCGGTTCTGACAGCCCACAGCTGCGCCCGATCCAGCGCGCTGGACACGAACGGGGTCTTCGCGGTGGCGTAGGCGTCGATGCTGTCCCACTGGTGTGCGGCCAGCCGGTGCTTGAGTTCCGCGTACTCCCGGACGCGGGCTGGATGGGTCCGCAGCCAATCCCGCAGTAGCAGGGTCTCCCGCCAGGTCGGGGAATCGGCGGTCCGGATGTGACAGTTGACAGGGCGGGCCGGGTCGGCGTTGGCCGCGTACGCCTTGTCCGGGGTAGTGCCGTCTCGGGCGTTGTCCCGCCAACGGCCGGCCAGTCTGACCAGACCCACCGCGCTGAGGTCGTCGGCCAGGCGTTGCGCCGCCTCGAGGTCAGCGACCACCACCTGCACATCCAGCACATCTTTGGCGTCCAGACCAGGGACCGCTGTGGAGCCGATGTGGTCGATCCGGTGCGCGCGCCGGCCCGCCACCGCGCCGATCCGTGCGATCACCCGCTGCGCCTGCTGCGGCCAGGTGTCGTCGGGCGCCACCAGGACAGGGGCCGCGGTCCTCGGCGCCCGGCGGCGATGACGCACGTTGTCCTCGAAGGGCACCAGCCGCTGCGCCCATAATTGGTCCACCGCGGCGAACGTGTGATCCCGGCTGCCGCTGTTGCCCAGCCAGACGTCCGCGGCGGCGCGGCGCTGCTGGTCGGTGGCCTGAGCGGCGATCCGCGCCGCGGCGTCGGGCTCCGCCATGCCGCGCTCGACCAGCCGGCCGACCCGTATCTCGGCGTCTGCATGCACCACGACGACCAGCGAGAACCCCGCCGCCAGCCCTGCCTCGACGAGCAGCGGGACGTCCTGCACCACCACGGCGTCAGACGGCGCGGTCTCGATCAGCTCGGCGGAGCGCGCCGCGACGAGCGGGTGCACGATGACGTTGAGCCGGCGTCGTGCGTCCGCGTCGTCGAAGACCAGCGCGGCCAGGGCCAGCCGGTCCAACTCGCCGTCCTGGGTGCGGATGCCCGCGCCGAATTCGTCGACCACGGCGCGCAGTCCCGCGGTACCGGGCGCGACGACCTCGCGGGCGATCTTGTCCGAGTCGACAATCCACGCCCCTCGTTGCGCCAGCCGGGTCGCCACCGTCGACTTACCGGACCCGATCCCTCCGGTCAGTCCGACCCTCAGCATCGCGCGATGGCGGGCGCCTGCCTACACGCCGCCGGAGAGCTTCTCCCGCAGGGCCGCCAGCTGCTCGTCACTGGCGAGCGAGCCGGCGCCAGGGCTGCTGCTGGGGGCGGGCGCCTCGGTAGTCGCCGACGAGTAGTCCTGGTCCGCGGGTCCCTCCGACTCAGCCTCAGTCGCCTTGACGACCTGCTTGCGGTGCTGCTCGAAACGGACCTGAGCCTCAGCGTAGGAGCGTTCCCACTCCTGGCGCTGCTTCTCGTAGCCGTCGAGCCAGTCGTTGGTCTCCGGGTCGAAGCCCTCCGGGTAGATGTAGTTGCCCTCACCGTCGTACTCGGCAGTCATGCCGTACCGGGTCGGGTCGAACTCCATCTCCGGGGACAGCCCCTCGTTGGCCTGCTTGAGGGACAGCGAGATCCGCCGCCGGTCCAGGTCGATGTCGATGACCTTGACCATCACGTCATCCCCGACCTGCACGACCTGCTCGGGGATCTCGACGTGCCGCTCGGCCAGCTCCGAGATGTGCACCAAACCCTCGATGCCCTCCTCGACCCGAACAAACGCACCGAAGGGCACCAGCTTGGTGGCCTTGCCGGGCACGATCTGCCCGATCTGGTGGGTGCGGGCGAACTGCCGCCACGGGTCTTCCTGGGTCGCTTTGAGCGACAGCGACACCCGCTCGCGGTCCAGGTCGACGTCGAGCACCTCGACAGTGACCTCCTGGCCGACCTCGACGACCTCGCTGGGGTGATCGATGTGCTTCCAGGACAGTTCGGAGACGTGCACCAGGCCATCCACGCCACCGAGGTCCACGAATGCACCGAAATTGACGATCGAGGAGACCTGGCCCTTGCGGACCTGGCCCTTGGCCAGCTGGTTGAGGAACTCGCTGCGCACCTCGGACTGGGTCTGCTCCAGCCAAGCGCGACGCGACAGCACCACGTTGTTTCGGTTCTTGTCCAGCTCGATGATCTTGGCCTCAAGCTCACGGCCCACGTAGGGCTGCAGGTCGCGGACCCGCCGCATCTCGACCAGCGAGGCAGGAAGGAAGCCGCGCAGCCCGATGTCGAGGATCAGACCACCCTTGACGACCTCGATGACGGTGCCCTTGACCGGCTCCTCGTTCTCCTTGAGAGCCTCGATGTTGCCCCAGGCGCGCTCGTACTGGGCGCGCTTCTTGGACAGGATCAGCCGGCCTTCCTTGTCCTCCTTCTGGAGAACAAGGGCCTCGACCTCGTCGCCCACCGCTACGACGTCCGCGGGGTCGACGTCGTGTTTGATGGACAGCTCCCGCGACGGGATAACGCCCTCGGTCTTGTAGCCAATGTCGAGCAGCACTTCGTCACGGTCGACCTTGACGATGGTGCCCTCGACGATGTCGCCATCGTTGAAATACTTGATTGTCTTGTCGATGGCGGCGAGGAAGTCCTCCTCCGTCCCGATGTCGTTGATCGCGACCTGCTGCAAGGACGGGGCGGCGGTGGTGTCGGTGGACATGCGGTGGGGTGCTCCGAAGGGATAGGGTCGTCGGTGGGCAATGCTGCGGCGCTGGTGTATCGCTGTTGTGCGGTATCACTCTGTTGTGCTGTATCACTGTTGTGCGATGCGCTCACAGCCCTGCCGGTGGTACAACCCCCCGCAGGGCCCCTGTGTTCCGGATGCGACATGCTGAGCCAGCTCGATACCGGGGCCAGCTCGACAACCGGGCAGCGCAAAACTTACAGCGCAAGTCGATCGTACCCAGGCCGGAGTCCGGGCAGCAAACCCAGCCCCCCGCATTCACCTATCGCCTCTGAGAGACTGCCCCGGTGACGGGCGCGCCGCAACCGCGAGACGACGAGCACGGGACACCCCACGGGCGCGCCGAAGCGTTGCTGGGCACCGTCGGCGTGGTGAAGCGGCTGGTCAGCGCCGCGGACACGGTAGCCGCCAATCGCCGATGGTGGGACGCCGACGCTGCGGACTACCTCACCGCACACGGCGACTTCCTGGGCCGGGCGGATTTCGTGTGGTGCCCGGAGGGACTTCGCGAGTCAGCCGCCGGCCTGCTCGGCGAGCTGCCAGGCCGCCGCGTGCTCGAGGTCGGTTGCGGATCAGCACCGTGCGCACGCTGGCTGGCCACCCAGGGCGCGCGGGTCGTCGGCCTGGACCTGTCGGCCGGAATGCTGCGGCACGCGGTGCAGGCGGGGCGCGACACCGGACTTCCCGTTCCCTTGGTGCAGGCCGACGCCGGTCGATTGCCCTTCGCCGACAGCAGTTTCGACCTGGCCTGTTCGGCGTTCGGCGCGGTGCCGTTCGTCGCGGACTCGGCCGCGGTGATGCGGGAGGTCGCGCGGGTGTTGCGCCCCAGCGGTCTCTGGGTCTTCGCCGTCACCCACCCGCTGCGCTGGATCTTCCCCGACGATCCAGGGGAAGCAGGCTTGACGGTGGCACAATCGTATTTCGACCGCACCCCCTATACCGAGGTGGACAGCGCGGGCAAACCCACCTATGTGGAGCACCACCGCACCCTGGGCGACCGGGTCAGGGAGATCGTCGCCGCCGGATTGGTGCTGGAGGACCTGGTGGAGCCGGAATGGCCGCCCGACCTGCACCGCGAATGGGGCCAATGGAGCCCGCTGCGTGGAGCGCTGTTCCCGGGAACCGCGATCTTCCGCTGCCGTCGCTGCTGATCGGCACCATTCTCAGTGCGCCGCATCGTGCCAGGACCGTCCCACTCCCACCGAGACCTCCAGTGGGACGTTCAGCGCGTACGCCGAACCCATCTGCCGGCGCACCAGACTCTCCACCGCGTCCCGCTCGCCCTGCGCTACTTCCAGCACCAGCTCATCGTGCACCTGCAGCAGCATCCGGGAACGCAGACCCTCGGCGCGCAATGCGCGGGCCACTCCCAGCATCGCGACCTTGATGATGTCTGCGGCGCTGCCCTGGATGGGCGCGTTCAGCGCCATCCGCTCGGCCATCTCGCGACGCTGCCGGTTGTCGCTGACCAGGTCGGGTAGGTATCGACGGCGCCCCAGGATGGTGGCCGTGTAGCCGTCCATGCGGGCCTTCTCGACCACGGTGTGCAGATAGTCGCGGACGCCGCCGAACCGGGCGAAGTACTCCTCCATCAACTCCCGGGCCTCCTCGGTGGAAATCCGCAGCTGCGCGGACAACCCGAATGCGGACAGTCCGTAGGCCAGGCCGTAGTTCATCGCCTTGATCTTGGCGCGCTGCTCGCCGGTGACCGCCGCCGCGTCCACCCCGAACACCCGTGCGGCGGTGGCGGCGTGGAAGTCGTACCCCGAGGTGAACGACTCGATCAGCGCGGTGTCCTCGGACAGATGCGCCATGATCCGCATCTCGATCTGGCTGTAGTCCGCCGTCATCAGCTCTGAGTAACCGGGGCCCACCACGAAGGCCCGCCGGATCCGTCGCCCGGACTCGGTGCGGATCGGGATGTTCTGCAGGTTCGGTTCGGTGGACGACAGCCGCCCGGTCGCGGCGATGGTCTGGTTGTAGGTGGTGTGGATCCGCCCGTCCTCGGCCACCGCCTTGAGCAGACCCTCCACGGTGGTCTTGAGCCGGGTGGCGTCGCGGTGCGCCAGCAGGTGCGCGAGCAGCGGATGCGCGGTCGACAGATACAGCGTCTGCAGCGCGTCGGCGTCGGTGGTGTAGCCGGTCTTGGTGCGCTTGGTCTTGGGCATGCCCAGCTCCTCGAACAGCACCCCCTGCAGTTGTTTGGGCGAGCCCAGGTTGATCTCCCTGCCGATCACGCCGAAGCAGTCCTGCTCAGCCTGCTTCACCGCTGCCGAGAAGCCCGCCTCCAGCTCGGCCAGCACGTCGCCGTCAACGGCGATGCCGGTTGCCTCCAGCTCGGCCAGCACCGCCAGCAACGGCAGTTCCAGTTCGGTGAGCAATGACCGACCCGATATCCCGTCCAGTTCGGCGTCCAGTGCGACGGCCAGCTCAGCCACGGCGCTGGCCCGCAGGATCTCCTCCGCGGCGCGGGCAACTGCGTCCTCGCCCTCGAACAGACTTGGTTGATCGCCGTTCTCGTCCTCCGCCCGCAGCTCCCGGCGCAGGTAGCGCAACACCAGGTCAGCGAGATCGAAAGACCGCTGGCCGGGCCGGACCAGGTAGGCGGCCAGCGCGGTGTCGCTGGTCAGGCCGGCCAGGGCGACGCCGCGCGCACGCAGTGCGTGCAGCAGCGGCTTGGCGTCATGCGCGGCTTTGGGCGCGGCCGGGTCGGCCAGCCACTGCACCAGCGCCTGCTCGTCGTCCGGGGTCAGCGCGCGGGGATCGA
>JBOHGH010000144.1:0-10924 GCA_050699975.1 Pseudonocardiaceae bacterium | reverse complement strand
GGCCCCTAACCGTGCTGGTCAGGGGCCCTCTCGCGGTGGTAGCGGGGGTAGGATTCGAACCTACGACCTCTGGGTTATGAGCCCAGCGAGCTACCGAGCTGCTCCACCCCGCGTTGGTGATCGCCACCCTACGCGCGCGGCTCCGTAAGGGGCAAATCGGCTGGTCGGCTGGTCAGCCACCACCGCCGGCCACCGCAGCGGCCGTGTCGAACCGCTTGGTTGCGGCGTCGAGGTCGGCCAGCGCCTGGCCCTGGGCAGTGAAATCGCCCGCACCCTGCGCCTGGCGCAGGCGGTTGAGCGCATCGGAGATGTCGGTGATCGCCTGGCGCATCTCCGAACTGGCGCCGCCACCACCGGCCGCCGCGGGGGGTGACGTCGGCGCCGCCTGCCGCTGGGTCTGGCCGGGCGAGGTGGTCGCATCCCCGGCTCCGGCGCCGAAGATTTGGTTGAGCGCCCCGCGCAGGGTCGGGGCGTACCCGATCCGGTCGCCGTAGGCCACCAGAACCCGGTTCAGCTGGGGGAACGTGGCTTGCCGATTGGCTCGCTCGATATAGACGGGTTCCACGTAGAGCAGCCCACCGCCGACCGGCAGGGTGAGCAGGTTGCCGTAGCGGACATCGGTCTCCGACTGCCGCAGCAGATTGAGCTCCTGGCTGACCTCCGCGGAGGACACGAACTGGTTCTGCACCTGTTCAGGACCCAGCGTCTGGGATTCTCCGGGCAATTCGAGCACCCGGATCTTGCCGTAGTCTGCCGGGTCGGAGCCCACCGAGATATAGGCCGCCAGGAATGGTCGGCGCAGGCTGACCAGCGCACTGGTGAGCTGGTACTCCGCCGGTCCTTGCCCGTCCGGTGGTCCGGCTAGTACGTAGTATGGCGGCTGGTCGACGCCCTGCTGGTTCTGCGTCGGATCGGTGGGAACATTCCAGAAATCATCGTTGGTGAAGAACACCGCCGGGTTATCGACGTGGTAGCGGGCCAGCATCTCGCGCTGCACCTTGAACAGATCCTGCGGATAACGGAAGTGCTCCCGCAACTCAGCGCCGATCGCGCTACTGGGCTGCACGGTACCCGGAAACACGTTCATCCAGGTCTTCAGTACCGGATCGCTGTCATCCATCGCGTACAGCGACACGGTGCCGTCGTAGGCATCCACAGTGGCCTTGACCGAGTTACGGATGTAGCTGATCTCGTCGTTCGGCAGCCGGGACACCCCGGACAGGGAGTCTGCGGTCGCTGCGCCCAACACGGTCCGCTGCGCGTACGGGTAGTTGTCCAGGGTCGTGTAACCGTCCAGGATCCACTGAATTCGACCGTCGATCACGGCCGGGTAGGGGTCGCCGTCGACCGTGAGCCAGGGCGCGACCTTCTGCAGTCGTTCCCTCGGGTGCTGATTGTAAATTACCTTTGAATCAGTCCCGATCGCCCGGTTGAACAGGATGTTGCGCTCGCCGTAGTACGAGGCGAACAGCAACCGGCTCGCCCAGCTCCCGATCGGTACCCCACCCTTGCCCTCGTAGGTGTAGTTCTCCGAACGACTGTCGTACTCCCGTTCGGGGGCACCAGGGTTCCCTCCGACGATCACATAGTCGTCTATCAGCTCACCGAAATAGATCCGCGGCTGCTGCACCGGGATGTCCCCCTGCGCCGTGGTGTCCGACACGGTGAAAACCGGGTAGCCGCCCTCCCCCGAGCCGGCGTCGTTCAGCGCCGGGTTCACGGTATTGGCCGGAGCTGCGACGAAGCCGTTGCCATGGGTGAAGGTGAGGTGCTGGTTGATCCAGGTGCGCTGGTTCTCGGCCAGCGATGCGGACTCAAGCTCCCGTACCGCCACGACGTAGTCCTGCTTGGTGCCCCCGACGGTATAGCGGTCGACGTCGAGCTTCTCCGGGAAACCGTAGAAGTTCTCCCGCTGCTGCAGCTGGGTGAAGGTCTGCGACAGCACGTTGGGGTCCAGCAGCCTTATATTCGGGATCGTGGCGGTGTCGGCTCCCACGTCGGCCGGCGAGGCGTCGCTACGCCCGGAGTATTGGGAGTATGTGACCTGCCGCTCGGTGATGCCATAAGCCTCTCGAGTCGCGGCGATATTCCGCTCGATCGACGCGGCCTCGCGCTCGTTGGCGTTCGGGCGCACCACGAACTGCTCGAGTATCGCCGGCCACGCAGCGCCCACCAGGATGCTAGAGAGCACCAGAAGCGCGATGGCGATCGCCGGCAGCTGCAGGTTACGCAATATCGCGCCGACGAAGAAGGCCACCACACAGATCACCGCGATGCACATCAGGATGATCTTGGCGGGCATCACCGCGTTGAGGTCAGTGTAGCTGGCCCCGGTGAACAGCGGATTGCGGTTCGAGAACAGCAGCCCGTAGCGGTCCAGGAAGTAGGCCACCGCCTTGAGCAACACGAAGACGCCGGCCAGCACCCCGAGCTGGACTCGGGCCGGGCCGGACAGCTGCCCGCCACGCCCGGCCAGCCGCAGCCCGCCGAACAGGTAGTGAGTGATCAGCGCCCCGAGGAAGGAGAGCACCACAGCGACGAAGGCCCAGGCCAGCAGCCTGCGATAGAAGGGCAGCTCGAATGCGTAGAAGCTGACGTCGTTGTTGAACTGGGGATCGGTCACGCCGAAACTGACGCCGTGCAGGAACATCTGCACGGTCTGCCAGTCGCCGAGCGCGGACAGGCCGGCGAGCAGCCCGACCAGTGCCGGCACGCCGATGCCGACCATCCGCAGCCGCTGAACTATCGCGGTGCGGTACCTCGCCACCGGATCGTCAGGTCCGGCCACTGGCACGAACACCGGCCGGGTGCGATAGGCGATCACGATGTTCAGCGCGAGCAACCCGCCGACCACCAACCCGACGACGAGGAACTGCACGATACGGGTGATCAGGACGGTGGAGAACACCGAGCGGAAACCCACCTCGCCGAACCACAACCAGTCCACGTAGGTATCGACCAGCCGCGATCCGACGATCAGCACCACGAGCGCGACAGCCCCGACGGTGATCAGGATCCGGGCACGAGGGGAGAGGGTGGGAACTCCGACGGGGGGCCGACTGGCCACAGGACACGCTCCAGAACGACGGCGGTGGTGTTGCGGTGCGGACACCCCTCGCCGCGGTCTGTGACGTCCGCGCCGGGTTGAGTCCCTCCTGTCCCACTCTACGGAGTGTCCCGGGGTTCCGATTCTCGTGGTCGCACCGCTTCGGCCGGTGCCCGGCACCGGTGCGACCATGGTCGAGTGAGCGAGCCGAATCCGTACCCGCTGTCCGATGCCTTGGCAGCCACTGCGCGGGAGGTGGAGGCGTTCGTCGCGGCCGCGGGGTGGGACCAGCAGCCGCAGCTGTTCGCGCTGGTAGCCACCCCGACCCTGCTGGCCAGCCAGCCTGAACTGGCCGGTCAGCTGGACGCTACCGGCGCGCTCACCCCGGTGGCCCAGGAGGCTCTGCCCGAGGGTGAATTGGACGCGGCGCTGGCCGGCATCGAATGGCCTGAGGCGGTCGCCGGCTGCGCGTTGGCCCAAGAGATCGTGGTGCTCCCGCCAGCGGCCCAAGCGGCTCTCGGTGAGTTGCCCGACGACCCAGCGCAGGCCCGCCGCACCGCCGCCGGGCACCCACAGCGGCGGGAAGGCAGGCTGGTCGCGGCGGTGCTTCGGGACGGCGTTGGGGCCTGCGTACTGCGGCTGCGGGCCGACTCGGGAGACGACCAGGGGCGCGACGAGGTGGTGGAGGACCCGCAGCTCGCCCCGAATCTTCTCCGTGCGCTGCTGGAAACGTTGCACTGACGCGCTCAGCAGCTCGGCGGCTGCCGGCCTGCTCGGAGGTCATCCAGCGCGTGCACCGCCTCCGCCAGAGTGCCCACCCGCACCAGCCGTAGGCCCTCCGGGGCACGCTGCACCGCCTCGGCGCAGTTTCCCGCGGGCACCAGGAACACCGACGCTCCCGCCTCGCGAGCGCGAATCATCTTGAGTGGGATACCGCCGATCGGACCCACCTCACCGCCCGTGGCGATGTCGCCGGTGCCTGCCACAAAGGTGTTCCCAGCCAACGCCCCCGGCGTCAGCTTGTCGACGATGGCCAGCGCGAATATCAAGCCCGCCGAGGGGCCACCGACGTCGGCCAGGCTGATGATGATGTCGAAGTTCACGTCGGGCCGATCGGTCACGCCGACGCCGAGGTAGCCGCGACCCGGTTGCTCTCCCGCACCTAATGTGATCGCCACTTCCTGCGGCCCGGCGCCCGGACGCTGGAAGCGGACCTGCACGAGCTGCCCCGGATGGCTGCCGGCGAGGAGGTCCACTACCTGCTGCCCGGTGCGGGCCTGCTGGCCGTCGACGGCCAGCAGGCGGTCCCCGGCGGTCAGCTTCCCGTTCGCGGCGCCATCGGCGGCCACCGGATCGACCACGACCTGGGTCGGATAACCGAGGTAACGCAGTGCCGCGGTTTCGGCCTTGGACTCCGAATCCCGGAACAACTGCTGGTTCTGGTTCTCGACCTGCCGCTCGGACAGCCCTGGCGGGAAGATCTCATCGCGGGGAACCAGCGCGCTACGCCCGGATATCCACAGGCCAAGAGCCCCGTACAGCGACACGTTGTCGACCACCGACACCGTCGTCAAGTTGAGGTTACCGGTGGTGGGATAGGTCTGGGCGCCTTTGATGTCCACCACCGTTTTGCCCGCCACCTCCCCCAGGGTGTCGAACGTGGGGCCGGGACGAAGTGCGACGTAGGGCACCGGCGCCAGTCCGCCCAGCAACCCGAGCGCCATGGCGAGACCGAGGCTGAGCAGCAGGGTCCAGGTTCGGCGGCTCACGGGCGGTCAGCGTACGTGGCCCGGGTCCGCGTACCGTGGGGTCTATGAGCGAGCTGCCCTTCGGTTCCGGCTCCGAAGACCCGCGAGACCCCCGGGACCCCGATCGGAGGAACCCTCCCGAAGACACCGGCGGCGGCAGTGCCGACCCGGCCAACCCGTTCGCGGCCTTCGGAGCCGGCGGCTTCGATGCTGGCGCGCTTGGTCAGATGCTTACCCAGCTAGGTCAGATGCTGAGCCAGGGCGCTGCCGGTGGCGGTGGGGGTCCGGTGAACTACGACCTGGCCAAGCAGATTGCGATGCAGAAGCTGTCCACGAGCGGGTTGCCCTCGGCTCAGCAGGCCGCCGCGATCACCGATGCAGTGCGACTGGCCGAGATATGGCTGGACCCGGCGACCGCGCTACCCACCGGGACGCAGAGCAGCGCCGCGTGGGCGCCGCGGGACTGGGTAGAACAAACCCTGCCCACCTGGCAGCGGCTGTGCGACCCGGTGGCCCGCCGGATGGCCGGCTCGTGGACCGATGCGCTGCCCAGTGAGGTCCGCCAGACAGCCGGTCCGCTGGTAGCGATGGTCGAGCAGATGGGTGGGATGGCCTTCGGCTCGCAGCTGGGCTCCGCGCTGGCCCAGCTCGGTGGCGAGGTGCTCACCTCGACCGACATCGGGCTCCCACTGGGTCCACTGGGTGTGTCTGCGTTGCTGCCGGACGCGGTCGAGCGGTTCGCCACCGGGCTGGAGCGAAAGAGCTCCGAAGTGATCGTGTTCCTGGCCGCCCGGGAGGCCGCGCACCATCGCCTGTTCGCCCACGTGTCGTGGCTGCGCCAGCGGCTGCTGGGCACCGTCGAGGAATTCGCCCGCGGCATCCAGGTGGACACCGACGCGCTGCAGGAGATCGCCCGCCAGGTCGACCCGACCGACCCGCAGAGTATGGATCAGCTGATGACGTCCGGTCTGCTGGAGCAACGGACCAGCCCCGAGCAGAAGGCCGCCCTGGCCCGGCTGGAGACACTGCTCGCGCTGGTCGAGGGCTGGGTCGACGTCGTCGTCGCAGACGCAGTGGGCGAGCGGCTTCCCGGTGCCGATGCGCTGCGCGAGACACTGCGACGGCGGCGCGCCTCAGGGGGTCCCGCCGAGCAGACCTTCGCCACCCTGGTGGGCCTGGAGTTGCGGCCGCGCAAGTTGCGGGCCGCCGCCGAGCTGTGGCGAGAGCTCACCGAGCACCACGGGCTCGAGGCCCGGGATGCGCTGTGGAGCCACCCGGACCTGCTGCCCACCGCCGAGGATCTGGACGATCCCACGGGGTTCGTCGATCGAGCCGCGAGCCAGGCCGCGGATCTCGACGACCCGATCGCCGCGCTGGAGCGCACCGCGGCCGACGCCCCACGCGAGCAGCCGCCCGACGAGCTGCCCCCCAACCACGGTGACGAGCCACCTCAGCGCCCATTGGAGTGAGCGACCGTCTTGCGGGCTGCTGGCAGGCCACCGAGCTTGTGCACAGCTGTGGATAGATAGTGGACAACTTGATGGGCCTGTGGACAGCCAGTTGAGTCGCAGGGCCCGGCGGCCCAGGATTCCGGGCATGAGTCCGCTGACCACCACCACCACACTGTCCGAGGCACACCCGTCCCCGCTTCCTGAGCGGCTGCAGCTTGCGCCGGGCCGCGTCGCTGTCTGGCGCTCCCCCACCTGCCTGCAGCTCGGGCTGGACCCGCAACGTGCCATGGTCCTCGACTGCCTGCCAGAACCGCTCGCGACACTGCTCAAGCAGATGGACGGTGTCCGTAGCACAGCTGAGCTGGTCGCGGAGGCGGAGACGGCCGGGTCAGCAGCTGGTGATGCCCTCGCGATGCTCACCGATCTGCACCGCAGCGGCCTGGTGGCCGACGCTACGGCTGCCGACGACGGCCGACCTGGCTGGCATCGCGTCGCGCTGGCCACCGAGGCGACCAGCTGGTCGGTGCACACCACCTGCACGACGCGAAACGTGTTGGGCCAGCGGCGCACGTCCGCGGTGCGCGTGATCGGATCTGGCCGGGTGGCGGTGGCGCTGGCCACCTTGCTGGCCTCGGCCGGGGTGGGCCAGGTCGCGGTGGAAGCCACCGGGACGGTCGCCACCGCAGATGTCGGCACCGGCTACCTTCCGGACGATCTCGGTAGGCCACGCGCGGCAGCGGCGGCGGATGCCGTGCGCCGGTGCGCGCCCGGGGTGATCGGTGCCCTTCGCCGCCGGCCTGACCTAATCGTGCTGTGCGACGTGGTGGTCCCGGAGCCAGTCATGGTGACAGAGCTGCTCACGACCGGGATCCCACATCTGATCGGCTTCGCCCACGAGGGGACGGCAATGGTTGGCCCGCTGGTGTGCCCGGGTCGCAGCAGCTGCCTGCACTGCGCCGAGCTGCACCGCGCGGACCTCGATGTGGCCTGGCCGAAACTGGCTGCCCAGCTCGTCGGAAAGGTTCCGGCCGCCGGCGTGGCCTGCACCCAGCTCGCCGCCGCGCTGACCGCCGAACAGGTGCTCGCCGCGCTAGCCGGACCAGGTGCCGGTCTGCCGGTCCCGCCGACGTGGGGCGCTGCGCTGGAACTGGACCCGGTGCGCGGCACGATGCGTCGGCACCCCCGGCCAGCCCATCCGCGCTGCGATTGCGGCGCGCGATGACGCCTCAAGACCACTAGGCCGTAACACCACTACTACGGGGGGCGAAGCCGGGAGACAATCACCCAGTGACCGACATCCCCCGCAAGGCCGCTGCGCGATCCGTCCGGCTCGCAAGCCTCCCGCTCGGGGCGGCCGGCCGGATCGCCGCCGGCTGGGGAAAGCGGCTGGCCGGGCACGATGCGAGCGACGTCAACGCCGAGCTCAGCGCCCGCACAGCCGAGCAACTCTTCGCGGTGCTCGGTGAGCTCAAGGGCGGCGCGATGAAATTCGGCCAGGCGCTGAGCGTGTTCGAGGCGGCGATCCCCGACGCCCTCGCCGCACCGTACCGGGAGGCACTGACCAAACTGCAGTCTGCGGCACCGCCGATGTCCCCGGGGTCGGTGCGCCGCGTACTTGATGAACAGCTCGGCTCGGGGTGGCGTCGCCGCTTCGCGGACTTCTCCGATGAGCCTGCGGCAGCCGCCAGCATCGGGCAGGTGCACCAGGCGGTGTGGCATGACGGTCGTGAGGTCGCGGTCAAAGTGCAGTACCCGGGCGCTGACGAGGCGCTGCGCTCCGACTTGCGACAACTGCAGAGGTTCAGCCGGCTGTTCCAGGCAATCGTGCCCGGTATGGAGGTCAAGCCGCTGCTCACCGAGCTGCGGGACCGGATGGTCGAGGAGCTCGACTACCGTGACGAGGCCGAAAACCAGCGTGTGTTCGCCGCCGCGTTCCGTGGCCATCCTGAGATCACCGTTCCTGCCATCGTCGCCAGCGCGCCGAAGGTGATGGTGTCGCAGTGGGTCTCCGGGACCCCGATGGCACAGATTATCCGCGACGGCTCGCGGTCCGAGCGAGACGACATCGGTCGCAAGCTTTCGGAGTTCCATTCCTCCTCCCCCACCCTCACCGGGTTGCTGCACGCCGACCCCCACCCGGGCAACTTTCTGCATCTGCACGACGGGCGGCTGGGCGTGCTCGACTTCGGCGCCGCGGCGAAGCTGCCCGGCGGAACCCCGCGCACCCTGGGAATCGCGATCCGGCTGGCTGTCGAGGAACGCTCGGACGAGTTGCTTGAGCTGCTGTGCTCGGAGGGCTTCGTCCGGCCGGGCATGCAACTCCGGGCCGAGGACGTGCTGGCCTACCTCAGCCCCTTCGCCGACCCGGTACGCGACGAGATCTTCCACTTCACCCGGGCCTGGATGCAGGCTCAAGCCGAGCGCGTCGGCGACTTCTCCGGCCCGGACTTCCGGACCGGGCGAGCGCTCAACCTGCCACCCAGCTACCTGCTGATCCACCGGGTGAGCACCGGGACATTCGGCGTGCTGTGCCAGCTCGACGCCACTGTGCCGCTGCGCGGGATCGCTCAGCGCTGGCAACCGGGTTTCGCCGGCTAATCCGGACTCTCCACCGGCGCTAATCCGAAGTGGACGGTCCGGCCGGTCTTGGAGCGCAGGATGCGGTGCGCTAGTGGCACCACCACGCCGTGCAGGAGCGGGTACTTGCCCGCGAGTAACCGAGCGGCGCGCTGGGAGTCGTCCCCGTCGAGGCGCCACATGCGGGCCAGCAGAGCGGGGCCAGTGGGGCTGCCCGCAATAGTGGACGGCGCAATCTCGACCATCGGGTTGTGCCGCAGCCGCCGCGTCTTGGCCGCCTTCTCGAAACTACGGATGACAGCCTGGCCGCCGTCGACGGCGATGCTCACCGGTGTCCCGCGCGGCGTCCCGTCCCGACGATAGGTGGTCAGCAAGATGGTCTTCTGCCGGACGAACGGCACCATCGTGGGTGTGGTCGCAGCCTGCACCGCGCCGACAACATAGCCGAGCCGCCGCAGCTGAAGGCCAAGCGCCACCGCCGCTACGAGCGATGCGGCAACCAACGCCGGTGCAACCCAGGCGTACCCGCCGAGCTCGAGATCGACAGCGTGATTGACGGCGTGGATTGTGTTACTGACCAGGAACCCGGCCAGCGCCGTGGCGAGTGCGTCAGACCAGACCAGGGCGAGGAGCAGGGTGGCCCCGATGCCGACCTGGAATGCCCCCAGGTCGTGCAGGAAGTGCTCGTGGTAGGGGGGAAGTTCACCAGCTCAGCGAACGAGCGAGGTGCTGCGAGCGACCACCCACCGGCAAACACCATGCCCAATCCCGCCAGCAAGGTCACCGCCGTGACGCACCGCCGAGCCCACCGCCCTGTCTCATTTCTTCCGTTCATGCGTGCTCTCCCCATCATGCTTGCCCCGCCGGCAAGCCTTATCAAGGGGACGGGCCCGCCCGACGTTTCGTGACATCCGGCTCAAACCACTGCTCGATGGCAGCGTGGAGGTCCGCGCTGGCCGGATCGCACCGTTGCGTTGCCGAGGTGAGCCAGCAGATGTGGCCGTCGGGCCGCAGTAGGGCCGCGGTGACGTCGATATCGACGGCCGTCGTGGCGCGGCACACGTCGATGAGGCTGTCGTGGCGGTTGGGGGAGCCGGTGAGGTAGTCGTTCCCGGTGACGTCGAGAAGCAGGCCACGTCCGGTGTGCATCAGCGCGCTGAGCCGGGTGGCGACGCCGTCGACGACCAGGTCGATGTCAGGCATTCGGGCACCGAGCAGCGGGTGGTCGTCACCGGGCATCGGGTAGCAGACGTCAAGCCCAGATATCATGCCGGCGAGATAGCGGTTGGCGTCAGGCAGCCGCGCGAGGTCGATGACGATGTCGCGCAGCGCAGCAATGTCGCCGGTGGGGCGGCGGTCGGCGAGTACGCCCTGCGCCCGGGTGTGGTGCAAGACCCGGGCAGCCGCCGGGTGGCGTTCGGTGTGATAGCTGTCGAGCAGCCCGGCTGAGGCTCTGCACTGGACTTGGGCAGCGAGTTTCCAGCCGAGGTTGAACGCATCCTGGATGCCAAGGTTGAGGCCTTGACCACCCAGTGGTGAGTGAATGTGGGCGGCGTCGCCGGCGAAGAGCACCCGGCCGGCGCGGTAGTTCTCGACCTGCCGGGTGGCGTCGCTGAACCGGGAGGCCCAGGTGACGTCCCCGAGCTCGGTGTCGGGCCCCCAGACGGCCTGTAAGGCGTGGCAGATCTAGGCCACCGAAGTGTCCTCCGACCGGCTCGTGCGGCAAGGCCCGGTCCAGCAGCTGGGCCATCATCCCGCGTAGGTCGAAGACCTCGGCGGTGCGCGGTTGCACCGTGCCGCCCTTGGCCTGACCGCTCGGCGTCGGCAACGCGTCGATGATCACTGGGGTTACCCCGGCCAACGCGAGCTCGGTGGCCACCATCAACCCCGTCGGTCCAGCGCCCACCACCAGCACTTCGGTCTGCACGCCGCTCCCCTCTAACGGTGCGCCCCAGCGCCCCGAACTCGACTGTAGAGCTGTCCCACTGCCCGGACAGCTCCTGCTGCAGAGCTCGGGGCGATCCGTCCAATCCAGGACGGCGAGGACGCAGCCCCCTGCGATCGACCGAGTTGGCTGTCATTGAGTGCACGCGAGGCCGGGG
>JBOHGH010000143.1:0-11019 GCA_050699975.1 Pseudonocardiaceae bacterium | reverse complement strand
GCCGCCGGTCGAGCGGGCGCGGCCCCCGACGCCCCGACTCCCGGCGGCCAGCCGGCCACCAACCAACCGAGGAGAGGTCAGGGACACCATGCCTGTGAAGTACCCCCAGCGGCCCGGGACCGGTGGTGCGATGTCGAGGGGGCTCGTGTGGCGCTGTTTTGCTGGGTCGAGCAGGTCGCTGAGGACCCCGAGCGCGGGGCGCTGTTCTCCCGGCTTCACCGGCGAGGCGAGGTCCTCGGCCGGGGCCCCGGTGTGCTCTATGTCCGTTTCCAGGGCGAGGGTCAGCTGATCAGCGTGCCACCCCAGCTTGTGCGGCTGCTCCCCGAGGAACCGGCCGAGCGCTGGTGTTGACCTCACCCTGGCATGGGCGGAGCAGCGGTTCTCGCGCCCTGGGAAACTCGCCGGGTCTCCGGGTCGGCGGTCTTCTTTGCCGCGGCTTGTCGCCTTGGGTGTGGCCGTTGTTGCGGTTGGCCTGGCTCGGGTAGCTGGGTGCGCAGTGTGGTGATGAGTTCGTCATAGCGGGTTTGCTGGTCGGCTAGCCGTTGCGCGGTGTGGTGGCGTTCGGCGTCGATGGTGGCGTGGGCGGCAGCTAGCTCGGCGCGGTGCTCGCTGGCCTGGACCTGCCAGTGCTCGGCCTGCCCCCGGGCCGTGGTCAGCTCGTGGGACAGATGCTCTATGTGGCGGGCGGCCTGGGCGGCGTGCTGCTCGGCGGCTTGCGCCCGCTGGCGCTGCTCCTCGGCCCGTTCCCGCTCGACTGTCAGTTGGCCGATGAGCTCAACCTGGGTGGCGGCGGCCTCGTCGAGGTGCTCGCGAGCCCGGCTGGCCTCGGCCTGCAGCGTCTGGATGCGGGTCCGGGCGCTCTCGTGCTCCTCGCGGGTCCGGACCAGGGCGGCGGCCAGCTCGTCGCGCTCTCCGAGGGCCTGGTCCCGGGTGTGCTCGGCGGCCTCCAACTCGGTCAGTGCCTCCTCGGCAGCGATCTCGGCGACGGTCGCCCGCTCCTGGGATTCCTCGGAGGTCCGGGTGGCCTGACGGGCCTGCAGGAGTGCCTGGTCGCGCTCGGCCTCGGCGGCATCGATCTCCGCGCGGGCGGCCCGGTGCGCGGCCGCAACCTCAGCGGCGGCGTCGTCCCGGTCCGCCGCGGTCCGCGCCGCCGCGGTGATCTGCCCAGCCAGCACGGCCATGCGCTGCTCATGACCGGCCACCTGCTCGGCCACCTCTGTCAACAGCAGCTCCAGCGTCATCCGCGCCACCGTGACCGGCCGGGCGTCACCGTCGACCTCCCCCCGCCCCGAGTCGACCGGCCCGCCGCTGGCGCTCGCGGCGGGAACAGTGATGTGCCCCTTGCTCAACCGATGCGCGGTCAACCGGTTGTGCCGCAGACCCTCCACTGTCTGGCCGCAGTACTTCGGCGGCGCTCCCCGGCCCGAATACGGCATCCGGTGAGCGCAGCCGGGAATCTCGCAGCTGACCCACCGCTGTGCGTCCGCGTTGTCGTCGTCCATACCACCATTATCGCGTATTGTTTCCGTTTTATCAATATAGTATCATCATAAAGTTTCGTATTTTGATACGATACGCAGCTTCAACCGTGACCCGGACCGCCGACCTCGGGTTCCACAGTGACGACCCGGCCGGAGCTCCTCGTAGTCACACGTCGCCCCTTGGCCTAAGAAGATCTGAGGGACGCTGCGTCCAGTCACTCCCAGTACAGGGTGGCCCGTGGACAGCGACCGAGACGCCGATGACACCAAGGCCGCACCCCGAACTCGGGGGGCTGTCCTCCCCGGTTACCGGGCCTCGGCCGAGGCCCGGTGTGCTCTACGTCCGTTCCGAGGGCAAAGGTCAGCTGATCACCGTGTCGCCCCAGCTCGTGCGCCTGCTCCCCCACGAACCGGACAAGCACTGGTGTTGACCTCGCCGCAAACAGAGAGGGCGAAAACGGGTATCCCGTCGCGTCGGCGAGCTTGCCTCGAAGCAGGCCAGGGGCAGGGGTCCAGGTGGAGCACCGCACGCGCTGAACGACCTGGACCCCTGCCCCTGGCCTGCTACGCCTGTGGCGCCGACGCGACGGGATACCCGCACCACCACACCCCCCACATCCTCCAGGCAGCCCCGGGAAACCATCCCGGAGCGGAGGCCCCGCCGGAGGCGCCTTAGTCCGCAGTGGCTAGGCGGCAAGATCGGCTAAGCCGAAGTTTCCTGATCTTGGAGCTGTGGGGCTGTCATGAGCTGGGATTTTGTTGTTGAGGCTGGTTTTGGTCTGTCTACTTCAGGCTCAGTGGGATGGGGGCGCCGAGTAGTTCGAAGGCGCGGTGTTGGGTGGCGGTGGGTGTGGTGATCTTGTCGAAGGTGGTCTGGCCGAGGGTGATGGTGTTGCGGGTCAGGGTGGCCAGGTGGTCGAGCAGGCCGCGGAAGCTGTGCAGCGCCTCGCCGTGGGTGTCGAGGTGGCGGCTGGCTTTGCTGTGGGCGTTGGCGGAGCGGGTGGCGGGGGCGACGGGGTTGTTCCGGGTGGGTGGGTTTTCGTCGGTGTAGGTCAGCGGTGCCAGCGCGGCGCGGAGGTGCCAGCTCAGGTAGCAGGCCAGCATGCAGATCAGCACGTGGGCGCGGACCCGGTCGGAGAGGTAGTGGTGGATCGGGCGTAGGTCCAGATCGTCGGCCTTCATTGACCGGAAGTCGCGTTCGAGGCGGGCGAGGTTTTTGTAGGCACTGACCGTGCCAGGGGCGTCGAGGGTCTGGGTGGGCAGGCTGGTGCGGATGACGTAGATGTCGTCCAGCGCGGCCTCGATGGCGATCTGGTCGGCACGCCGCGTCACCGACAGGCTGGTGTCGGTGATGGTGAGCTGGAGATGTTTGGCCATTTTGTATTTGTCGATGACCTTGCCGACCGCGATGCCGATCGCGTCGGCACCGGCCAGTCGCCCGGCCTGTACCCGGGTGGCGATCGTGGCCAACAGGGCCTCGGTGGCGCACAGCATGCTCTCGCGTTTGGCCGCCCGTAGCTGGGCCAGGTCGGGATTGCGGCACGCGATGAGACGCTCGCCGGGGTAGTCGGGGTGGCTGATTTCGGCGAGGTCCTGTTGGTCGAACAGCGAGGGCTGCAGTGGCCCGTCATCGGCGGCGAGGGCTTTGATCGCTGGGGCGCGGAGGCAGGTGATCCAGGACAGCCCACCCAATTCCCGGAGCGCGTCGATCCGGGCTGAGGTGATCATGCCTCGGTCCCCGACCAAGGTCATGCGGTCCAGCCCGAACTTGCCCCGCACCACGTTGACGGCGTCGATGAACGCGGTCGGGTCGGCGGTGTTACCCGGGAATACTCGGATCGCCACTGGGCGCCCGTCGGGGTCGGTGAGCAGCCCGTACTCGATCTGCAGGGTGCCCTTCTTGCCGTCTCGGGAGTAGCCACGCGCGGCCAGCTCACAGTGGCTGCCTTCCACCCACGACGAGGACAGGTCGAACATCGCCATCCCACCCTCGCGCAGGTGCCGAGCGGCCAGGGTCGCTTCGATGGCGTCTTGGCGACCCAGCAGCCAGTCCATCGCCGCGTAGACCTCGTTGCGTGACGCGCCGGCCACCCCCAGATCGGGCCCGAGGGTGACGTCGCTCCACCAGGCCAGGGTGGACAACTTCGGTTTGGGTCGCAGCACCCGGGAGCAGATCAACGCATAGGCCAGGTCCCGTTCCCGACCCGCCGGCCCCAACAACGCGGGCAGTCCCAGCTGACCCGCGGCGGCGTGGACCAGCGCGGCATGCCCATGCGGCAGCGATCTGCTCACTTCGAACGCCGCGTCCGCGTCGATGAGTGTCTTGCCCTTCAAGACCGCTTCGATCGCATCCACCGCCGCGGTCGGCAGCATCGACAGGTTCGCCACGGTCTGCTTGCCGACGGTGCCATCGGGGCGACGGAACGAGCGACGCAGCAAGGGCGACTCGTACTCCCGGGTCTCCCCGGAAGCCACCGTATGCCGGCTCCGCACCCTGACCACGTGAACGCTACCCGATGACCGTCGACCCATGCCCGCCAGCCTGACACAAGCGGCGCCGAACACCGAGCCGACACGCCCACTATTCTGCCTACAATTTCAGCCACTCAAACCCCGTCCGGGCACGTCAGCCCATAAGCGAACCCTCCAAGATCGGGAAACTTGGGGCTAAGCACTGATCCAAAGCACGCAGAGCCTGCGGCCCGATCGGCTGGGCCGCGGCGTCGCGGAAGGTGCGTAGCTGGGCAGCGCCGGTGGCGTAGGGGGCGTGTTGCAGGAGATCAGCAGCCTGCGTGGCACGCGAGCAGGCGCCGGGGAGGTTGCCGCTGCGCAGCTCGGCGACGGCGAGATCAATCAGGATCACTATCCGTTGGCGGCGGTCGGTCGGGCGGAGATCGCCAAGTGCCGCAGTGAGTACCTCGTGTGCCTCGCTGATGTCACCGGCCTGTAAGAGGACGCGGCCGGTTGCGGCGGTTACCTGCGCGGTGCCGTGGTTGCGAAACGATGCGGGCGCGGAACGGCCGCCGGGCACGTCGAGAGCGGTTTGCCCGCGGTCGAGCGCGTCGCGCGCTGCGGGCTGGTTGCCCCGGTCGGCGTAGATGGTGGCCTCGGTGGTGGCCAGCCATAAAGCGATGGCCGGGGTGGACTGGGCGTGCTCGCCAGCTGCGGTGAGCTGGTCAAGCGCGGCGACGGTCATCCCTTCGGCGACGGCGAGTTGGGCGACGTGTCCGTGGGCAATGGCGGTGAGCTGATCGTCTGCCACCTCCCGGGCGGCGCCGAGGGCCACGCTGTAGTAGGCGCGGCCTGACATCGCGTTGCCCAGGTCATCGGCGGCAAGCCGACCCGCAAGGATCGCCACCTCGGCCAGATTGCGCAACAGCCGACGCCGCTCATCTGCCGCTAGGCCTTGGCGTAGGGCTTGCTGGGCCAGGCGCACGTGCGCTGCGACCGAGGTCAGCAGGGCTGCGGGGTCGGCGGAGTCGTACAGGGCGTGGTAGCGCTCGGCGAGCTGCTCCAAGTCGGCGACGGTGGCCGCCGCGGCCCGGGCATGGCCGACTGGGTCCGTCGCGCTCGGGTCGAGCAGCCCGAGCATCGTGCGGCGAGTGGTGACCGCGTCTTTCCACGCGTGGAGCATGTGCGGTGCGAGCGCGGTCCCGGCGGCACCGAGCTGGTCCAGCAGACCAGCGGCGTTGTCCAACATCGCCACCAGCGACTGATCATCGGCCAACGGCCAGGTGCGGTCGACGCCGGACGAGGGTGTGTTCTTTAGGCCGAGCTGATCGGGTGTCACGCCGAACAGGCGGCACAATAGCTCCCGGTATCGCGGGCTGACACCCTTCACGCCGCGTTCCCACTTCGCCACCATGTCCGCGTTGATACCCGCGTGCTCGCGCCGTTCCATCCATGCCAGGTGCGCGATCCGATCGGCCATCTCCTGCTGTGTCCAGCCGAGTTCCATACGCAGCTCGCGCAATCGGGGGCGCTCGGCGTCGGTGGTCACGACTGAGCACCCCCTGCGACTGCGGGCCTGGTCGGCTGGTCCGGCCGGGCGTGGGAGGAGGGTCTCCGGTAGAGGTGCCTGCGAGCTAACAAGCAGTAGCTGTACAAGCCGTACTTGTAGAGTGCTCAATCAACGAGACGGCGATGGCGCCACGCGAGCCCGCCTCGGCCCCGTAAATGGTGGTGCCCCTGGCAGGATTCGAACCTGCGACATACCGTTTAGGAATAGCTGGTCAGTAACAAACCGTGCGTAGCGTCTGACGTGCTGCTTTGCATGATTCGTTGGTGGCCGGACTCGCGCTCATTTCGTATCTGTTCGCGTTTTCTCTGCGGTGATCTGGGCATCGGCGGCCCAGCGACTGCCTGATCTTGATCTGCTCGCTCTCCCACAGCTGCGCGACGACGCCCGGCGGCGTGACGATCCCGACAGCCCCGCCCCTTACCTCGCTGCGGTGCCTCACCACGGAGACCGAGGCCGTCTACAGCATGGTCCTGCGCAACACAGGTAACCCTGACTGCCAATACAATCGTGCGCCGATTCAATTGCCTTGCGAACGTTAGAGCTCGCCTCGAATACGTCGTTGATGCTCCTTTTCGGCTTCGGCATCCCTCCTGTCGGAGAAAAGGTCCATACCAGCCTCACCAAGTCGTCTAATAGCGTCTTCATCGCTCTGCGCGAATGCCGCAAACTTGTCGACCAGGCGCTGGTAACGCGAAGACGCCTCGCCCCAAGAGCCGGCTACCTCCGCTCGACCTGCAATAGCCCGCGGGTCAACACCGCGCGGGATGAGAAGCCGAGCCAATGCCTCAAGGCTGGGTGACTGCTCAAGGCCACTAGCAAAACCTAATACGTCTGATGGTGAAAATCTGCCAGCCTCCAGTTCGGCGGTGAGCCAGGCAACGTCGTCACCTGCGAGGTGCCATTTAAGAATACTTCGCCCTACACCGTCATCCTTGAATAGTTCCCATAGTATCGACTTGATATCCGGGCTGAGCTTACTGAGCTTGCTCCACCATGTGTCCCTGACGTTGGCGAGCCCTCGACTCGTCGCAATATCAACAAATTGCCCTGTGAGCAACTTCAGCAGGTTCAGCCGACATGTTTTATCCATATACAAAAAGAGGTCGGGTACAGCGTGGTCATCATGGCCATGACCGAAGGTCTCGGCCCGGAGCTTTTCGATCGCCTCAAACCAAATCGGAGGGAAGACAGCGTCATGTCCGTGATGTCGGGATGCGAGCCAGTAAGCATACGCCATCATTCCACGGAGGTCGTCGCTAGGATGAGCCATCAGCCTCTCAGCCGCCCCTGGTGCATCTTCCTTACGCAGTAACATTGTGAAAAGAGGACGATAGTCCAATGGGCCAATGGCATTGACGACTAGGTCAACCTGCGCATCATCGGCATCTGACGAACCAAGCACCGTCGTGATGGTGGTCCACCGCAGATATCTGTTAGCGAGGAAGCTCTGGCACAGCTCGTTCGTCATCTCGCCTTGCTTGAAGACCGCCGGCACGAACACATACGCCTCGGCGGCTAGGCCACCTTCGATCGCTGCCGTTAGCCATTCAGTGGGATTGTCGACTGTCTCTGCGATACCCGCAAGCGCGCCTATTATCCGGTCTGGCCATGTAATACCGGCAGCTCTTAGCTCCTCCTTGAGTTCTGCCAGTTCCTCCGCAACCTCTGCCGGGCGCCGAGTTGCCTGATTCGCACCCCAAGCACGAACTGTCGCCTCAAAATAGCACAGATTATCAAGTTGAGCGTAAAATAGGTGGTCGTGTTCCACGAAAAGTGGCTTCCAGTCATCCGGCGGTTCAGGCATAGTTATAGACACGGCATACTGACGGGCCGCCTTGTTCACCCGTACCCTCAGGCCTACGCTCAGCGTCGCATGCTCAGCTATCTGCCGAAGCATCTGCCCTCCGGTAGTCTTGGCCTGCTCCTGAGCCTCCGGAGTGAACTGTGCGATTGAGCTGGTAAGACCGTCACCCATGGCGAGCCATTCTGTCGCGATATCTACCAACGCCGCGTTGAGGGGCTGGCCACCTTCATCTGCCATACCGATCACCTGCGGCCAGATATCGCGTTCCAGCAACGCCATCCAGTATCCGGGCAACACCGCCTCCTTCAGCTGAAGGGTATTGACGTGGCCGGGATGGGTGCTGTGCCCGGCAAGAGTGGGCGACAAACAAGCCTTAGCGACAGTTGCATGCACTACACGCGCGTCTTCAGATTGGTTCTGACGGAGCCATGCGCTGGCGACCTCGATCGTCCAGCTACGTAGCTCGAACCGGTGCCCTCTATCGGGGCTGAAGAGCTTGACGTGCGCCTCGATGAGGCTATACGGATGTTCAGGATACGCGTTGGCCGGACGTGTGTCTCCAACTGCCAGATTAAGAAGTGCCACCAGAGCTGCAGTATACTTATGTCGATATGCAATATTGGCGTAGGCCTTACAGATCGATGCGCTTCGGCAGGAATCGATCGGCCGCGGTATGGCATTTAACGCCTCCGTGGCCAGCGTCGCTGCCTGATCGTCCAGCATTGCATATAAGGTTAGAAGTTCGATTGACAGGCCGCCGGCTCCCAATTCACCAAAGAGCCTATCGGCGCATCGACGCGCCTCATTCGCACCTATCATCACTGCCTTGACAACCTGACCGAAGACTTGCTGAGACCGGCCTGGCCAAGACTGGCGCACCTCTCCGACGGAGAGGCTCGGCACCTCTTTATCAAATATCCGCTCGGCCACCAGCACTGTTGCGAGCATCGGTGGGCGCGTGTAGTAGGTGCGATCGCCGTACGTGCTCACCACATCGATAAGGCCGCCATGTGCAGCTTGCTGCAGTCCGTCATTGAAATCGGATCGCGAAACGCCGATCAGCTCGGCTGCCTTGCTTGTGTCCTCCTGAACCAAACCATCCAACATCGCCACAAGAGCCAAAATATCTTGTACGTGACGGTTCAGCTTCGCTCGGTAAAGGTAACCGATCACCTGACCGCGAAGTGCACGGCCGTTGAGCAGCGACGTACCATCACGGGTTTGAAGTAACAGACTTCCAAGTGCCACCACCCAGCCCACTCGGCCTTCAGCTTGGTTGAGTATCTCTGTGCGGGCGCTCTCACTAGTGACGCCCATTCGCATGATAATCTCGTCGAGAAATTGCCGCTCCATGAGGTCGAGCTCGATGGTCTCGCACTGAGGACCAAGCCAGGTACCAACCTCATCTTTTTCGTCGGGCCAGCAAATCGCGATGATGCGATAACTGAGATCTGGCTCCGTAACGCGAAGATGCAGAAGCCGCTTGACCAGCATTTCTGCCGTGCCGGCGTCGTCGACAACAATCACTGGGGGTTGCTGCCACCTGATGTCAGGAGCTAACTGCTCGCCAGCGCTCGCCTTGTCAACGAACGCCACGCTATCCAGCTCCGTCACGAGCCGCGACTTACCGCAACCAGGAACTCCATAGAGTACTATGTCGTGCGTTGAATCCTTCAGGCGCTCAAGCTCTGCCGATCTCCCCATCAGAGGCAATTCCGGGAATGCCGCACTCGTGTCGGTCGGAATCGGGGAAAGTGTGATGGGGTCACTCGGCAGACCGAGCAGTCGTCGTCGCCAATCACCGTCGCGCCGTAGACGGGGCACGAAGTAGTGACGATCACGGATATTTTCTATCGCGAGTCGGGCACCGGCCTCGGCCGCAGCCATTATCAGCTTGTTTCGATCGGTCAAATTAAGACTGGCAGTGTTCGCAAGGATGATTCGATCAACCGGCACACCATGTTCTTTGAGGCTCGCCAGCCCCCGAACCATGTTGGCCTTGACCCCTTTTAAAGTCCTGGCCCGAGTCACCATAAGGCGCGGAGGGATCTCCTCGCTTGTACCGGCGACGTCGCCGTCTCGACCCCAGTCAGTCCCTCCAGGAATCGGGACGAGGCCTGGATACTGCTCTTGCAGAACTTCAAGAGCAAAGCTCTCGAATAGCTCATGATTGAGCGGTTTGGTCTCGAGTGCGCTCAGGACTCGCTCAAAGTCGATCATCGGCCTTCAGTCCACCCATCGACTGGCTTACGAGCCGTTGTCGCTGATCGCTCAGGACGACACAACAACTCAAGGTGCCGATTTACCTGTCTAAGCTCCTTGACCAGGCTCTCTATGCCAACAGCCGCATGATGGATGTTCTTGCTTCCCGTCAGCTCCAGGTCCCAGTAGAAGCCGAGGTCGAGCAGGTACGCGTATTGATGCATCGTCCCGGAAGAGTCGCGGAAGGAGACGGTGGCGTTGAACGTGTCCGGCAATCGCATGTCTTTCTGGCGACTGTTCCGATTAATCATGAAGTCGAAAAGTGTCTGCACACGCTTTCCGGGCGGCAGGGTCGGTATGCCTTGTGTAAGCAACGCCGTGTCGCGCAACGGTCGTTCGGTGTCGTCGAGGGAGGTCGCAAGCGGCGGCTCAAACTCAAACTGAACATCAAGGGCCGGTGTCGCCCCCAGGTTCGCGATCACCAGGAGCATCACAAATGGTGTCCCGGGGTCAGGCTCGAAATCGATCATCACGTACGGCGCAGCTTGCTCAACCCGCAGCCGTCTCGCCTCGGCAACCTGCCCCCAAACCAGACACGCAGCCACGACGCCAATGACCAATGCAATCCATGCAGCGACAGCCGACCAGCCAGATGCAGGCCAGGTCAGCGGGTTCCACCAGTCGAGCACGCATCGGAGCCTAGTTCTGGCGACCGACAACTTCGACCAACGTCGCCAGCGTGGCGTCCCACGGATAGCGCTCCAGGAACCGTTTCCCCTCGCCGGCCGCGTGTGGCTCGTAGACGTCACACCCGAGCAGTACGGTCACACCGGCCGTTCGCAGCGTGGCAACGCTCGTCTCCCAGGCTGGATGCGCAGCCAGTGCCTGGGAGACGAAGGGCAGCAGCACGATCGGCAGGCCGAACCCGATAGCTTCGGTGAGGACGCTGAGCGCCAGGGTGTCGGCGATGCCGAGCGCCCACTTGTTGATCGTGTTGAAGCTGCGCGCGGCGTCCCAGTCATCCCTCGTCAGCCCCCGCGCTTCCGCCCGCTGCGAGTACGGTGGTGACCGCCGCGTCGCAGCGGCCCAGCAGCGCCCGTAGCCCGCCGGCCCGGGTCTCGCCCAACCCCGCAGCGAGCCGCAGAACACCGGCAGTGCGTTGTCCCTGCCGCGCGGAGCCGTTGCGACGAAGCCGGTGTTCCCGGCCAGCTCATGCGCCCGGTAGAAGACGATGCCCACCGTCGGTCGTCCGGGCTCGGATTCGTGCGCATCGTGCACCCCGTACTCCGGGGCGGTAACGGGTGGCTCGAAACCTTCCCCGGTGAGCAGCACGGTGTCGGACAGAAATCCCGCCAGGTGGGACAGGTTCTCCGATCAACCGGCGACTAGCGTTCCTTGGTCGCTAGGGGTTTGACACTTGAGCCGAGTTTTCATGCGGTCATGCGGGCCTCGGTGATGTAGTCGTCGATGTGGTGGTTGATTACTCGTAGGGCTTGTCGTAGGGCAAGGGG
>JBOHGH010000142.1:0-11130 GCA_050699975.1 Pseudonocardiaceae bacterium | reverse complement strand
CGCGATAACAATAACGAGGTGACACGCATTCTCTGGGATTTTCGACCGTCGCCACGCCGAGTCATTCATGACTTCATCGAGCGATGCGCCAGCACCCGTATCCCGTGCCTAACTTAGCGGCATTGGGTCAGGGCCTCGGTGGCGCCTCGGGTCCCGGCTGGAGTGGTAAACGGCCATGCTCCACAGCACCCGGGCTTGGTAGGCGGTGATGCGGCGCCAATGGCCATCGGTCGGTTGCAGCAGATGGGTAAGCAGCGGCACGTTGTGGGGTTCCTTGAGTAGGATCGTCGCCCAGTCATAGAGGGGATCACCAGCAAAGCAGCCCTGGAAGTCAAGCGCGACCAGCGTCCCATCCGTAGTAACCAGGAAGTTGTCCCGGTTGTAATCGCCGTAGAGCAAGCGCGCGGAAACGACTTCAGGCACGGCGGCAAGCAGGCTCACCAAAGCTTCTCTGCGCGGTTGCCAGGCCGGGACGGCGGTAAGGTCCGGGTCCTCTTCCAGATCGAGCAGGTAGGAACGCCAGGACGGATGGCGGCCGGTGAAGTCGGGGGCGAGCCAGCCATAGCCGTCGAGCGCAGTGTCGTGCAGGGTGCGGTAGGGCCGTAGGAGGTGCGGCAGGAGCGCGGGCACCAGATCATTCCGGCGCAGGGACCGCCCGTCGATGGTGTTCATGAGCAGGAGGTCATGTCCCAGTAGGGGCTCGACGTGGGCGGGCACGACGTCAACCACGTTCGGGACGGGCACGCCACGCTGGCGGAGTAGCTGTAGGCAGCGCGCCTCGCGCCGCAGGGAGCCGGCGAACCAGCGGGGGGCGACCTTGATGGTCACGCCGCGGCGCGTGGCGAACCGAACGTGCCAGACCTGGTTGACCACGCCGCCCGGTGCTCGGGTCATGCCGGTGGCGGAGTGGCCGACGAGGTGCTGGCCGGCATTACGGATATCGCCGGGTCGCAGCACGTCCCAGCCGGTATCGCGGTAGTCCGGCTGGGACGCATTCGACGGTGATGGGTCAGCGAAGGCCGGGGATCGCACCGTGGATTATCTCATCGCTGAGCAGTTCGACCTCGGCGAGTCTTTTCTCGACGATGCGGTCGACGTGGGCGCGGGCTTGCTCATGCGGCTCGCCGGCGAGGGCGACGGCGCACAGCCACGGGTCGCGCAGGTCGCGCCCGGATTGGGAGATGAGATGCACGGTGCTTGCGCGGCCTGTCGCGGTGGTGATCTCGCAGGCGATGACATCAGCGAGAACTGAGTAGATCTTGCCGATATGGTAGATCGGGTTCTTACCGTGCGGTGCCTCCAGCGACATTGGCCCGGTGAAGTGGATGACTCCGTTGAGCCGGTTTCCTCGTCCGACCACGCCCTCGTCGCCCGACTCGATGGCGCTGCCCGTGGCGGTCAGGTACACCTCGTTGCGCTCTGGCACGTCGCGGGTGTTGAGGTCCACGCCTACGCCGACACCGTGGGGCACCGTTGCCAGGGCACGGTGAGCCATCTGCTCACGGAGCCACTCAATGCCCCCCGTGTAGAAGGCGAGGTCAGGGGTGTGGTCGGCGACGAAGGGCACACAGGCGGTGACACGCAGGTCGGGGCCGTCGTAGATCGCCATGATCTTCACGTCCCGCCCGAGGTAGGGGTGCTGGGTCGCGGTCTCGTCTGAGGTCAGCCACCTCTCGAGGTCGAGCGCGACGAGGTGGGCCGTGTTGTACGGCGCGTACCCGGCGCCTACCGAGGTGTCGTTGGACTCCAGGAAGGTGGATTGCGTCAGATCGTTGCGGTCGCGAGGGGCGAACATGAACACACTTGAGCGGGACGGCAGATCCGGGTCGGCGTCGGTGAGGACGCCGGGGCTGGGGGCCGCGCTCACCATGTCGTGGATCACGACGTCACGGCGCGGGTTGATACCGGGCAGCGCCAAGGCCAGGTAGTTGCGCGCGGCATGCTCGGCAATGTCCTGCCACGGGACCGGCACGCCACCGAAGGAGGTGGAGAATCGACCGTTGAGCACGAGACGGATCGGGCTGGTAAGCCGACCGTACCCGAAGCGGACCTCGGCGCGCCCACCCAGCAGCACAACCTTGTCGCAGTTGTGGTGCAGAACATCCCCGAACTCCGCCAGGCAATAACGCGAGTAGGCGCAGGAAATCGCCTCGGCTACGCCGTCCGCGAGCGTGTCCGGGTGGCCGCGTCCTTTGCGTTCGACGATCTCGACCTGGGGCGGCGTGTAGCCGAAGCTGTAAGCAGGAATCACAGGCGGGCTCCTTCGAGCTCAGCGAGAGTACGAGGCACTAGCACGCTGTCGAACACGTGATTGCGGTCCGGGCCGCACTGTTGCCCTACCGACTCGGACAAGCCGCGCCGATCCAACCCGGGGACCAGTTACGGTTGACGTCGTTGCTGTGCGCCCGGTTCGGCGACCAGCTCGTCTGCGCTACGAACATGTCGACGTCCGAAGGAGCACTCCGTGACCGAGCTCGCCGAGTTGCGCGGCGACGAGTGGCGCACACCGGTGACGGTGGTGGTGCCCACCTACAATGAAGCGGACAACCTGCCGTCGCTGGTGGACGCGTTGCTCACGTTGCGCCTGGAGGCGCTGCGGGTGCTGGTCGTTGATGACGATTCGCCGGATGGCACCGGCGAGCTGGCTGACCAGTTGGCCCAGACCCACGAGCGCGTCTCGGTCCTGCACCGCACGAGGAAGAACGGACTGGGTCGCGCCTACGTGGAAGGGTTCACCGCCGCGCTCGACGGCTACACCGACCAGTTCCCCGCCGTGCCTGACGAGCCGGAGTGGATCGTGCAGATGGACGCGGACGGCTCCCATCCAGTGGACGCGATTCCCAGGATGCTGCATACCGCCTTGCGGACAGGCGCGGATCTCGTGATCGGTTCCCGCTACGTCCCCGGCGGCAGCATCGACAGCACCTGGGGCATCAACCGCAGATACTGGTCAGGCTTCGGGAACTGGTACGCCAACCGCGTCCTTGACCTGAACATCCATGACGCCACAGCCGGTTTCAAACTGTGGAGTGTCCGTGAGCTCCGGAGTCTTGATCTCGCTCGCGTTCGATCCAACGGTTACGCGTTCCAGGTCGAGATGAATTACCTCGCCCGCTGCCGGGATTGCCGGATCATGGAGATACCCATCCACTTCACCGACCGCGCCGTAGGTAAGTCCAAGATGGACTTCCGGGTCAAGGTCGAGTCAGCCCTGCGACCATGGCGGCTGCGTTGGCAGTACCGGGACCAGCATTGTGACAGCGTGGACGGCGCCTCACACAGCACAGTTGTAGACCAGCGGTAGTGAACCGTCGCGCTGGCGAAGCCGCAGGAACAGCTCCACCGCGCGCCGCTTGGCCTCGGCCATGCTGACGTCGGGTCCGGCGAGCAGCATGTCCGGCGAGGTGTCGAGGTCAGCGCCGGCAGGGTGCCAGTGCCACCCGTCGGCGGTGACGGTCAGCTCAGGGACGGTGTTGTCCTCGCTGATGGCCACCCCGTCACCGGAGTGTCCGCGCTTGACCAGGGGCCGCACCGCGAAGTCCCGGCCATGGATTCCCTTGGTGGCCAGCAGCGCCCGCAGCGGCTCGACCTGGGCGGAGTTCTGCGCCGTCTCGGTCATGCCGACCCGTACCGGCAGTCCCAACGACAGTGCCACGTCCAGGCCGTCCATCGCCTTCGCCCAGGACCCCGGCCCCCGGTAGGCGTCGTGGAAACGGGCCTGTGCGCCATCCAGCGAGGTCTGCAGGATCAGCCGTTTGCGGCCGGCCAGCCGCTCCAGCTGGGTGCGTCGCCAGCCCTGGTACAGCATGGCGTTGGTCAGGCACACCACGTCGAGCTGCTCGGTGGCGTACAGCAGCATCTCGACCAAGTCGCGCTCGAGGAATGGCTCGCCGCCGGTGACGTACAGCTCGGTGAAGCCCTCCGCGACCGCTTCATCGACCAGTTCGCGGAACCGGTCCACCCCGAGTTCACGGCGGCGGGCCTGCGGGGATGAGGCGACGGAGCAGTAGCCGCAAGCCAGGTTGCAGTGGAAGTTGGTGTAGAGCCACAGGCGCGGCGGGAACAGCGCGGTGCCGAACAGCGGCAGCACCGGCAGGCCGTTATCCGGGATCTCCGGCGCTGCGGCCCAGGAGACCTCCGCGCCGGCGAAGGCCGGCATCGCCGATTTGTAGAGCTGGAAGCGGCCCCGGGAGCGTTCCACCGGCGGCACGATCTCCAGGCAGGTGGTCCACCATCCGGTCTCCACTGCCTGCGTGAACGCCTCCGGTAGCCCGGCGTCGCGCATCGATGCGGCGTGCGCCGGCCAGTCGTAGTCCAGCGCCACCAGCTTCGCGGTGGCCTGGCCGTCGACGCAGTCCAGCAGCGCATACCAGACGTGCTGACCGCCGTCGTTGGCCGGCCGGCCGAGCACCCCGACGTTGACCACCAGGGTGTCCCGGCCCGCAGCACAGAAGCGCCTGATCCAGGGCAGCCCGGAGTGCGTGCAGCAGATCACGTCCGCGCCGGACGTTTCGATCCGCATCTGGTGTGCGTCGTCGGGCAGCGATTCCCACCAGAAGTCGTTGACGGCCAGCGGGGAGCCGTGCACGAGGTGCATCGCCACCCCGTCGACGGTCTCCCGGTGCTCGGTGGCCAAGGTCCGCATCCACGCCGCGAACTCCCGGGAGGTGCGCCGCAGCGTGTAGTCGTAGGCGATCGCGGCGAAGGCGTTGTCGTCGTCGTCGGCGTACCCGCAGCCGCAATCCGGGTCACCCCTGCCGATGGCGAGTTCATAGTTGCCGGCGATGCACTCGATGCCGTTGCCGGTCAGCAACGGCCAGATCGCCTCCGGCTCGGCCCCGTAGGCACCGAAGTCACCCAGGCACCACAGCCGGTCGGCACCGCGGGCCCGGGCGTCGGCGACGAAGGCCCGCAACGCGTATGGGTTGGAGTAGGTCCCACCGCACAGCGCCAACCTCGTCATCGACACACCTTCCCTCCTGGCTGCTTAAGTGCTGTTCTTAACCCGCCAGCGAACCGGTTCGATCCGATCAGCGAATGCTCGTGAGTGGTGCACATGCGATTGATCGATGCGTTGCGGCGGTGGGAACGCCGGACCCGGCCGGTCGATCCGGAGTTCGCCGCGGTGCTCGACCGCCGCTGGGCTGAGCTTCCCGATCATGTCAAGACACCTGGTCAGCTGCTGGGCAGGCACGCGGTGGGCTGTGAGGGGACCCACGGGGTGTTCCCGCGGTGCAACCTGGCGTGCACGCCCTGCTACCACTCGCGCGACGCCAACCGGGTCCGGGTGGACGGGTCGCACACGATCGCCGAGGTCGACAAGCAGATGTCGATGCTGCGCCGGCTGCGCGGACCACGCGCCCACGCGCAGCTGATCGGCGGGGAAGTGACCCTGCTGAGCCCCGACGACCACGCGGCGACGTTGCTGACGATGCGCCGGTACGGGCGCGAGCCGATGAGCATGTCCCACGGGGACTTCGACTACGACTACCTGGAGCGGCTCGCCCTGGATGAGCACGGACGGCGACGGCTGGCGAGGCTGTCGTTCGCCGGGCACTTCGACATGCTCATGTTCGGCCGCCGTGACATCCCGCGGGCGGGCAGCGAACGGGAACTCGACCCGTACCGGCAGCGGTTCGTCGACATGTTCACCCGGCTGCGCCGCCGCCATGGGGTGCGTTTCTTCCTCGCGCACAACATGACGGTCACCCCGGCGAACCTCGGCCAGGTCGCCGACGTGGTGCGGGACTGCCACGCGATGGGGTTCGGGATGTTCTCCTTCCAGCCTGCAGCGTTCGTCGGGGACGACCGGCGCTGGCACGAGGACTACGAGCAGACCGGCATGGACGAGGTATGGCGGGAGATCGAACGGGGTGCGGGCGGCAAGCTGGACTACACCGCGTTCCAGCACGGCGACCTGCGCTGCAACCGGGCCGCCTACGGGTTCTTCGTCGGGCGGAGCTGGCACCCGTTCTTGTCCGGCGATGACCCGCGTGACCTCGCCACCAGGGACGCCTTCTTCCGCTACTTCGGCGGGGTGAACTTCACCGGGGTGGCGGCGCTGGACCTGACCGGCAAGCTGGTGCGGACGATCGTGCGCCACCCGGTCATCCTGGCGATCGCGATCCGGTGGCTCACCCACCTCGTGCAGCGCGTCGGCGGGGTGCGGACCCTGCTACGACACGGCGTGCGACCGGTCTCATTCGTGGTGCACCAGTTCATGGACGCGGCGGACGTCGCGCCGGCGTGGGAGCTGATGCAACGCGGCGAGACTGCCTCCGATCCGCGGATTCTCGCCACCCAGGAACGGCTCGCGTCCTGCCATTACACGATGGCGCACCCGGAGACCGGCGAACTCGTCCCCGCCTGCGTGCAGCACTCGGTGCTCGACCCGATCGAGAACATCGAATTGCGCCGGTTGCTGCCCATCGTCGACGTCCGTGCCCCGTGAGATCGACCGCCGGATCCCGCTCGACGGGCTGGTGCTGCCCGACGCGCGCACCGGCCGGGCCGTGGACCTCGGCGCGCTGCCCGGCCGGTACCTGCTCACCGCGATCCGGCACCGGTTTTGACTGCCCTGCCAGCAGCACCTGGTGCAGGTGCGCGAGCAAGCCGCCGGCCGCCCGATCGGGCTGATCGCCTTCGGGTTCAGCCCACCCGACGCGCTCGCCGCGCTCGCCGACCACGTCGGCTGGCCGGGCCCGTTCCTCGCCGACGAGAACCGCCGGCTCTACGGGATGCTCGGCATGCGCCGTGCCAGGCTGTGGCAGGTGTACTCACCGGGGACCCTGGCCCGCTACGCGATCGCCGCGGCGCGCGGGCAGCACCTGCCGCGGCCGGTAGAGGACACCCGCCAGATGGGCGGCGACGCGCTGCTGTGCGACGGCACCGTCGTGCGCCGCTGGCTCCCCCGCACCCCCGACGACCGGGTCCGCCCGTCACGCCTCGTAACGACATGCGTTCTGGATGCAGACTGCGGTAATCCAGGGCCAAATTAGTGCAGTCTGCATCCAGAACGCCCTGGCTGATGGGGGGACAACGGGACATGCCGTCGTTTGAGTACGACCTGGCGATCATTGGAGCGGGGTCGGGTGGGCTGACTGCTGCGCGGCTCGCCCGGTTCTTCGCCAAGCGGGTCGCGTTGATCGACAAGGACCGGCTGGGCGGGGACTGCCTGCACTACGGCTGCGTGCCGAGCAAGGCGTTGATCAAGGCGTCCCGGGTGGCCCACGAGGCCGCCACCGCGGACCGGTGGGGGCTGTCCGTGCAGCCCGTGCACTCGGGACTCGCCGCAGTCAACGCCCGGGTGCAGCAGGCCATTACGGATATCGGCAAGCTCGATGACGTCATGGCGTTGTCCGAGCTCGGAGTCGATGTCCTGCTCGGCGGCGCCACCTTCCGCGACCCGCACACACTACTTGCGGGGGACCAAGAGATCACCGCCAAGTTCGTCCTGATCGCCTCGGGTAGCCGCCCGGCAGTACCGGACGTCGAGGGGCTGGCCGAGGTCGGCTACCTCACCAATGAGGACGTCTTCGACCTGAGCGACCTACCGGCCCGGCTGGCGGTGATCGGTGGCGGCCCGATCGGCGTGGAACTCGCGCAGGCGTTGCACCGGCTCGGCTCCACGGTCACTTTGCTGCAGCGCGGACCGCATCTGATCCCCCGCGACGACATCGAGATGATCGAGATACTGGAGCGCCAGTTCGCCGCCGAGGGGATCGATGTGCGGCCAGATACCCGGCTCAGCGGGGTGCGCCGCGACAGCGGGGACAAGGTGCTGACGCTCGGCGAGGACGAGCTGCGGGTCGACGAGATCCTGTGCGCTGTCGGGCGGGTGCCCACGGTGGAATCGCTCGGGCTCGACGCCGCCGGGGTCACCACCACAGCGCGGGGAATCGCCATCAACGAGCTGCTTCAGACCAACCAGTCACACATCTACGCCGTCGGCGACGTGATCGGCGGGCCGGCGTTCACCCACTACGCCGGCCACCAGGCGGCGCATGCGGTGCGCAACATCTTCGTCCCGATCAAGGCGAAGTTCGCCCCCGGCCACCTGCCGTGGGTGACCTTCACCGACCCGGAGATCGCGCACGTCGGCCGCACCGAAGCGCAGGTGCGCGCCGCCGGTGACACCTGCGAGATCGTGCGCTTCCCCTACAGCCACAACGAGCGCGCGGTGACCGACGCCGAACCCGTCGGCCTGATGAAGTTCCTCATCGACGGCAAACGCCGGCTCATCGGCGCCCACATCGCCGGGCACTGCGCCGGCGAGCTGATCAACGAACTGACCCTCGCGATGAACAACGACCTCACCGTCGACGCGATCATCGGCTCGATCCACGCCTACCCGACCTACTCCTTCGCGATCCCCATCGCGCTCTACGACTACGCGCTGACCGAGAACCCCAGCACCGCGGCCAAACTCGGCCGCTTCCTCAGCCGACTCACCTAGTGGTCAGCGCCGGATGGGCTGGTGCGTCGTGAACGACGTGCACCATCGCTCATCGAGAGTCGATCAAGGCTTTTGCGCGACCCCGCAGTACTGAGTTACCTCGGCATGGGTTCCGAAATCGCTGGCGTCCGGGCGCCACAGCGAACAGGAGACCACGCCCGGCTCCAGCAGCTCCAGCCCGTCGAAGAAGCAGGTGAGCTCCTGGCGGGTGCGGGTTCTGAGCGGGGCCGCGCCACTGGAATTATAGAGCTGCATGGACTCCTCGATCGCCTCAGCGTGAATCTCTGGGGTGGGGTGAGACATTGCCAGGTAACTTCCGGAAGGCAAGGCATCCAGGAGCCGCTTCACGACAGTGTCCGCCTCGGCGTCATCGATGACGTAGTTGATGATTCCCAGCAGCATGAGCGCGACAGGCCGCGTGAAGTCGAGCGTCCGGGCAGCTTCGTGCAGGATTGCCTCGGGGTCCCGCACGTCGGCTGCGAGATAGTCGGTTGCGCCCTCTGGCGTGCTGGTGAGCAGGGCACGCGCATGAACCAGCACCATCGGGTCGTTGTCGACGTAGACGATGCGGCACTCCGGCGCTGTCGCCTGGGCAACCTGGTGGGTGTTGTTCACGGTGGGCAGCCCGGTGCCGATGTCCAGCAGCTGGCGGATCCCCGCCTCTGCCACCAGGTGCCTGACGGCCCGGACCAAAAACCCCCGGTCGGCGCGAGCGCTGTCACGCAGATCGGGAAAGATCTTCAGAACTTGCTGGCCGACCTCCCGATCGATCGGGTAGTTGTCCTTGCCGCCCAGCAAGTAATCCCAGAACCGAGCCGGTTGCGGAATCGTGGTGTCGATATCCGGAAACTGCTCCCGCCCTGCCACGGGTGAGCGGTCGCCCACGAGTGCCTCCTCCGGCGTGCGCTGATCTCGACCTGACAGCGCAACTGTAACCTCGGCACAGCCCACCGGTCCGTGGATCCAGACTCAGCGCAGAGCGACCGGTTCGCGCGGCGGCGGTGGGAGTTGCCAGCCGCGGGGCGAGCCTGCCCGGCCAGCATCAGAGCAGGTCTCCACCCGGCCAGGCCGACGTCCCCTGACGACTCGGGATGCGCTCACTCGACCGCGGGCGCGCTGGGAGCGGCCTGGCTGAGGAAAAAGCTAGCCAAACAGGACCTAACAAGCGTTGTCCCCCCAAACCAAGGTTAGCTCTACTCCTCGCATGCCTCGCAAAACGCCCAACGCCAACCGCCTCGTCCTACGCAGCGACGTCCTGTTCGCCGTGCCGGGCAACGAGGCCCGCTACCAACACCTCACCCCCATAGGCTGCTTGACAACCGCCATAGGGACTGCTCCGGTCCCGTCACCGCGTCGCGCCGACCGTCCGTCGCAGCCACCGGACTCCGGCCAGGCACGCCCGCCGGCGTCCCTGAGAACCGACCTGCGCGTTCAGGTCACATGACTGCGCCAGGTGGCCTAATCGCAAGCCGTTCATCGCCGTCACCCACCGATGAACCGGCTGACGGGCGCCGAGATTCTCAAAATCGAGCGCCGCAGGCGCCCCCGTCCCTAGGGTCACTGCGCGTGTCCGCCCCCTCGATCGCGCCGCGCGACATCACCACTGCTCCATCGCTGGCGCCGCGCGCCCTCACCACCGTCCCATCGCTGGCGCCCCCACCGCTGGCGCCGCGCGCCGTCGCCGCCGTCGCGGCGCTCGCACCTCGCCCCGGAGTTCGAGAATGGTACGGCGTCCAGAACCGGATCGCAGCGCGGATCGGCCTGCACCTCCTGCTGGCCGGACTGCCATTGCTCGCGATCTCCGCGCAGGTCTTCGGTCTCGTCTCGATGAACACCACCGCAGCGCTGGTGATAATCCCGCTGGCGGCCACGCTCGCGGTACTGGCTGTGTTCGCGCCGCACCCCACCGACCGGATCGTCGGGCGCGGGCTCGTCTCGGGGATCGTCGCCTGCGTCGTCTATGACATCTTCCGGCTCGACACCGTCTACATGCTCGGCTGGTGGGATGATTTCATCCCGACGATGGGCACGTGGATCACCGACGGCACCGAGACCCGTGGCGGCGCCGTGGTCGGCTACCTGTGGCGCTACGTCGGCGACGGCGGCGGGATCGGCATCGCGTTCTTCGTCGTCGCGCTCGCGGTGGGCCTCGACCGGTGGTCGCGCCGCGACGTCGTGCTCGCGGCAGTGGCCTTCGCGATCTTCCCGGTCTGGACCGGCCTGATCGCGACCGTCGCGCTGGCCCCGCGCGGCGAGCAATTGATGTTCCCCCTCACCCCCACCACGGTCTCGCTGTCGCTGATCGGGCACCTGATCTTCGGCCTCGTCCTCGGTCTCGGCTTCTGGAGGGCGCGCGGCGTGGGCCGGTTCTGGCCGTGGCCGCCCCTCCTGCCGGCCGGTCGCGGGTCGGGGCCCGCTGTTCATGGCGTCAGCCCCGCCACCTACGAGGCGTGGCAGCAACGGCTCAACACCGGCACCGGCACCACCCGCCGGGTCAAACCACGCCGTCCCACGCATTACCACCCGTGAGCAGCTGCCAGCCATTCGGAGCCAACTCCGTAGGCGCTGCGCGCCGCCCTGAGGGGTGAAAATGGGGGCTGCTGCCGCGCGCGACAGCCCTGCGTGCGCCGAGTTCGACACCAGGGCTGCCCGCGCCGCTTCGGACAGCCCTGGTG
>JBOHGH010000141.1:0-11179 GCA_050699975.1 Pseudonocardiaceae bacterium | reverse complement strand
GAGTAGGTGGTACTCCTCGGCTACCAGGAGCCCCTTCTCATACCCGGCGCGACACGCCACCCGTGATCAAATCGCTACCGCTGTCACCTCGGGCCAACCCAGCCAACATCTTTTACCAACAGGCTCTCAGTGACTGCCAACGCGCTCCGCGGCCGTTTCCACCCCAGACGCTGACGGCGGTGCACCGAATGACCCGCCCGGCCACATTGTATCGTGCTACGATAAAAATGCATGGCCGGGCGCGGTGTCGAGACTGTGCCCGACGACGAGGCACCCCAGGAGGTGTGTCGTGCTCAGTGACCACGAACGCGCGACGTTGCACGAGATCCAGCGCCAGTTCCTGGCCGAAGACCCGGAATTCGTGCAGACCTTCGACGCCCGCACACAGCGCCTACCCCGCGCGTCGCGCCAGCCGATCGATAAACACCGGCGGACGTACACGGTCCTGATGTGGATCACAACGATGCTGAGCGTGCTACTGCTGATCGCCGGGTCGGTGGGCGGCGCGCTGCTGCTCGCTGCGGTCGCCGTGGGGCTGTCGCTGGCGCGTCGCCGAGGCGACGCCATTACACCGCGAACCTGACGGCCCGCGCGCCGTGGTCGGTCCGGCCAGCTGTCGATGTGCCGTCGGACCGCAGACACATCCGACTCGGCGGGACCGAGGGAAGACACCGGAGGATGAAATGATCGTTATCTACATGCTGATCGGAATCGCGGCCCTCGGCCTGATCGGGGCCAGCGTCCGGGTCGTCCAACAGTTCGAACGGGGCGTCGTCTTCCGCTTCGGCCGGGTCCTCCCCGAGACCCGCGGCCCGGGCCTCGCCGTGATCACGCCGATCGCCGACCGCCTGCAAAAGGTCAACATGCAGATCGTCACCCTGCCGGTGCCCGCCCAGGACGGCATCACCCGCGACAACGTCACGGTGCGCGTCGACGCCGTCGTCTACTACCGGGTCGTCGACCCGGTGCGGGTGATCGTCGACGTCCAGGACTACGACTCCGCCATCCTTCAGGTCGCGCAGGCCTCGCTGCGCTCCATCATCGGCAAGAGCGACCTGGACGACCTGCTGTCCAACCGGGAACGACTCAACCAAGGCCTGGAACTGATGATCGACAGCCCAGCGGTGGGCTGGGGTGTGCACATCGACCGTGTGGAGATCAAGGACGTGGTCCTACCCGAGTCGATGAAGCGGTCCATGTCCCGCCAGGCCGAGGCCGAGCGCGAACGGCGCTCCCGCGTGATCACCGCCGAGGGTGAGCTGCAGGCCTCGGAGAAGCTGGCGCAGGCCGCCGAAGTGATGGCCGAACACCCCGCCGCGCTGCAACTGCGCCTGCTCCAGACCGTCGTCGAAGTCGCCGCCGAGAAGAACTCCACCCTCGTCCTGCCCTTCCCCGTCGAACTGCTCCGCTTCCTCGAACACGCAACAACCCCCGAGACCCACCGGCCGACCGGCGCGACCACCACACGCTCCGCGCCGCCGCCCGACATGCCCGCCGGCGCGGCGACACCGCCCGAACTGCGCACCCCCAACACCGGCCTGCTCGAGCGGACCGCGACCAACGGCCCACCAGCTGACCGGTAGGGTTCGCCCACCCAGACACAGCACCGTCAGCGTCGTCATCCCATGCGACCCAGCTTGATCGAACTTGTGTATGGCACGGGCCTGCCGCAGATGGTCCGAGGGCCGCTGCGTTGGCGATGGGCGCTCAGTCGGCCGGATGGCCCGATGCGGTCATCGTCAGCAGCCACGCCACTGGAGGACGACGCTGACCGCGAGCACTGAAGCTGATCAGCAACCCGCGACGCCGCCCGTCGCACTGTTGGTGGCGCTGAGCGGCCGTCCGTCGCTAGCGCGAGGCTCACCGCGTTGAGGAGCTGGCCCAGGGCGAGCGTCGTGCGCCTGGCGGTCGAGGCCATCAGGCGCTGCCCACGGGGCACTATGGCCGCCTCCCTGCACGTGGCGGAATCGGTTCGGTCCTGGGTCAGGTCCGACGAGTCGGGTGACGTCATCAGGCTTCCTCCTTGCTCACTCGGCGAGGGTCTGCTCACCGGGAAGGTGGTGGCGTTGCGTCGGATTCGCGGCAATGGTGGCCGCTTCCGGGCGGCGATCTCGACCTCTTTCAGGGTGCTCGGACCGGGGACGGTGAGCACTACCGCGAGGACGACCCCGACCGGGAAGGCCCACCGGTGATGATCGCGCGGCAGGTGCGGCCCGACGGCCTTGAGCGAGCGGGCGAGGTCCGGATCCTCGATCTGGAACGGGTTCCGGGCCTCCCGCAGTGTCTTCCGTCCGCGATCACTGAGCACGACACACCTCCTGAGTGTCTCTGGCCTGACGCTCCGCGCCGAGCCATCACACTTAATATCGTAACACGATATAGTGGTCGCAGGGTCAGCATAATGGGATGCGCGCCGGGGGCAGACCCGCAGCGCATGAGTACCCCGCCGCCGCACACCAGCCGCTGGGTGGCCGAGGAGGAGCTCGGTGCATAGGGTGGGAGACATCATGCCTCGCCTGCCCGGTAAGCAGCTGACGGCCCTCACCGCGTTGGTCCTGGGCCTGGTCGTCACGCTCAGTGGCCCGGTGCGGCTCGCTGCGGGCAGTGGCATCGGCGGCCATACGCTGCCGGGTGTCGTTGCCGACCAGGCGCAGATCGTCAGCGGTCCGGCCGCCCAGCAGCCCGTCGTCCGGATGATCGGCCAGGCGCCGGTCCCGGTCGGAGCCGTCCCGGCGGCCCTGTTGGTTGCCGTCCTGTTCTTCTGGTGTCTCGCTCGCCGCGGGGGCAGGCGGCTACCCGCCGCCAGCCTGGTGCGCCGACAGCGGGGGCGGTCGCCCCCCGGGGTCCCGATCTCCCGGCCCTGACCCCCTGCTCGGAAGCGATGGCGCTGGCCGACGGATGGCCGCGTCCACTTTCCCGACCCCACCATGGAGATCACCATGCCGCGAATCCACGCGGCCGAGACACAGTCCCAGCCCACCGGTCGACGCCGGCACCCCCAGCATCGGCTCGCGCCGCATCTTCCCGCCCTGCGACTGATGCTGCTCGAGCAGCGCGCGTTCCGGCTCGAGCAGCTCGTCGAGCTGCGGGCAGCCGACGGCAGTGCGGTGGACACCGACGTCCCGGATACCGACGGCGGCCGAGCCCGACGCCAGGTGGCCGCCCTGATGGTCGACGGGGCCCGGCGGGCGATGGCCGACATCGAGCTGGCGCTGGCAAGCATGGTCGCCGGGCACTACGGGTGCTGCCACGCCTGTCACGCGGACATACCCCTCGCGGTGCTGGAGGTCATTCCCCAGGCGAGGTTGTGTCTGTCCTGCCAGCGCAGCGAGTCCGACCTCTGGTAGCTCAGAACCAGGGTGTGGTCCGACGCGAGCGCGAGCGGCTACGTGACCGAGCGCTGCCAAGTAGCGGTCGGCGAAGCCGGCGATGTCAGCCGGGCCGAACAGTGGGTGCCGGTAGCGGAACACCAGATGTAGCCGGCCTCCTGCGGTGACCGCCCCGACGGCCAGGCCCATGGGCATGCTGGTCGGTGGGGAGAACCACACCTCGCGGGCGCGCAGCTCGGGCCCGAAGTCCAGGTCCTCATCGAGGCGGCCGAGGTTGGACAGGATCGCCGTCGGGATCACCCGCTCCGAAGCGGCGAGGCGGGCGATGCTCCGCTTGGCCGGCAGCGGCAGACGCTGGAGGACGTCGAGGAGCCTGACGGCGGCGGCGGGAGTGCGTTCGTCCTTGATGCGCCGGGTCCGACGGCGGATCGTCTCGACTGTGGCGGTGGGGTCGCCTCGGTCTTCGGGGCGGGTGACGACGGGCACCATGAAGGTGAAGTTGCCGAACACCTCGTACCAGGATGACGTGGGTCTCAGGTTGACCGGCATGAGCACGCTGAGTCGCCCGCCTGGGCCGCCGTGCTCGGAGTTCCAGCTGTCCAGGGCCAGATGCAGGCCGGCCAGCAGGAGGTCGTTGACGGTGGTCCCGGGATCCGCGCTGGTGGCCAGCGCTGCGGTGTGCGCGGTGTCGAGGACGAGGTGATGGACCCCGTAGCCGGGACGGTCCTCGCCCCCGCTGGGAACAAGGTGCACTGAACGGGGGGCGGCGTGGCGGAGTTCGCCCACCAGTGCCCGGAGCTGAGCCCACCGGCCGCTCGGCGCCGGGATCTCCACCTCCTCGGGAGGCGTGTGGCGCACCGGGTCGCAGCGCCCGGCGTAGGCCCGGGCAATGGAGCGAAGCAGGCCCAGCGCGGCGATGCCGTCACCGGCGGCGTGGTGGAGGTTGAGCATCACCACGTCGCCGTTGTGGTGACGAGCGAGGCGAACGCGCAGCGGTGGCGACGTCACCAGCGGCACGGCCAGGCTCTGCAGGTCGGCCCGGACGGCCTGCAGGCCGTCGTCATCAGAACACACAACGACGTCAAGGGGATCAATGTCAGGTGTGGGGGTGATCTCCCACTCATAGTCAGCCCGCCGCTGGCGGGCAATGGTGGCCTGCGCGCAAGCTCGGGGGTGTCTGGCGAGCGCCACCCCCACGGCCTGCCGCAGGCGATCTTCGACGACGGTGCCGCTGAGGCGAACTTCCAGATGGACGCTCCACGGCGCGGAGGCCGAGTCGAGGTGATAGCTGGCCTCGTCGAGGGCGCAGAAGGGTCGCCGCATTGCCTCGGGGTCCGAGCGTGCCGCTGCCTCATCGACCCCCAGGGTGCGGTCTGTCATGACGGTGCTCCTCTTTGCGATCTTGCAGGGTGACGCCGGTCAGTGCGCCACTCCGGCTAGCGCGAAGAACTCCTGCCGGGAGCGGGCGTCCTCACGCAGTACCCCGTGCAGTGCTGAGGTCACGGTGCGTGAGCCGGTGGCTCGCACACCGCGCAGTGACATGCACAGGTGTTCCGCTTCGATCACCACGCCGACGCCCTTGGGGGCCAGGTGCTCCTGCAGCCGGTCGGCGACCTGCTGGGTCAGTCGCTCCTGGACCTGCAGATCCCGGGCGAACAGGTCGACGACGCGCGCCAGCTTCGACAGCCCGAGGATGCGTTTACCGGGCAGGTAGCCGAGGTGGGCGATCCCATGGAAGGGCAGCAGATGGTGCTCGCACAGGGACTGCAGGGGGATGCTCTTGGCGAGCACCAGCTCGTCGTAGCCCTCGTCGTTGGGGAAGGTCGTCAGGTCGAACTCCCGCGGGGTGAGCAGCTCGGCGTAGGAGTGGGCGACTCGTCGCGGCGTGTCGGACAGGTGTTCAGAGGTCGGGTCCTTGCCCAGGGCCACCAGCAGATCGGCCACCGCGCGCTCCGCCGCAGGCAGGTCCACCTCCTGCCGGGACGGGATCACCCGAAGGCTGTGGTGGCGCACCGGTGCTGGTCGTTCGGAACGCGATCCGGTTGGCTCGATGATGCTCATCAGGCTGATCCTTGGTCGGGGTCGGTCATGAAGCGATCACGCGCCGGAACACCTTGGGCAACCGGCTCGCCATGTGGCTGAGCTGGGAGGCACGGTCGAGCAGCTGGTTGATGCCGGATCCCACCTGATCGAGGTGCCCGAGCAGCGGGATCACGTCCTGGTCGATCGCGTCGGCCAGCTGCGGTAGCTGGTCGAGGAGGGTCACCAGGGCATCGACCTCGTGCGGCTGGGTCGTCTCGGCCAGCCGGCGCATCATGGGCTCCAGGCGGCGCAGTGGCTCGGACTGGCCGTCTAGCAGCGGAGCCGCGCGCGCAGTCAGGTCACGGGCCTGCTCGACCGCCCCGGCCGCGGCCGTGACCTCCCGGCTAGCGGCCTGCACGACGCCCTCGGCCGTGCGGGTGACGGCCTCGACGCGATCGAGCAGCTCATTAGTCCTGCTCACGGCAGTGTGCATAGCGGTCAGGGTCTGCTCGGCCAAGGTCACCAGCCCAATCACGCGGCCTAGCAGAGTCACGAGAGGTGCGGCGGTGTGCACCACAACGGCGACTGGGCGGTCCAGCCCGGCAAGCAGCCGCACCAGGACACGGCGCTGGGACCGCACCGGGAGGTGTTGGACTACCCCTTCGTGGTCCTCGTCGCGGGGGAATCTCATCGGGTCGAACTCGTCAGGGGTCAGCAGTTCCGGATAGGTGTCGGCAACCCGGCGGGCGGTGTCCGCCAGCCGACTACTGCGCGCGGGGACTGGCCGGACCAGCGTGGTGGTCATGCGGGTACCTCCGCGGTCGCATGAAACAGCGTCCGCCGGGTAGCCATGGCAGGCGGAATGACCAGCACTGGGCACGTCGCGTGCCGCACGCAGTACCAGCTCACCGACCGGTGCAGCAGTTCAGCGACCCGCGGGCCGTGGCCGACCACCAGCAGGGCGGCACCGTCGGCCGCTCCCACGAGCGCCGGACCGGCCGGCCCGCGGGCCACCCTCTGCCGCACTGCAACCCGCGTCGACCCGTCAGGGACTCGCGCCAGCGCGGCCGCCACGACCTCGGTGAGTTCCCGCTCGGCCCGCGCTTGTTGTTCGGCGGGTGGTGGCACCGGCTCGGAGGTGACCGCGGCTTCCCACCCTCTCGCCACGACCGGCAGCCAGCAGCGGACGGCGTGGACCCGGGCGCCGGTGCGGCCGGCGAACCCCAGAGCCCACCGCAGCGCCGTGTAGCTGGCCGGGGAGCCGTCAACGCCAACTACCACCAGCTCGTTCATCTCAACCTCCTAGCCGCTGGCCGTCCTTCTAAAGCTATGATCTGCTAACGTTAGAACAGTCGTAGCCGTTTCGTCAACAGGAGTTGGTTCTAGAATGGAGTCCCGGGAGGCGCAGATCTCCGCGATCGCCGCGCTCGACGAGCCGACCCGTCGCAGCCTGTACGACTACGTGGTGCGCCAGCCTGAACCGGTGAGTCGCGACGACGCTGCCGCGGCATTCGAGCTGCCGCGCACGACCGCGGCGTTTCATCTCGACCGGCTCGTGGACGAGGGCCTGCTCGACGTGGTCTACCAGCGCCGCACCGGCCGCACCGGCCCCGGCGCCGGACGCCCGGCCAAGCTGTACCAGCGGTCGGGGCATCAGGTGGCGGTGTCGCTGCCCCAGCGCCGCTACGACCTGGCCGGGCGGCTGCTGTCCAGCGCCCTCGAGCTCGCCGAACGCTCCGGGGACTCCCCGCGGGGGGTCCTCGACCAGCGCGCTTACCAGTTGGGCCGAGAACTCGGCGAAACTGCGCGCAGCGAAGCCGGCGACCGTGATACCCGCCAGACCGCACTACAGGTCCTGCAGGAATACGGCTTCGAACCGCGCAGCGAGGGTGACCACGTCGCCCTCGCCAACTGCCCCTTCCACACCCTGGCGCAGGAGTACACCCAGCTCGTGTGCGGTATGAACCTGCGCCTGCTCGCCGGGCTCCTGGACGGCCTAGCCCCCACCGGCCTCACCGCCCACCTCGACCCCGCCCCACCCCACTGCTGCGTGCGCCTCTCCCCCTAACTCCGCGTGTCCGGCTCTCCTGCCCGGTGTGTCGTGCTCTGGTGCACGGTGCGAAAGGCGTCCAGCACCGTGTCGCTGAACAGCACGAACCGAGCCTCGCGCACGCTGGTGGGTGTGTTCTGGACGGTGGTCAGCGCGACGCGGGCGGCGTCGGCCAGCGGCCACCCGTAGATTCCGGCGGACACTGCGGGGAAGGCGACGGTCTGCGCGCCGAGCTCGTCAGCCACCCGCAGCGACTCGCGGTAGCAGGAGGCGAGCAGCTCAGAGCGGTCCTCGGACTCGGTGTACACCGGGCCGACGGTGTGGATCACCCATCGGGCCGGCAGGTCGCCGGCGGTGGTGGCAACCGCCTGGCCAGTGGGCAGACCGCCCCGGTAGCGGCCGGCCCGCAGCCCCCGGCATTCCGCGAGGATCGCCGGCCCACCGCGGCGGTGGATCGCGCCGTCGACGCCGCCCCCGCCGAGTAGCGAACTGTTGGCGGCGTTCACCACGGCGTCGACGTGCTGGTCGGTGATATCGCCCCGCACCAGGGTGATCCGCGTTGCCATTACCTCAATGTAGTCACCGGCTCGTGTGGCAGACTCCTTCCCTCGCGGGCACACCATGCCTCTAGGGGAACACGATGAGTAGCGAGAACCAGTGGTTCAGCGCCGCCAGCGATACCGGCAACGTGCTGGACGGCACGGTGCTGGACGCTGCGCTCGGCGGGAGCGGCGCGACACATGGCTTCTCGATCGACTACGAGCGCGCCCCACAAGCCATCGCCGACCTCGAAGAGGCCGCCAGGTTCTTCAGGGACAGGGCGGAAACGGCGCTACGCCTGGCCAACATCCCCGCTCCTGGTGCCGATGGAGTAAGCATGAACGCGGTCGCCCAGATCGGTAAGTGGGCGTCGGATAGCGGTGCGAACAATCTGTACGCGACGCTTGTCGCGGGCGCTAAGCAGCTCGACGACCTGGCGCACAAGTTACGGGATGACCTGAGGACCTACCTCCAGGTCGAGGAGCTGAACCTCCCGGAGGCCAGCCGGGGCCTGCCACTATGAGGATCAGATCCGCCGTAGGCATGATCGCCGTCGGATCGGTGATTGTGCTGGCGGCTTGCAGCAGCGGTACGGACGCGGCACCGGAGCCCGTCCGATCGAGCCCTGCGGAGGCGGCCAGCCCGATCCCGCCGGTCAAGAACCCGCGCGATGTCGCGGCGCTGGCCTCTCGGCCGTGTGAGCTGCTGACATCGCAGCAGGCGGCAGGGTTCGGGCTCGACCTTCCGCCGAAGCAGTACGACGCGGAGCTTGGCGATGTGGGCTGTAAGTGGACGAGCACCACGCGGGACCGGCGGACATTTCGAACGGTCTATATCAGTACGTTCATTAACAACCCGACTTTGGAAGTTGTATATCGCCGGGAAAATGGTCGCCCGTTCTTCGAGCTCACCGAGCTCGCTGGCTATCCCGCTATCGTCACGAGATCGAACCCAGACCTGCCACATTGCAACGTTGACGTCAAACCGGCAGAGCGCCAGAGCGTCTCGGTGAGCTACGACTCGAAAGAGTTCAACGATAACCCGCAGCAGTCGTGTGAGGTAGGCAAGCAGGTGGCCGCGGCGGTGCTGATGAATCTCCCGCCAAAGAGTTGAGGGGACGCAGTGGTGGGGACGAACTTCAACTACGACGACACCGACCATCAGATTATCTTCGACCGCATCAATGGCGGGGTCGGCTCAGATTCACTACAGGAGGTCAGCCGGGCGTGGCAGCGGCTGGGCGACGACGTCGGAGTGACCGGCAAGTCGTACGTGCAGAGCGCGATCCGCGGCATCCTCGCCTCCCGTGAGGGCATGGCGGCGGAGGCGGCCGCTGCGGCCACCGGCGCCATGTTGCCGTGGATGGATGACGTAGCGCTGATCGCGACCGCCGCAGCGCAGCGGACGCAGGGCCAAGCCGACTACTGGGTCACAGCAAAGCACAACGTCCCACCTGTCCCGCCGGCGCCGACGTCAGCCAGCTTCTTCGGTGATCCCAGCGAATGGTTCGCCCAGAAGATGGACTGGTTTCCGGGGCTGACCACCGAGGAGGAGAAGGCGCAGCTGCGCCAACAGGACGCCGCGGAGCAGGCCCGGCAGGCGATGCGGGTGTATCAGTCCAGCTCCAACGGCAACATCGACCCCGCACCGGCCTTCACCGCACCGCAGGCAATGGACGCCAGCATCGGGGCACTACCGCTGACCGACGCCAGAGTCGACGGCACCGCTACACCAGCGGCGGCGGGTGGCGGCGCCGTCGCCCATCACCCGGCAGCTCACCAGTCAGCGGCTCACCAACCAGCGGCCCATCCGATGGCCGCCTACCAGCCGGTGGCTACCGCATCACAGCTTGCTCAGGGCGGGCCCGCCGCACCGGACAGCGTCGCGCCGGGATCGGGCCGATTGGTCGGTAACCCGACACCGGGACAGAGCATGACCCCCAGCCCACTGCCGGTCGGCACCGGGTTCGGCGCCGGCACCGCCGGACGTGGCTCGGCGGGATCAGCACCCGCGCGAAGTGGGGCGGCGGGAACCCGGGTTGGGGGCGCAGGTGGCGGTGCAGGCCACTCCAGGTTCGGGCCGCGGCCCAGCCTCGGCGCTGCTCAGTTCGGTCCCCAGCCCGGCGTCAATGCACACTCCCCAGCCGAGGGGCTGACCGGTGCCCGCAGCGGCACCACCCCAGCTGGTGTGATGCGCGGTGCTGGGTATGGGGAGCCTCTCGTCGGGGGCGCCGGCCAGCGGGGCGAGCAGGACCGCGAGCACCGCAGCCGGTACCTCGTCCACGACGATTCGAACGCGATCGTCGGTGACCTGCCGCCTACCGCGCCGCCGGTGATCGGCGAGGATCCGGCCTACTGAGGGGCATCACGTGCGCGGCATCACGGTTGAGCTCACCCATGACGAGTACCGCACGGCCTGGCACGCCCTGGGCCTGGGCACCCGGCACTGGAACCTGGATCTGCCTGGACTCCCAGAGCTGACCGAACAGGAGCGGCGGGCGCAGGCCGGACGCACCCTCGACGGTTTGCGGGCCCGTGGGCTGGCCGATCACCGAAGCCTGGTGCCGGCCCTGGAGGATCCGCTGCGCCTGCTGGCCGCCCCAGTGCGCGAGATCAACGGATGGGTGCAGACCGGGGCCGCTCAGGTGCGGTTGCTGGCCGGATCACGGGGTGAGTGGGGAGTGCTGGCGATGCTCGACGAGCATCGACTGGTGGTGCGCACCGGCCCAGCCGGTGAGCTGTGTACCGCGGTCGCCCGGCAACTGCCGGATCGCCCGGCCGGCCCGGGATCGTCGGTGTCGGTGCCGTCGGCGCTGCTGGCGCAACCGGCAGCAGACGGGCAGCGCGGGCTCACCGGGGAGCAACTGGAGAACCGGCTGATCCGCGGCGGCGTCAAACCCGTCGACGCGCGGGCCTTCGTGGCCATGGTGCATGGATCCAAAGCTGGCGGCGGGAAGTTCGGTGTGGCCTGCCGCGACCGCGACGGCCGGCGGACCCCGGCCGGCGCCGCACTGGTCTACCTCACCACCGACCGTGGCGGGTACACGCTGCAGCCGGTGCGCGGGTCGGACTGCTCGGAGTGGACCACCCTGGCCCCATCGACCCTTGCCCAGGTCGCGCAGCGCATCGGCCAGCTGCTGGACAGCGTCCGCGCCGGCTGACGCGTCGAGAAGCGCTGCTTCGAGATACCAGTGACCACGACCGCTCTGCTGTTGCTCGGCGCACGCGGAGGGTTGTCA
>JBOHGH010000140.1:0-11183 GCA_050699975.1 Pseudonocardiaceae bacterium | reverse complement strand
CTCGTATCGCCACTCACGGGTTGAAACCTCCCCGGCTGCGCCGGGACGGCTTCAACCGGCACCGCCTCGCCGCGCAGCAGCGCGAGTACCGCATCGGCGGTCACCGGTGCCAGCAGGATCCCGTGGCGGTGGTGGCCGGTCGCGGCGAGCACCCCGGGCTCCAGTTCCCCGATCACCGGCAGGTTGTCCGGGCTGCCGGGCCGCAGCCCCACCGCGGTCTCCTCCAGCGCGTACTCCGCGATCGCGGGCAGCACCCGCTCGGCATCGGCGAGCAACTCGCGCACCGCACCGGCGGTGACATCGGTGTCGAAGCCGACCTCGCGCTCGGTGGCTCCAAGTACCAGCCCCCCGCGGTCGCGAGGCACCAGGTAACTGTGTCGCGCACTGACGATCGCGCGGACGGTCCGCGACGGCGGCGCCAACGTGCCCCGCCGGCACCGCAGCCGCAGGATCTCCCCCTTCACCGGGCGGATCACCCGCGCCAGCGCGGGGTGCAGTGCGGCGCTGTGTGCACCGGCGGCCAGCACCACCACATCGGCCTCCGGCAGCGCCGTACAGCGCTGGCCGCGGAAGGTCACCCCGGCGCTGCGGCAGGCCACCAGGAGCGCATTCATCAGCGCCCGGTTGTCCACGGACAGGTCGGCCGGGACCGACAGTGCGCGACACACCTGCGGGCCCAGCGACGGCTCGGCGCGCCGCACCTCCCGGCCGGAGAGCACCTCCACCTGCCGCCCGATCTGGGACAGCTGCTCGGCGAGGCGGTCCAGTTCGGCGCGATCGCCAGGGTCCAGTGCGACCACGAGGGTGCCTCGGGTCCGTAACCCGGGGTCGGCACCGGCGGCGGTGAGCTCAGCGGCGAAGTCTGGCCAGCGACGCAGCGAGGCCGCCCCCAGCGCGAGCACGTCCTGCTCGCCGGGCACCGCCTCGGTGACCGGCGCAAGCATCCCACCAGCGACGTGCGAGGCTCCCGATCCTGGGGCCGGGTCGTGCACGGTCACCGCGAATCCCGCGGACGCGGCCCGCCAGGCGCAGCTCAGCCCGATGACGCCACCACCGACCACGGCGACGGTGCCGGAAAGACTCCCCGATGAACCCACTGTTCATCACGCTCCCTGCGCCGGCATGACCCGGATCAGGTTCGACGGTCGGGGTCGCCATGACCCCCTCTCAGCCCGGTGTGGCCCAGGCTCCCGTGCGGACCGATTTTCAGCCTACCTCGATACGGTGCCCCATGGACTGCCCTATGGACGCCGCCCAGATCCGCGCCCGGCTGGCCGACGCGCGGCTGTACTTGTGCACCGACGCTCGGACCGACCGCGGCGACCTCGCCGAGTTCGCCGGCGCAGCGCTGGCCGGTGGGGTGGACATCATCCAGTTGAGGGACAAGGCCCTAGAGGCGCGCCACGAGCTCGCCGCGCTGGAAGTGCTCGCGCAGGCCTGCCAGCGGCATGGCGCGCTGCTCGCGGTGAATGATCGAGCCGACGTCGCGCTGGCCGCCGGTGCACAGGTGCTACACCTGGGCCAGGACGACTTGCCGGTCGGCTGGGCTCGCCGGGTACTGGGTGACGACGTGGTGATCGGCCGGTCCACTCATGATCCCGCGCAGGTCGCCGACGCCGCCCGGCAGGTCGGCGTGGACTACTTCTGCACCGGCCCATGCTGGCCCACCCCGACCAAGCCCGGTCGTCCCGCCGCCGGGCTGGCACTGGTCCGCAGCACCAGAGCCAGCACAGAGCCATGCTCGAGCCGTATCTGGTTCGCCATCGGCGGCATCGAAACCATCCAACGGCTGGACCAGGTGCTCGCCGCCGGTGCTGACCGCATCGTGGTGGTGCGCGCGATCACCGAGGCATCGGACCCCCAGGCAGCCGCCGCCGCCTTCGCGCAGCGGCTGCGCTCGTCGAGCTAACGGGCGTCCCTGGACGCCTCGCCGGTGAGCAGGGTCAGCCCGTAGGTGGACAGCACCTCGCCGATCGGCTGGAAGTAACTCTGCCCGCCGAGCACGCAGCCCCCGGACCCGCCGGACAGCGTGCCTTGAGCCTGCGTGCCGCTGACGAAGGGGCCACCAGAGTCGCCGGCCTCCGCGCAGATATCGGTCCTGGTGAGCCCGCGGACGACGTCGCCGCCACCGTAGTTCACGGTCTCGTTGACCGCCGTGATCTGACCGCAGTGGTAGCCGCTGGTAGACCCGGACCGGCAGACCGAGGAACCCACTGCGGCCGGCTCGGTACCCGTCACCGCGAGGTAGCCGCTGCCGGTGCCGATGTCGTGGGTCTGCTTCCAGGACTGCGACGTCACCTCGACCAGGCCGAAGTCGTGGCCGGGAAACGATGATCCGGCAACCGGGCCGATGGCACTGCCGTCCGGCCCGGACCAGGTGCCGCCAAGCTTGGTGCAGTGCCCGGCCGTGATGATGTAGCGGGTATCGCCCGAAATGGCGTTGAAACCGACCGAGCAGCGCCCGCCCTCGCTGCTGGTGATCTTGTCGCCACCGCGCAGGTTGGCCAGTGGCACCGGGCGGGCTTTGATGTGCTCGATCCGCACCGCATCCTGACCCGCCGCGAATGCCGTAGCGGCGGCATCGTCGGTGGCCGACACCACGACGGAGTTGCTGGCCGGGTCGACGTACCAGCCGGTTACCGCGTCGGGGACGCTGCCGGCTCGAGCGTCCAGCACCGCCTTCACCCGGTCCAGGGTCAGCAGGTCCCGAGACACCAGCCGCGGCTGGGCTCCGGCGGCACGGACCCGCGGCGCAGCGGCCGGGTCGGTGGTAGCAACGACAAGATCGCTCTTGCCAGGCTCGAACCACGCACCTGCGAACGAGCCGCCCAGCGCCGCCCGCAGCGTCGACTCGATGGCACCCGCCGCAGCTTCCTTCGCCGGCCCCTGCGCAGCGCTGATCAGTTCCGGGGATGCCGGCGCTGCGGAAGCAGGTAGCGCGACGCACACGCTGAGCAGAACACCCAAGGCGGCGGCAGCCAGCGCGCGAAGACGGCTTCGGGGGAGCACGGATCGGGTCCTCTCGTCCAATAGATGACGCACAAGACTCCCCCGACGGTCACCCCACGCTACGGATCAGTCACATAGCGGTGAAGAGCCCATTCGGTGCGATACCGTAGCCCATACGGTGGGTGTTCACCTCACTACTCGTGGTACTGCGGCGGCGCGCAGCCGGTCAGGACCGGCGTACCGAGCGCAGCCCAGGATGGTTCGCGGGCAGCACCCTGATCAGAACCGCCCCGCTCACCGCGACGCAGGCCGCGACAAGCGGCCAGCTCAGCACAACCCGGGCGACCCCGAGGGCCACCACTGCACCGGTCGCCCAGAGCGGCGTGAACACCGCGACCCGGATCAGGTATTGGCCCACCCACACCCAGGACGCCAGCGAGTATGCCCGGAGCAGGGCAGGATCTCGGCGCCACGATGTGCGCTGTCCCAGTACCCCGCCCACGACTACTCCGAGCAGCGGCCAACGGACCAGCACACTGACCGCCCAGACCAGCGCGCTGACGACGTTGGACAGCAACTGGGCGAGGAAGAAGTCCGCGGCGCGGCCGGTGTACAACGCGATCAGCGCCGCCGCCGAGACACCCAGTAGACCAAGGAGAGCGGCCAGCGGGCGGTCACCGCGGAGCCAGCGCACGGCCGCAACCGCGGCCCCGGTGACCAGCGCCGCACCCGCACCCCAGCCGAGGGAGTGCCCCGAGACCAACCAGGCAGCCACGAAGGCCACGGCGGGCGCGGTGGCGTCCAGCGCTGCCCAGCGGCCGCCGAGCAGCGCCGTCAACGGCTCGGGGCCATCCGGGCGCGACACGCCTTCCAGGGTGCCTGATCACTGCGGGTACCTACGAGTGCGGGAGGGCCGCCACGCCGGTGAGCATCAGCGCTACGCAGCCCGGGTGAGCACTCCCGACGGCGGTCAGTGATCGGCAGCGGTCAGTGAGCGGCGGGGCGGCAAACGCTACTGTGGACTCAGCCAGACCCATCTAGATCACCAGCTGAGGACCGCCATGACGACGACGTCGGACAGCGTCCGTTTACTCCACGACCTCGAGCCGGTGGTCACCGAGAACCTCGACCGGCACTTGGCCGCCGCCAAGGAGTGGATGCCGCACGAGTACGTGCCATGGAGTCTGGGCCGTGACTATGCAGACCTCGGCGGGCAGTCGTGGGACCCGGAGCAGTCGCGGCTGTCGCCGATCGCGCGGACCGCGCTGGAGGTCAACCTCCTCACCGAGGACAACCTGCCCAGCTACCACCGGGAGATCGAGCGCGCGTTCGGCCGCGACGGAGCCTGGGGTACCTGGGTGCACCGCTGGACCGCCGAGGAGGGCCGGCACGCCTACTGCATCCGCGACTACCTGCTGGTGACCCGCGGGGTCGACCCGGTGGAGCTGGAACGGGCCCGGATGCAGGTCATGCAGACCGGTTACAACACCCAAGAAGCACCGCTGCTGCGCATCCTCGCCTATGTGTCCTTTCAAGAACTCGCCACCCGTATCTCCCATCGCAACACCGGCCGCTACACCGAGGACCCCATCGCCGAGCGGCTCCTCAGCCGGATCTCCACCGACGAGAACCTCCACATGGTCTTCTACCGCAACCTCGTCAAAGCGGCTCTCGACATCTCCCCCGGCCCCACCCTGCGCGCGATCACCGATGAAGTAACCAACTTCGCGATGCCGGGCATCGTCATCCCCGGATTCGCCCGTAAGGCCACACTGATCGCCCGCGCCGGCATCTACGACCTGCGCATCCACCACGACGAAGTGATCTGGCCGCTGCTGCGCAACTGGGGGGTGTTCGACCTGGAGGGCCTCGATGCGGAGGGGGAGAAGGCCCGAGCCGAGCTCGCCGACTTCCTCACCCAGCTCGACGGGCAAGCCAGCCGATTCGAGGAGCGCCGCGCGCAGTCCCAAGCGCGGGCGGTGACCCCGCAACAGGCCCAGCAGTAACCCCTGCGCTCATCCCTGGGCCTCGCGGCGGGCGCGCTCCAACTGCTCCTCGGTGTCCAGTTCGGCGGCGCGTTCCGGCGTCGGTGCCGTGCCCCCGAGATGCGCCGGCACCCACCAGGGATCGTTGCCGGGCGCCTCCGGATAGCGGGCCCGGGTTTCGTCGAGCAGGTCCCTCATCACGTCGACCAGCGCGGTGTCGGCCGCTGGCCCGCGCCCCGGCGTCAGCGGTGCTCCGATGGTGATGCAGATCGGGATATGCCGCGCGGCGCCGATGGTGGGCTTGCGACCCTTGGTCCACAGCCGTTGGCTGCCCCACAGCGTCACAGGGATCAGCGGGACGCCCGCGGAACGCGCCATCCGCACGGCGCCGGACTTGAACTCCTTCAGGCAGAAGCTGCGGCTGATCGTCGCCTCCGGGAAGACACCCACCAACTCGCCCGCTCGTAGCGCCTCGACCGCTGCCCGGAACGAGGCCGCCCCCGCTGCGCGGTCGACCGGGATGTGGTGCATGGCCCGCATCAACGGCCCGGTCATCCGGCTCGTGAACACCTCCTGCTTGGCCATGAAGCGCACCAGCCGCCCACGCTCGCGCCAGAACGGCATGCCGGCGAGTACGAAGTCGAGGTACCCGGTGTGGTTCATCACCACCACACCGCCTCCGGTGGCCGGAATGTGCTCTTGCCCAGCGACGTCGAGCCGCAGGTCCAGGGCACGGGTCAGGGCCACCCCGACACGGGCCACACAGCGATACGCACCATCGTTCACCGGCTCACGCTATCGGCTGCAGCCCGGTGACCGGCGTGGTGATGGCTCCGGGAGGCGTGCTGGCACCGCCGGTGTCTCTGCCGGTGTACGCCAGCGCGAGCAGCAGCAGGATCGCGAGCAGCACGACGATGAGGGCGCGCAGGCTCGCGAAGATGCTGGCGACAGCGGCGGCTGTGACGGCGACGAGCGTTCCGACGAGCGTCCCGATTTCCCCGGTGAGCACCTTCCCGATGATGATCAGAACCACGACCACGATGAGCAGCAGGAGCAGCGAGGTGGACTGCCCTTGATCAGGCGGTGGTTGCACTGTTGCCAGGACGTTTAGAGTGAACATGGCGTCTCCCTGGAGCGGTACTGCAGTGCCGGTACGGCGGGGTTCGTCGTCGAGTGCAGGCACCCCCGGATCGCGGCCAGACGATGACCGGGGGTGTTTGCCGTTCGGTGCCAGCTGCCGACCCAAGCCGGCCGCGTGGTGCGCTCGACGGTGGGGGACCCCGAGCCGGAGCTCTCGCGTGGGACGATTTACCAGCCATTGTTTCCAACCTTATGAAGTTCACTGAAATTCAGTTTGATTTACCGCATCGCCCGGATCTCGCATAAGTGCAAGAGTCGCCTGATCGAGCTTACGTCCATCATTCTTGCGCACAACCTAATCGTGCCACGAATTGCGCGCGTCGCCTAGATTTTTACGATCGCTTTAATAAATCGCATAACCAGGCTCCGCGGCGAGGCCCGACTCGGTCATCCAAAGCGGGCGGTGAGCGCGATCGGGTGGCGGCTGGGTGACGGACTCTGTCGCGTCGTGACCTGCGCATATTCGTGGATCATCCCGCCGAGGTGATCGTGTCACCGGAGCGTTACTGGTGCCGTCTGGTCGTCGGGGAGCGGTTCATGTCGGGTAGATGCAGGCTGACGGCGTGTCAACGGGCACGGCCCGGGCTAGGGGACGACCCAAGCCGGCCGCGCGGTGCGCTCGGCGCGGTGGGATCCGAGCCAGCGCTCTCGTGTGGTGATCGTTAAGTGGGAATAGTCCACACGGCAGCGGGCGGCGCTCATCGACCCTCCGAACGTTGACCTAGTTCAAGATCTTGTCTAATCTTTCAGCGCAGGCCAGCCAACTCCACTAAACTTCAGTGAACTTCATAAGAATGAAGGATCCTGAGGAGCTGAGTGTGACAAGCCAGTCGCGACGGTCGGAGGCACAGGCATCCGCGCTCGCCAGCCGCTTGCGCGCGTTACGCCTGCATCACTGGGATGAGGCGGTGAAACAGCCCGACCTGGGAAGAGCGCTGGGGGTCGGGATATCCAGTGTGTCCTCATGGGAGAGCGCCGACGCTCCGAAGGTCCCGACAGAGGCTCGGCTGCGCGGCTATGCAACGTTCTTCGCCTCGCGCCGTTCGCTGGACAGCGACCCGCCTCGGCTGCTCCGGGACGATGAACTGACCGACGAGGAGCGCGGCGAACGGGACAGGCTCTTCACGGCACTCAGGAATCTCCGCGCCGCGGCCGTCGGCGAGATCGACCCGTCAGCGGCGACAGTCCCACGAAACCTGTGGCATTTCCCCGACGGCGGGCCGGTGCGGATCATCTGCGGAGCACTGAAGGACAAGGACCGACCGCCCTTCGCGTCGACCAAGACCCACAACTACATGGCGCTCGCCGGGTACGCGGACCTCGACGCGCTCGTGGAGCTGTTCGGCCACATCCGAGCAGAGAACCCGGTATCGGATGTCCGGTTCGAGCTCGCTGACAGCTACAAATCCGAAGATCTCAAAGCGCACCTTGTGCTGCTCGGCGGCATGGCTCGGATACAGGGTGAGGGTCGCATTCTCCCGGGCACCGAGATTCCGGTGCGGCAGGTGAAGGATGACAGCCGCGACTTAGACGGCGAGGTCTTCGAGATCGTCGGGTCCGAACCGCCACGGCGGATCGGCCCGCGATTGGCCGGCGACGACCCGCGTGGGGCGGTGGTCGAAGACGTCGGCTTGCTCCTCCGGACCCCGAACCCGCACTACAGCACCCGGACCCTCACGATCTGTAGTGGTGTGTTCACCCGTGGTGTGTACGGTGCGGTGCGATGCCTGACTGACAAGGGCCTGCGGGAGGAGAACTCTGAGTACCTTCGTAGCCGTTTCGCTGACGCCCCGACGTTCGGCCTGCTCATGCGAGTACAGGTAGTCGATCACACGGTCCCGACGCCAGACCTGCGTGTCGAGAAGAACCGGCTGTACGAGTTCCCTCCTCGAATCTGATGACTCTGATGACGGTATGCAGCCGCCAAGCACAGCCGGAGGAGTCCGCCGCGAGGAGTTGAGAGGAGCTGAGTGTGACAAGCCAGTCGCGACGGTCGGAGGCACAGGCATCCGCGCTCGCCAGCCGCTTGCGCGCGTTACGCCTGCATCACTGGGAGGAGGTGGTGAAACAGCCCGACCTGGGCAGGGCGCTGGGGGTCGGGACATCCAGCGTGTCCTCATGGGAGAGCGCTGACGCTCCGAAGGTCCCGCCAGTGGCTCGGCTGCGCGGCTATGCGACGTTCTTCGCCTCGCGCCGTTCGCTGGACAGCGACCCGCCTCGGCTGCTCCGGGACGATGAACTGACCGACGAGGAGCGCGGCGAACGGGACAGGCTCTTCACGGCACTCAGGAGCCTTCGGGCCGCAGCCGTCGGCGAGATCGACCAGTCAGCGGCGACTGTCCCACGAAACCTGTGGCATTTCCCGGACGGCGGGCCGGTGCGGATCATCTGTGGGGCGCTGAAGAAGGACCGGCCGCCCTTTGCGTCGACGGAGAACCACAACTACATGCTGCTCGCCGGGTACGCTGACGTCGACGCGCTCGTGGAGCTGTTCGGTCACATCCGAGCAGAGAACCCGGTATCGGATGTCCGGTTCGAGCTCGCTGACGGCTTCAAATCCGATGATCTCAAAGCGCACCTTGTGCTGCTCGGCGGCATGGCTCGGATACAGGGTGAGGGTCGCATTCTCCCGGGCACCGAGATTCCGGTGCGGCAGGTGAAGGATGACAGCCGCGACTTAGACGGCGAGATTTTCGAGATCGTCGGATCCGAACCGCCACGGCGGATCGGCCCGCGATTGGCCGGCGACGACCCGAGTGGAGCGGTGGTCGAAGACGTCGGGCTGCTCCTCCGGACCCCGAACCCGCACTACAGCACCCGGACCCTCACGATCTGTAGTGGTGTGTTCACCCGTGGTGTGTACGGTGCGGTGCGATGTCTCACTGACGCAGGCCTGCGGGAGGAGAACTCTGAGTACCTTCGTAGCCGTTTCGCTGACGCCCCGACGTTCGGCCTGCTCATGCGAGTACAGGTAGTCGATCACACGGTCCCGACGCCAGAACTGCGTGTCGAGAAGAACCGGCTGTACGAGTTCCCCTCCCGGATCTGACTCCGCACCTGAACCGGTTACGGTTCGCAGCGATGTCTGCCGCGCACCGCGAGTCCCACTCTGCTCTGCTGCAGTGTGTTCACTATGGGTCACCTCGTCCGATAGACGCGATCATGGTGGCAGCCGGGCGTCCAACCCGCCAGCTGGCGCCTGCCGTTGAGCTCGCCGCCCGGCTGGGCTGCCATCTGGTCGCGGTGTGCAGCGGGCAGGTGCGCTCGGAGGGGATCGCAGCGTTGGCGAGTGAATGGCCCGGGTTGCAGTGGCATTCCGTCCATCTGCCAGATGGCTACGACCATCCCCTGCTCGCATTCGTATCGTCGCGTCTGGCCGAGGTCAAGGACGGGCGGTACGGCCCGATGAACACCAAACGCAATATCGGCCTCCTGCTAGCCAGGATGCTCGGCTGGCGCACGGTGCTGTTCCTCGACGACGACATCTTCGACGTACCCGAAGCCTTAGTGCGGCGCGCCGCCGCCGGGCTGGGTACGCTCGCCGCGATCGGGCTGGCGGTCTTCGACTGGCCGGACAACTCGGTGGTCTGCCATGCCAACCGGATTGGAGGGCCCCAGCAAGATGTCTTCGTCGGCGGCTCCGCGCTGCTGGTCGACACCACGCAGCAGTTCAGCTTCTTCCCGAAGATCTACAATGAGGACTGGCTGTTTCTCTTCGACTGGATCGCCGCGGCCCGGGTGGGACGCGTCGGGTCGGTCCGCCAATCGCGCTACAACCCATTTGAAGACCCGGAACGCGCCGCATCTGAGGAGTTCGGCGAGGTCATCGCGGAGGGCATGATCGACCTCTTGCACCGCCATCTTCCGCTGGTTCAGTTGACCGATCCAGATTACTGGCGGACGTTCCTGCTCCGTCGCAGGGAGTTCATCGGCCGCGCCGCTGATCGGATAACCGCCCAGGCCCAGCAGCCGGTGCACGCCGCAGCCCAGTTCGCGTTGGCCGCCGCGGAGCGGCGTCGATCCGAGGTCACTCCGACCTGGTGCGTCAGCTACCTGCAGACGTGGCGGATCGATGCCCATGTATGGGCGGAGCGGATCGGCGCCCTGAACAGGGTGGATCGGTTCTCATCGGCCACCGCCTTCCTCAATCTGAGCGGTAGTCTGGTTAGTTGAACCCCTGATTGTCGGAAAGGAGTGGCGGGACATCAATCTTGGCGGCGAGCTCGGCGATTTGTCCGTGGCGGTTCACGAGGTGTCTGACCCCCAGGGCATCGCCGTTCTGCTTCCCGGCTTTCTCGACAGCAAGGACTATGCGTCCTCTGTCGCGTTGGCGCACAGGTTACCCACGATCGGGATCACCGCAGTGCGTTTCGATCCTCGAGGCACCTGGGAAAGTGGTGGGAGCCCGGCTGACTGTACCACGACGCAACAGATCCATGATGTTACCGCGATACTCGACAGTTTTCCGCCCAGTGATACCGATCGCCGGATCCTCATCGGATATTGCTACGGCGCCTATGTCGCCGCGCTGAGCGCGGCGACCGACGAGCGGATCACCGAGGTGGTGGCGATCATGCCGACCCGCTCGTTCATCTGGACCGAGGACTACGATGAGTCCAAAGACACCTGGCGGATCGGCGGTGAGCGTTGCTATGTCCGCGACCTGCCGGACCTGGCTGGCTCCGTCACAGTGCGAGTGCCCTACTCGGTTGTCGAGGACGCGAAGAGCTACCTCATGACCGACGTGTGGGAGAACCTGCGCCAACCGGTTCTTTTTGTTGCGGGCGCAGATGACGACATCATCACACCGGACAGCGTTCGGATGCTGCACGACAAATGCTGTAGCCAACGCAAAGAACTGGTAGTTCTGCCGGGCGTGCAGCACGACTATCGCTACGAGGAAAAGCAGATCGAGGCGGTGGACCGAACCGTACTGGGATGGTTACGGAAACAGCCGTCGACGTGGACAGCGACCTGATCTTCCTAGCGAGGCTGCGCCTCTGACCGCCGAGGCTGGTGGCTGGGTTGGTGGATGACGTGGCGGTGGGGTGAGGCCAGGGTTGCTGGGTTGGGCTGTTTCCGACCTGGGGGTGGGCCGTGGCGACCCGT
>JBOHGH010000139.1:0-11263 GCA_050699975.1 Pseudonocardiaceae bacterium | reverse complement strand
GGTCAGTGGTGCTGAGCAGGCCCGCTTGCCCCACGACGGTCCGGTGCGGTCGGTGGTGTTCAGTCCGGACGGGACCCGGGTGGCCACCGCCAGCGACGACGGTACGGCGCGGGTGTTCGACGTGGTCAGTGGTGCTGAGCAGGCCCGCTTGCCCCACGACGATTGGGTGCGGTCGGTGGTGTTCAGTCCGGACGGGACCCGGGTGGCCACCGCCAGCGACGACCGTTCGGCGCGGGTGTTCGACGTGGTCAGTGGTGCTGAGCAGGCCCGCCTTTCCCATGATGGTCGGGTGTGGTCGGTGGTGTTCAGCCCGGACGGGACCCGGGTGGCCACCGCTAGCGACGACCATATGGCGCGGGTAGCACTCGTGGACGCCGATTTGTTTCTCGAAGCTGTTGAGCAGCGGATTCCTCGGTCGCTCACCGACGCCGAGTGGGAACGCTGTGGTGGTCGTCCGATTGCTCAGCGCGAGACGGGAATCCTGCGCGGCACTGTGCCGATCGATGAGGAGTGGTTGGCGGCTGCCCGTCAGCGCGCTCGGCTTCGTGGCCAGACGGTCGGTCAGTTCGTCGAAGGCTTACTACGCCGCGAGCTGGCGACGCCCGGTGATACCGATGACCGGCCTTGAAGCTGCCTAACCCTAACGGACCTTCTCCGTTGCCAGCGGAATACCTGGGTTTCCCGAACCTGCGCAGGTAACGACCATGTCAGAGGGAGGCCAGTTCGCGGGAGAGGGACGGGTTGAACTCGCCGGCGGTGGCGCCGAGGCGGAAGGCGGTCCACTCGGTCTCGTCGAAGACCAGGGCGTGGCCGGTGTCGAGGCTGCGCACGGTCCAGGTGTTGGGCCCGACGGTGACGGTGACCGCTCCGTTGGTGTCTGTGAGGCGGTCGGTGGTGACTTCGGCCAGCCAGGCCGACCACTGTTCGGTGGTGAAGACGATCACCGGGCTGCCGGCAATCTTGCTGTGCCTGATCTGCGCACCCGTGCTGGTGAAGTCGACCTCGACACAGCCGTTGGCCTGGGCCGAATAGCTCGACTTGCGCCACCCCGTGCGACGCTTCGCGGTGGCCATCGGTTCCTCCGTGGTTTAAGTCAATGTCGATAAGCGCGACCGGATCACCTCTGCAGTGCGTGCTGGCGACAGGGCGGCCGCACGAAGCCGGTCAACGATCCGAGTGTACCCCGCCACCTGCTGCTGATCCTGCACGTAGACCGCCCCGTTGACGATCTCCACATACACGATGGACTGGGCGGCGGCGAAGTCCAGCAACGTGAACGCGCCGACCAGCCCGTCGTGGGCGCCGATGGCGGTGGGCAGCACGAGCAGCTCCACGTTGTCCCGTTCGGACACCGCGATCAGGTGCTGCAACTGGGCCCGCATGGTGGCGGTGCTGCCGATCGGGCGGTCCAGCACAGACTCCTCGATCAACGCTGTCAGGTTCAGCGGCTCGGCGTCGTTGGACAGCCTGCGCTGCCGTTCCATCCGCAGGCTGACCGTGCGCTCGTGGTGGTCTGGCCGGACCCGCCCGCTGCCGGTGGTGAGGCCGAGCGAGTAGTCCTCGGTCTGAAGAAGCGCCGGAAAGACGGATGTTGCGTAGTCGGCCACGTGCGAAGCGAGGCCCTCGAGGCCGACGAAGGTGCGCAGCCAGTCAGGTACCACGTCGGTCCACGGTGCCCACCAGATCTGCCGGTCGGCGCTGCCGGCCAGTGAGGCCAGCCGCTCGATGTCAGCGAGGTCAGCACCGTAGAAGCGCAACAGCCCGGTGATCTCCGTCGGCTGCTGCTGGTTTCGACCGCTCTCCAGGTGGCCGATCTTGCCAGCCGTGCAGCCGATCGCGGTCGCCGCGGCGGCCATCGTCTGGCCGGCCCGCTTGCGGTAGTTGGTCAGCTGTACGCCGATCAGCCAGCGCAGGGCGGAGGGGTCTGCTCGCACCGGCACCTGCTGCTCCCTCCGGTCGTCGCATCTCAGCGAGTCCGGTATGGACTTCTGTAGAAACATACGTACACTCTCTCATGATGAGCAGAGAAGACTCTACACAGCGGCGGCTGGCACCCATCCCGGTGGCGCAGCTGCTCGCTCGTCTGGGCGGGGAGCGGCACACCAGGCTGTGGACCGTCCGCTGCCGTGACGAGCGGGGGCGCTCGGCGAGCCTGCAGATCAGCCTCACCAGAGCTGGGATCACGATCGTCCCCACGGCTCCCGGGCCGTGGCAGCTGACGCCGCTGGAATCTGGACGGCTGCGGGGCGTGGTGCGCCGCGCGCTGCTCATCTTGGACCAGCGTGCCGGATCCGAACCGATCCGCGGCAGCCAACGAACCAGTTCATGCTCGTCGGCGACTCACGAGCCGCCCGGTGGGCAGGGCTGAGGACCTGACCTCTCCCCGCTCACCGGGTGTCCACCCCAACCGCGCCGATAGGCCCTGGGCTGGCGCGTCGTGAACTCGACGTCAGCGACATCTCCGCGGCCCGCAACGTCGCTGGGTCGAGTTCACGACGCGCACAATCGCTGCGCAGGTAGTGCCGGCGGTCCGGACTGGCGCACACCGGCCGTTGACGGTAGACAATCTTGCGCCGGGTGGCAGCGAGCTGGCCGGTTCCGATGTGGGGATCTGCTGGAGGTTTCGCGTGCACATCTGGCCGGGCTCGCCTTACCCGCTGGGTGCCACCTACGACGGTGGCGGCACGAACTTCGCTATCTTCTCCGAGGTGGCGCAGTCAATCGAGCTGTGCCTGTTTGACGACAACGACGCCGAAACCCGGCTGCGGCTGCCGGAACGCGACGGCCTGATCTGGCACGGCTACCTCCCTCGCGTCGGCCCCGGTCAGCGTTACGGATACCGCGTGCACGGGCCCTACGAACCGGCGGCCGGGCAGCGGTGTAACCCGCACAAGCTGCTGCTGGACCCCTACGCCAAGGCGATCGACGGGCGTATCGAGTGGAACGAGTCGCTGTATTCCTACCGGTTCGGCCGGCCCAGGTCGGTGAACAACGCCGATTCGGCCCCGTACGCCATGAAGTCGGTGGTCATCAACCCGTTCTTCGACTGGGTCAACGACCGGCCGTTGCACATCCCCATCCACCAGACGGTGATCTACGAGGCGCACGCCAAGGGCATGACGATGCGCCATCCTCAGATCCCCGACGACGTCCGAGGCAGCTACGCAGGCCTGGCCCACCCCGTCATGATCAGGCATTTCCAGCAGCTCGGCGTGACCGCCGTCGAGCTCATGCCGGTGCACCAGTTCGTGCACGACGCCACCCTCGCGCAGCGTGGCCTGCGCAACTATTGGGGCTACAACACGATCGGCTTCTTCGCCCCGCACAACGACTACGCCTGCTTCGGCACCCGGGGCGAGCAGGTGCAGGAGTTCAAGACCATGGTCAGGGAGTTGCACCGGGCCGGCATCGAGGTCATCCTCGACGTGGTCTACAACCACACCGCCGAGGGCAACCACCTCGGGCCCACGCTGTCCTTCCGGGGCATCGACAACGCCGCCTACTACCGGCTGGTCGACGGGGACCCCGAGCACTACTACGACACCACCGGCACCGGCAACAGCCTCAACGTGCGCCACCACGACTCGCTGCGATTGATCATGGACTCGCTGCGGTACTGGGTCACCGAGATGCACGTCGACGGATTCCGGTTCGACCTGGCCGCGACGCTGGCCCGTGAGCTCCACGAGGTCGACCGGCTCTCGGCGTTCTTCGACCTGGTCAATCAGGACCCGGTGGTCAGCCAGGTGAAGCTGATCGCCGAGCCGTGGGACGTCGGCGAGGGCGGCTACCAGGTAGGCGGCTTCCCGCCGCTGTGGACGGAGTGGAACGGCAGGTACCGCGACACCGTGCGCGACTTCTGGCGCGGCGAGCCGGCCAGCCTTGCGGAGTTCGCGTCCCGGTTCACCGGCTCATCGGACCTCTACGAGGCCGACAGCCGCCGACCCCACGCGTCGATCAACTTCGTGACCGCGCACGACGGGTTCACCCTCACTGACCTGGTCTCCTACAACGACAAGCACAACGGGGCCAACGGGGAGGACAACCGGGACGGCGAGAGCCACAACCGGTCGTGGAACCACGGGGTGGAGGGGCCGACCGACGACGGCAACATCATCGCGCTGCGGGAACGCCAGAAGCGCAACCTGCTGGCCACCCTCATGCTCTCCCAAGGCGTACCCATGATCGCGCACGGCGACGAGCTGGGGCGCAGCCAGGACGGCAACAACAACGTCTACTGCCAGGACAACGAGACCAGCTGGATCGACTGGAAAGAAGCCCGCCTGCACGACGTGCTGACCGATTTCACCGCGGCACTCGCCGAACTGCGCGCGGCGCATCCGGTGTTCCGCCGCCGCCGGTTCTTCCAGGGACGTCCGATCCGGGGTTCCAACATCGACGACATCGCCTGGCTGCGCCCGGACGGCCGGCAGATGAGCGACGAGGACTGGAACGTCGATCACGCCAAGGCGGTCGGGATCTTTCTCAACGGCCGGGGCATCCCCGAGCGGGACGCTCTGGGGGAGCGGATCATGGATGACTCGTTCCTATTGCTGATCAACGCCCATCATGCGTCGATCATGTTCACCTTGCCCGCCGAGGCCTACGGCCGGATCTGGGAGATCGTGATCGATACCGCCGATCCGCTGCTCGCCAAGGCCCGGCGTAGGCAGAGCCACGCCAAACCCGGCGGCCGGCTGCGCGTCGCGGCACGGGCGATGCTCGTCCTGCGCTGCCGCCTGAGGCATGGCGACCAATGATCACCACGTCACGGGTAGCTCCACCAGGCCCCCGGTGAGCAGCTCGTCGCGTCCCCGCAGGGACTCGACCGGAACCGCCAGGCGCAGCGTCGGGAACCGATCCAGCAGGGCAGGGAAGAGGGTCTGCAGCTCGATCCGGGCCAACGGGGCGCCGACGCAGAAGCGCGGGCCGTGGCCGAAGGTCAGGTGCGGGTTGTGGGTGCGGTGCACGTCGAACCGGTCTGGGTCAGGGAAGCGCTGCTCATCGAGATTGGCCCCGCGCAGCCCGAGCATGACCAGCTCACCGGTCTGGATGGTGACGCCGCCGAAGGTGAAGTCGGTGTTGGCATACCGGGGCAATCCTGCGGCCTGCTCGGTACCGGACGTGCGCATGGGCAGCCAGGCGCGAAGGATCTCCTCGACCGCCGGTTCGGTGAGCGCCGGATCATGGCGCAGCGCCACCGCCTGCTCGGGATGGGTGAGCAGCAGGACCACCCCGCGGTCGATCGCTGTCACGGTGGTTTCGTGGCCGGCGAACAGCAGCCCAGCGCTGAGCATCGCGATACCGTCGACGGTCAGTTCAGGGTCGGCGACGGTCGCAGCCACCAGATCGGAGATCACATCGTCGCCCGGCTCGGCCCGTTTGCGATCCACCAGCTCGCGCATGTACTGCCAGAGTTTCATCAGCCCGGCTTGCGAGCGGGCGGCGTCGGCCTGGTGCGCGGCGTCGTCGGACCAGCGACGGAAGTCCTCCCGGTCGGCATAGGGCACGCCGAGCAGCTCGCAGATGACCAGCGCCGGAAGCGGAAAGGACACCGCCTCATGCAGGTCGACCGGCTGGGTCTGATCCGCCATGGCGTCGAGCAAGTCCGCGATGATCGCGGTCACCCGTGGCCGCAGGCTTGCCATCCGCCGCGCGGAGAATGCCGGCGCGAGCAGGCGGCGGGTCCGGGCGTGCTCTGCAGCCTCGGTCGACGGGTGACCCATCGGCCCGCCGAAGATCGCAGAATGGGAGACGCGGGCCGCCCGCTCCGGGTCGGCGTGCGAGCGGCCCAGCCGGGGATCCGACAGCAGCGCCTTCACGTCGTCGTAGCTCGTGACCAGCCAGGCGGGGTCTCCGGCCGGCGTGGTCACCCGTTGGATCGTGGTGTTCACCATGTCGCCTCCCATGATCCGTCGTATACGACGCGTTCTGTGCAACGTATCACCGACGGCAATACACTTGCGCTCGTGATGACCGTCACCGAGCGCGACCTGCGCCTCCAGGCGCAGGAGATCGTGGCGCACATCCGGGCGCTGCGCCGCGATCTGCTCTGCGCCAGCGCTGACGACATCGCGCGCAGCGGACTGACCGGCCCCCAAGTGAGCGTCATGGCCCACCTCGTGATGAATGGTCCGGCTACGGTGACCGAGCTGGGCCGTGAGCTGGGCATTGGCCACAGCACCGTCTCCGGGATCGTGGACCGGCTGCAGGCGCGCGGGCTCGTCCAGCGGGTGCAAGACAATGCTGACCGCCGCTACACGCGCATATCGGTCACCGAGAAAGTGGACCGGTACGTCGAGAACCTGGAGGTCGGAGCGTTCGGTCGGCTGGCTACCGCGTTGGGCAACGCCACGGGTGAGCAACGCCGCACGATCTGTGACGGGCTTGCTCTGCTGCGCCAGCTGCTGAGCTGACGTCAGTCTCCGATGACGCGGTTGTGCTCGGCTAGGCTGCGCCGCCGCCATGTCCTTCGCCAGCCCGCTGTTCCTGTGGTACTTCATGCCGGCCGTGCTCGCGGCCGTGCTGATCGCGCCCCGGGGCTGGCGCAATGGCGTCGTGGCAACCGCCAGCCTGGCCTTCTACGCGGTCGGGGCGGGCCCGACGACGCTGTTGCTGCTGGGGTGCATGGTCGTCAACTACCTGGCGGGTCCGGCGTTGGAACCCGACGACTGGGACCTCGAACCAGAGCGGCGCCGCCACTGGCTGCGTGGCGTCGTCGTCTTCGACGTCGCGGTGCTGGTCGTGTGGAAGTACGCCGGCTTCGCCAGCGCCCAGGCTGCCGGACTGGCATCGTTCACCGGGCTCGACCTGCCGGTCGTCGAGCTCGCGCTGCCGATCGGGATCTCTTTCTATACCTTCCACCACATCTCCTACGTGGTGGACGTCTACCGCGGTGAACGACCGGCGTTGCGCGATCCGGTCTCGTTCGTCACCTATATCGCGATGTTCCCCCAGCTCGTCGCGGGGCCGATCGTGCGGTACCGCGAGATCGCCGACCAGCTCGGGCAGCAGCGCAGCCACCGGTTAGACGACATCGCCGCCGGGCTCCCACGCTTTGCCCTCGGTCTGATCAAGAAGGTCGTGATCGCGGACTCGCTGGCACCGGTGGTGGACGCCTGCTTCAACACTCCGGCCGACCAGATGACCACTGCGATCGCCTGGCTGGGGGCGATCGCTTACACCTTGCAGCTGTACTTCGACTTCTCCGGGTATTCAGACATGGCCATCGGGCTGGGGAGGATGCTCGGGTTCAGGCTGCCGGAGAATTTCGCGCGCCCGTACTCGTCGGCGAGTATTACCGAGTTCTGGCGGCGCTGGCACATATCGCTGTCCCGATGGTTCCGCGACTACCTGTATATCCCACTCGGAGGAAACCGGCAGGGAGTTCAGACCACCTACCGCAATCTGTGGATCGTGTTCGCGCTCGTCGGGCTCTGGCACGGCGCGAACTGGACCTTCCTGCTCTGGGGGCTTTACCACGGCACGGCACTGGTGATCGAGCGCCGTTGTGGGTGGGGAGTTGCGCCGGTCGAGCCCGGGCATCGGTTGGGGCGCCGGGCGCTGACCCTGCTCATCGTGGTGTTCGGCTGGGTACTGTTCCGATCGCCGAACCTCGGCACCGCGCTAGTCTTCGTACAGCATATGGTGATTCTCGATCTCGGCGGGCTGACCGATGTCGTGGACGCCTCGCTGACCAACCAGCGACTGGCGATCCTGCTGCTAGCCGCGCTGGTGTTCCTGCTGCCGGTCAGGCTGATCACCGGCCGGTACCTCGAATCGGTGCGGTCCAGGCCGGCCACCGCGCTGCGGGTCGGCGTGATGACCGTCGGGCTGTTCTACTCCACGCTCCTCGTCGCCACCGGCACCTTCAGTCCGTTCCTCTATTACCGCTTCTGACGGCTGGCAGAGCAGAGCCTCGGTGTCGCCCGGCCACGCGGCGGCTGACCTGCGTGGACAGTGCTCGGTGGTTGTCAGCCTTCGTCACCTCTCGCCGACGTCTCACGGCATGGAGACGGCATGATCTTGCTGGAGATCTGCGCCAACTGCCTGACCGTGCGGGGCAGTGTCCCTGCGATTAACAGATGCATGCAGTCCCTGATCGGACCGCATGACGTGGGCGTGCGGTGTTCGCCAGGTGGTGTTCGAGCGCGGCACGGTGCTGCTCATTGCGGTCAGAATTGCGGTCACGCGATGGCAGCCCGGCGCCCTGCGTGATAACCAAGGCGGGAGCCCTCTTGACCCCCAGGAGCGCGCAACCTCTCTCCGGCTCCTTTTATCTGCGACGCGACCCGGCCCTGCACGGTGCTGTGGGTGCCAGGTTGTCGTCTGCGTTGTCGTCACCGCTGTCGTCAGTCAGCCGCCGAGCTGGGACTGGCCCTATTCCCTCGCGATCCCCCCTGCCCCGGCCAGGCTCCTCGACGTGACGGCGGGGTCAACGGTGGCAGGAGGCCATCGCCCAGCGAAGCGCAGCGCCGTTGCCCCTGGCGTCGCGGCATGGACGATCCGAGGGACGTATGAGGGGAAGGCATCGTTAACCACGTCCTGGTGCGGCTCATCAACGATGATCTCCTGTAAACCCCAGCTTGGTGCGAGGGCGGATAGGAGGCGGGTCGCGGGAGCGACGGTTCTGGTGGGGGATGGCGCCGTGCAGGTTCGCCAGCGTGGCTACCTGGGGGACCACCCACGTCCTACAAGAGTGGTCAGCGGTGTGACGTGCGTGTTGTAACGGAAGTGGATCTGGAAGCGACGAAATGGGTGATATGCTCCACAAAGATGAGTTTAAGAAGTTACTCCCTGTCGCTCGTAAGGATCCGTATGTCTCGTATCCGCACCATGACGGCCGCTGCGATCTTGGCCGCCGCCGCATCGTTTCTACTGGCCGGTACCGCTGTTGCCCAGGGCGACCTCGACTGCTCGGACTTTAAGACGCAGGAGGAAGCCCAGGCCGTGTACGTGCAGGACACCAGCGACCCGCATAACCTCGACAGCGACGATGACGGAGTCGCCTGCGAAAGCCTGCCTGACGAAGTCAGTGGCGGCGATAACAGCACCGGCGACGACAGCACCGCTGGCAAGAACACCGGTGACGCGAACCAGGTGGAGGTGCCCGCGGGTGCCGTTGACACCGGTGACGGCTCGACGTCCGGTCACGACGGGGTTGGCTACCTGGTGGGCGGACTGGTGCTCGCTACGGCTGGCGGTGTCGCTGTCGCTGCGCGTCGTGGCGTGTTGCAGGGAAGGTGAGCGACAACAGGACCCGGATGCGCTACCGCTCCACGCAGCACCACCCCTGCCGGGCCATGGTCTTGGCAGGGGTAGCAGCGCTGCTTTTCGCAGGCTGCACGACCGAACCTGAGATACCGCGACCAGAACCGGTAGCGACCGGACGCATCACCGCGTCGCCTACCGCCGCCGTACCGAACGCATCGAAGGCACCCACGTTTGCGGGGATGCCCGAGTCGAAACCGGTGCACCTCCATGTCCCTTCGATTGGAGTCGATACCGACCTGATGGATCTGGGACTTCAGCAGGATGGGACGCTGGAGGTGCCGCCCGACGGCGAGATCGCTGGCTGGTACACCCAGGCACCCACTCCTGGCGAGATCGGCCCCGCCGTGATCGCTGCACATGTCGACTGGAACGGCAAGCCTGGAGTGTTCTACAAACTCGACGAGCTCGCGCCTGGTGATGAGGTGTCGGTGGAGCGCCAGGACGGTACAACCGCGATATTCTTGGTCACAAAAGTTGAGCAGTATCCGAAGCGCGAATTTCCGAGCGATGCCGTCTACGGAAATATTGATCACGCTGGATTGCGATTGATCACCTGCGGTGGAGATTTCGATGAGCGAGCACGTAGCTACGAGGACAATATCGTTGCCTACGCTCATCTTGTGGAGCCGAGAACTGGCTAATAGAGCGAGTTGTAGGTCTTGTCTGGCAAAAGGCAGCTTGGCGTGCGCAGGTCGTGATGCGTGGTCGAGAAAGTTCCCTGCTGCAAGATTCAACCCTGCGACACATGGAGGGCACGGCTCGGGTCTTCCTGTTCCCGGTGCTCGGCGACAAGGTCGACCAACGGGCCAACGAACGGTGCTGCTGTGGTTGCATGGCCAGCTTGGAAGGCTGCGGCCACCGCGCCGTCAGAAGCCTCGATCGGTGGTCAGGCCGGGTCACAGTGCCCCGCTATTGACCGTGGTTGACCGCTGTTAATGGCACGCTAATGGCACACGCGGGGTGTTGGCCTGCCGCAGGGCGGGGCGGGGAGCGGGTATCCCGTCGCGTCGGCGAGTTGTCTCGAAGCGGATCGAGGGGTAGGGCTCCAGATGGAGCACCCAACGGCTGAACGATCTGGAGCCCTACCCCTCGATCCGCTACGCCTCTGGCGCCGACGCGACGGGATACCCGCTCCCCTGGTGACCCCCACTACCCGGATCTGGTCCTGGAGCCATCCCGGAGCTAGGCCCGCCGGAGGCGCTTGTGTTTGGTTGTGAGCTTGGGAACCCTATAGCACTGCCATGGTCCGGGCCCTGACCTGCGTCCTGCTGTTGTCACGGGTGACCCCAGTTGACCGTTGCTGACCCTCTTGTGGCACGCGTGTGGCACGGCGCGCCGTGCCCGACTCCCGCCTTGCAAAGGAGCGGGCCGTCACGCACCGTGAGCTGGGAAGCATTCCCATGCACGGTCAGTGAGGTTCTGTCCGTCATGGTCGGTGATTCCCCGTGAGTCCCCGTGGAAACAGGCACGCAAGGGGCACGCACCAAGATCACCAGGGCGCGAGGTGCCGCCAGTATGCCGCAGGAGATGGGGGATGACAGCGGGTATCCCGTCGCGTCGGCGAGCTTGCCTCGGAGCGGGGCAGGGGCAGGGGTCCATGTGGAGCACCCGGAGGCTGAACGACATGGACCCCTGCCCCTGGTCTGCTACGCCTCCGGTGCCGACGTGGCGGGATAGCCGCGCAGCTGGTGACCCATCACTTTCGGGCCCAGCCCAAGCCTGCCCCGAGCACACCTGTCGATCTTGAAACGACCGTGCCCATAGGGGACGGCCCGCCAACGGGCAAGTGCCAAGGTTCTCATGCCCAACGTCCGCTCGCCCTGTGGATGCGGTCGCGATCACGAGCGCCCGGCGAGTCGGCGTCCTGGTTTGCGTCTGACTTCGTGACGCAGATCGGCGTGTCTATCAGACAACATCCGATGGGTTCTCCGACCTGTCCCGGAGGATCTGATCATGTTCGAACTCGACCGTGGCAGCGACCGTGTCGGCC
>JBOHGH010000138.1:0-11369 GCA_050699975.1 Pseudonocardiaceae bacterium | reverse complement strand
GCTCGGCGCCGCACCGCTGAGGGCCCTGCTCGACCTGCTCCGCGGCCCGGCCGCGGCCCCGGCCACCAAGGGCGTGTACTGGCGTGGACTGCTGGTCACCGCCATCGACGGCACCATGATGTGCTGCCCGGACAGCCCGGCGAACCTAGGGGTGTTCGGCCGCGGCGGTGGGCACCACGGCGGCACCGGCTACCCGATGATCCGGCTTCTGGCGCTGGTCACCTGCGGCACCCGCGCCGTCATCGACGCGACGTTCGGGTCGAGCAGCATCGGAGAGACCACCTACACCCGAGACCTGCTGCGCTCCCTGCACCGCGGGATGATCGTCCTGGCCAACCGCAACTTCGCCGCCCAAGGGTTGATCGCCGCGATCGCCGACACCGGCGCCGAGCTGCTGATCCGGGTCAAGAACGGCCGCAAGCTCCCGGTCTGTCGTCGCTTGCCCGGCGGGTCATATGTGTCCCGGATGGGCCCCGTCGAGGTCCGCGTCATCCGCGCCACCGTCACCATCGTCACCAGCGCCGGACGGCGCAGCGAGACCTACACACTGGTGAGCACCCTGCTCGACCCCGACTGCCCCGGCCAGGACATCATCGGGCTCTACCATCAACGGTGGGAGATCGAGACCTCGTTCCTGGAGCTGAAGTCCACGATCCTGGGCGGACGGGTGCTGCGCGCCCGCACCCCGGGCGGTGTCGACCAGGAGATCTACGCCCTGCTCGTGACCTACCAGGCGCTGCGCATCGCGATCACCGACGCCACCATCACCCGGCCCGGCATCGACCCGGACCGCGGCAGCTTCACCGTCGCCCTCAACGCCGCCCGTGACCAGCTCATCCAAGCTGCCGGGGTGATCGCCGACACCGCCATCGACCTCGTCGGTGTCATCGGCCACCACGTCCTGGACGCTGTCATGCCCGCCCGCCGGCCGCGCACCACCCCCCGGGTGGTCAAACGAGCGATCTCCAACTACGCCGCCAAGACCGCCACCGGCCGCGTCCACGGACCCAGCCGCAACACCACCATCAAGATCGACATACTCGCGGTCGTCGATCCTTGACAACACGATCCGCCGCCTAACTTCACGGCTTTGGGACTAGGGCCCTCGGGGATACCTCGGCGCGCGGCTGCGACAGGGGTTGCTCATGGCGGCTGTGATCATCCGTCCGTACCTACGTCAGCACCGGCTCGCGCTACCTCCGCACGGCCGCATCGCCGCCGTACAGCAACTCGCCCGACGAGTACGCCGATCACCCACTCTGGGCTGCCGCCTTGACCTCCGAGAAGTAGTGCCACTCATTGATCAGTCAATATATGCCCGCATGCTAGCGAGAAGCTGTCGACCCGAAATAACTAAATCATCAAATGTGGCGACCTCGATTGAGTTGCTATTTATGCACCATCGTCTCAACTTCTTCTCCTGGTATTCGGTCAAGGCCGACCTACTGCCCATGACAAGAAGTCCCCGTGGATTCTCAATGTTGGGCAAATTGCTGCGCGCGTAATCCGCGCGCTCCGCAACCCAACCCTGAAAATCCAGCACCTGCCCCATCGCGTGCGAGAATTCCGCAGTGAAGTCGTTCCTCGGGGTAAATATCCGATCCTGCGGCTTCTCGATTTCCACCACGAGATACCGCCGGTCGTGGCGCCGAATGACAAAGTCTGTGATGTAGTCGTCACCGAGTCGATGCTTCGGAATGACTTCCGCCGCAAGTGGGTCCAGCATGTTGGGGCGGACTTGAGGAACTCCTGGTACTTTTCCTCCGGCAGGTTCTTCGACACGAGGCTCTCGAAATCCTCCAACACGGACGCAGGTACCGTAATGGAGCCCGCAGCAAAGATTTTCATTACATGCTCAGCAAACTCGTTTACGCCGCCCATTACCTGATTTTTGTTAGCCTCATTGCTCGCAAGTGTCATGATCTTCGAGAAAAGGCCGAGGTTTTCCTTAGAGGCAACGATAATCTCGTCAAGAATTTCCCGTGCACGGATTCTGACCGTTTCGTTCACGGGGAACCGGATGTCCGACACCGCTGCCGCATAGCCCTCGTGAGGAATCTGCTTGCCAGACGCCGCTAGCCACAGCGAGTCAATCGCGTAGCTAGACCACGACTTGTAGCTACCGGACTCAGCGACCACGGCGAGCGTATGAATGCCAGCTTCGCCAGCCACGAGCGCCGCGCCTCCTGCAAATTCTGCGTAGCTCATGCGCTCGACCCCACCGATGCGGCGCTCATCCAAGAGGACCGCCTCCGCGAGTTCGAGGCGACCAGCCCTACCCAGAGCCAGAAATACTTTGGCAATACTGTGGATAGAAGCCTGGTAGATATCGATACTTTCACGGGTGTCCATTCAGGGGTCTCGTTGAGCTGGGCCGTCACCAGTGAGTTGATCTTGTTGGGTGTTGGTGATCGGTGACGGCGTGTCGGGCTCGTTGTTGGGTCTTTGATCGTTGATCATCTGGGTTGTGTCCGCGCCCGAGCCGCCTGAGCCTTCGTATCAGGAGCTTGCTGCGCTGGTGGCGGGGTTGGCGGCTCGGGTGGAGAGGTTGGAGGCGGAGAACGCCGAGTTGAGGCGGCGGCTGGGGATGAACTCGACGAACTCCTCGACACCGCCGTCGAAGGACTCGATCGAGGCGAAGGCCAAGCGGCGGGCGGATCGCTCATCTCGGGAGAGCTCCAAGGAGCGCAAGCCTGGTGGGCAGCCGGGCCGTAAGGACTCGGGGTTGGCGCCGACGGTGACGCCGGATCGGACCGAGACACTGCCGCCGCCGGGTGAGTGTTGTGGGTGTGGCGGGGATCTTGGGGATGCCGCGGATGCGGGGATGAGCTGGGCGCAGGTGTGGGACATCTTGGCGGTCACGCTGGAGAAGGTGCACTACCTGCTGCCGCGGCGGCGCTGTGGCTGCGGGAAGACGACCACTGCGGCGGCGCCGTTTGGGGCGGCCGGCAACGTGGTGTACGGGCCGAACGTCAATGCCGCGGCGATCCTGTTGGCCAGCGAGGGCAACGTGCCCCTGGAGCGGACCGCGGCGCTGATGGCCATGATGCTTTCCGCCCCAGTGTCGGTCGGGTTCGTCGCCCGCGCCCTGGAGCGCTTCGCCCAGCGCCTGGAGGCCTCCGGGTTCGATGAGGCGATGAAAACCGCGCTGGGCGCTGAGGACGTCCTGTGCGCCGATGAGACCCCGACCAACGTGATCAGCAAAAACACCGATGAGCACGGCCAACCCGTGTCCGGGTCCCCGCACGCGGTCACCGTACGCACCCCCGATGCGCGGCTGGTCTACTACGCGGCGATGGGTTCGCGCTCCAAGACCGACATCGCGGGCCTGGGTGTGCTGGAAGGCTACGCCGGTTACCTGGTCAGAGACGACTACACCGCCTGGCACCAGTTCGACACCCAGCTCGCCGGTGTCCAGCAGTGCGCAGCGCACCTCATCCGCCACGCCAAAGGTGTCCACGAACTGCACCCCACCCAACAGAAATGGGCCGGTGAGGTCATCACCGTGCTGCGCGAGGCCGCCGCCGCGGTCACCGAGGCCACCACCGACCAGCGCGACCAACTCGACCCCCGACTACTCGCCGACCTGCGCCAACGCTACGACCAAGCAGTCGCCTGGGGCATCACCACCAACCGGCACCGCGACTGGGCCAAAGGCAACCACCCCGGATACAACCTCGCCAAACGCCTCCACGACAAGGCCGACCAAGTCTGGACCTTCACCCGAAACCTCGCCGTGCCCTGGACAAACAACGCCAGTGAGCAGGCCCTCAAAGGCCCCAAACGACATCAGGCCGTCTCCGGCTACTGGCACACGCTGACCACCCTCGCCCAATACTGCCGCGGCCGCTCCTACCTAGTGTAGTGTCTTGCAATTGAGTTTACAGTGCAGTATTCTGTGAGGCATGAGTCGAGCAGCGGCGCCGTTGGCGATATCCGATGGGCAACGAGAAGTTTTGGAGACCTTGGCCGGTTCGCGGGCCGCGGCGTACCGGTTGGTGCAACGGGCCCGGGTATTGCTGTTTGCTGCCGATGGTGTGTCGAATTCCGAGATCAGCGAGGTGGCCGGAGTCTCGCGTCCGACCGTGCTCGCCTGGCGTGCCCAGTTCGAGAAAGACGGGCTGGCCGGATTCGGTGAAGTGGCCGAGGGGCGAGGCCCGAAGCCATCGATTAGTGATGAGAAGGTCGCCGAGATCGTGGATTTGACGCTGCACTCGAAACCGGACGGCGAGACGCATTGGTCGTGCCGATCGATGGCCAAAAAAGCTGGGGGGGTGAGTTCGGCGTCGGTGCAGCGGATCTGGTCGGCGCGAGGGCTCAAGCCGCACCTGGTCAAGACCTTCAAACTCTCCAACGATCGCCACTTCGAGGAGAAGCTCGTCGACGTGGTGGGTCTGTACCTGAACCCGCCGGACCAGGCCGTGGTGCTGTGCATGGACGAGAAGAGCCAGATCCCAGGCCCTGGACCGCACTCAGCCGTCCCTGCCGATGAAGAAGGGCCGGGCGGGCACGATGACCCACGACTACAAACGCCACGGCACCACCACACTGTTCGCCGCGCTGAACGTGCTTACCGGAACAGTGATCGGCCGCTGCCTGCCACGCCATCGCAACACCGAGTTCTTGAAGTTTCTGCGTGTCATCGACCGCGAGGTGCCCAAGGGACTGCAGATCCACATGATCTGTGACAATTACGGCACCCACAAACATGCCGACGTCAAAAAATGGCTGACGAAACACCCGCGGTTTCATCTGCACTTCATCCCCACCTCCTCGTCGTGGCTCAATCTGGTGGAACGGTGGTTTCGGGAGCTGACCGAAAAGGCCATCCGCCGGGGTGTTTTCCACAGTGTGAATGACCTCGTTACCGCGATTGAGGACTACCTGAGAGTCAACAATGAAAACCCGAAACCATTCGTGTGGACCGCGACCGCCGAGCAGATCCTCGCCAAGGTCGCCCGTGGACGGGTCGCCCTCCAGCAAGTGGAAAATCAATAATGAGACACTACACTAGTCAGCGCCCGCAACCACGGCGTTAACCCCATCGACGCCATCCAAACCGCCCTCACCGGCAACCCTTGGCTCCCCACAGTCTCAACGGCGTGACATCACAGCTCAACCCGTGAATGGACACTTTCACGGCGATGCGGATCGTCCTTCGGCGGCGCTTGAACCTGGCCATCCAGCCAGTCCATGGTGTAAGCGTCAAGATTCACCTACGGCCTCCAATCCCGAACAACGACGAGCAAGGGCTCTTCAACGGCGCCCGCACACTTCGGCTTCCGCCGACAGCGCGACCATTCACCAGTTTTACACCAACTAGCGATTCGCGCGCAGCTGTGGTACGACCCGAGTCCAAACTGGGAGCGCACAAGGCAGTACTCGATGAGTCGGGCACGGGACGTTCCCATTCGCCTCATACCCAGCGGACGACCGAATCAAGGACACCAGGATGCCCGCACCGAGAGTGCACCACCGGGCGCGGCCTCCCAGGCTGGCGTTAACATGATCATCGTCAGCAAGCGGTCAGCGGAAGCGACGCAACCAGTACGTGCGGACCGGTACACATCAGCATGTCGCCGCAGCTCAGCGGCGCGTAATGACACGCGGAGGTACGCGGAAGTACGGCCAATCAGCGTTCACACCGAAGAGCACAATCGGATCTGAGATCAACCGTGCCTCCGGCGGGCCTCGCTCCGGGATGGGCCCAGGGCTGGGCGCGAGAGTGGTGGGGCACCAGGGTAGCGCGGGTATCCCGTCCCGTCGGCGCCGAAGGTGTAGCAGGCCAGGCGCAGGAATCGAGGTCGTTCAGCCGTCGGGTGCTCCACTTCGACCCCTGCGCCTGGCCTGCTACAGGACAAGCCCGCCGACGCGACGGGATGCCCGCTTCGCCCGGTGTTACCCCCAGCGGTCTTCGGCACTCCTATGTCAGAGGTACCTTTGCTGGGCAGGTTCGGGGCGCCTCTATGTCTTGCGCACGATGCCGGTGAAGCCGGCGATAAATAGGGCGGCAAGCGCCGCGGTCAGTAGCTGCAGGCCCGAGATGCTGTAGCTCAGCGCAATTCCCGTGACGGTGTTGGTGGTGGTGCAGCGGTCCCGGGCGTGGGTGTCCAGGAATGGGGCGCCGACCTCAAAGCCCACGTCGACCCGTTCGGTGACCGTACAGGGGATAGTCGCTGCCGTGGGATTCTTAGGGTCCTGCGGATGGACGAGCGCTCCGTGGGATCCGAGGGTGACGGCAAGCACGACCGAGATGACCACAACGCCTAGCAGGAACAGCAAAGCCCGCCAGGGCTGATAACCGTAGCCGACCGTGACGCCGGTGGTCCTCGCCCACAACCGATCACCGCGTCCGGTAAGCACTCCGCGGTCGAGTTGAGTTTGGCGCTGGGCGACGAGGATCTGACGTACGTCGCGGTCGTGTCCCGCGGCCCGGTACACCGATGCCAGCTGTTGGAAGGGCTGCGCCGCATACGCCGGGGTGGCGGTCCGGAATAGGTCGAGCCAGCCAACCCTGCCATTACCGAGCGGGTCGAGCGGCAGGCCTGTGTAGGTCAACCCGTCCAGAGCCCACCGATGCTGCGGGTCCGACCGGCTTCCCACCACTGCACCAGAACAATCCAGCTTCCCGCCGATGCGCGCCCCGGCCAGCCGCACCGCGCCCAGTTCGCCATCGCCGTCGGCGGTGAAGCCCCCCTTCAGGGACACGTTGCCAGCGACCTGGAGGTCCTCGCCGTGCAGGGCGGGGCCAGAAGGGCTGGTGATAGTGGCCCCGGAACAGTCCAGCTCACCGCCGATCTGCGCCCCGGCTAACCGCACCGCGCCCCTCTCACCGGCTCCATCGGCGATGAAACCCGAGCGCAAGAAGACCCTGCCGACCACCTGGAAGCCGCCCCCGGCCCGTAGCGCGGGGCCAGAGCGGTTGCGAATGGTGGCGCCGGAGCAGTCCAGGTGGCCGCCGATGCGCGCCCCGGCCAGCCGCACCGCGCCCAGTTCGCCATCGCCGTCGGCGGTGAAGCCCCCCTTCAGGGACACGTTGCCAGCGACCTGGAGGCGCTCGCCGTGCAGGGCGGGGCCAGAAGGGTTGGTGATAGTGGCCCCGGAACAGTCCAGCTCACCGCCGATCTGCGCCCCGATCATCCGCATGGCGCCCTCGGCGGTCGACGCGAGAATCGTGGAACCGTCGAAAGACACCCCGGCATCGGCGCGCAGCTCATCGGCATACAGTGCCGGCTTCGACGGATGGGTCAGCAGGCATCGCCGCAGTGACAGTCCCGGCAGGTGAGCGGCCTCGGCGGTGATGCCCTCATCCAGCAGACAGTCAAGCAGAGTCAGCTTGACGGTCGTGGTCAGGTTGTCCAGGTCGAGTCGACCGTGGATGCGGGCAGCGCGCAAGCGCAATCCTCGCGGGTCTGGGTCGGTGACAACGCGGCCACGAAGCAGGTCGCGGAGGTCGTCTGCGGCGATGGAGCGGGTGCCATCCCAGGACGTCATCACCCCCTCATCGACTAGCGGCCCGAGGGCCAGGTCCGGAGCGAGGTCGAGCAGTTCACCGCGCCGAAGGTGCTCAGCGATCCGGTCGGCGATGGCCCGGTGTGGGAGGTCGGCCACTCGGCCACGGTAGGAGTTCCGGCCGTCCGCCGCCACGTCCTCAACGACAGGACGCCCGATGACCTACTCGACCGACGCAGCTGTCTATGAAGCAACCCAGCGAGGCGGAGTCGCGATGCGGAACGAGTTCGCCGCGTGACATTTACACTCGATGCGGCAGCGCACTGATGCTCCGAAGTTCCCCGCATCGGAAGGCATCACGACACCCGGCACGTCATCGCGCGGGCTGACACGGAATAGCACTGCGACGAGCGCAGATGGTCGGCTACGACGCTCCGCCAGACGGCGGGTCCGGGTTCGGAACGAAGAGTGCGGTTGGGGACCACTTGGGGACCACACGCCCTGCCCGCCGGCAAACGACCCGCACGTCGACTGGTCGCGCACACGGGACTGGCACCACCATTGACCAGGACAGACGCCTACTCCCACGTCCTGGGGGTCAAGGGGTCGCAGGTTCAAATCCTGTCGTCCCGACCAACAGGAAGCCCGCTGACTCATGTCGAAACACCAGGTCAGCGGGCTTTCTTCATGGTTGGTGACGATCGCGGTGCGACGGCCCACAGTGCGGAGAGGCGATGCGTTCGGGCCATGGCGAGAAAGCGCCGGGACTCTTGGACCGACAGCGGAGCAATCTTCCTCACGTCCGTGGCGCGGAGCTTGACCAGACATGCGACATCGCGTTCGATCGGTTCTTCCTCGGTCGCGGCCGGTAGCGCGGCACGGAGCAGCTTCAGCAGTAGCGCACCGTGATATTGGACGGCACCGAACCGCAGCACTCGCCCTGGCGCAACACCGCAGCTTGCCTCCCGGCTTCTCGGCCGCCGGGCGTCCTTGCCTTGGGCGCAGCACTGGCAGGTCTGCACGACAGTGACCGCGGACGGGGAAATGAGCTGTCCGCCAGCAGGGAGATCAACTGTCCACCCAGAGGGAAGTCAGGCTGTCCCTTGACAGACGGTGTTCAGCCGGGTCCGGATGTCGGCGCCGGTGAGCCCCGCAGCCGGCGCCGACCGAGCCCAGGGATCAGGTAAAGCCGTACCAGCGGCTCGAAGGAGGCGAACGTCGTCCGGCGCACCGCCGGCTCTGCGATCTGGTGAAGCCAGTAAGTTTGAGGTAATCCCCGACGGCGTGCCCGGTACTGATCCCTGGTGCTGAGCCCAGCGTTTGAGGCACACGCTGCCCGACCCTGCCACCGGCCAGGCAACCGTCTCCTGCCCGGTCCATCGCGCACAGCTGAACCGGGTACGTTGGAGCCAGCGGCGGCGCGGATCACGGTGCACCGGGTCCTGGCCCCGCACGGGCTGGTCGTGTTCCGGTCGTGGCGGCGGCGCCACACTGGTCATCATGGTTCTTGGTTACGGTCATGTTGTTCATTGGTCGTGAACATGGCCAATCAACGGCCGTACCTGTGATCAACTGGGACGCCGCGCTTCTGCCTTGTGGCTAAGGCGAGAGCCTGTTGGTAATACTCCGGGTGTGGGGGTCATGCCAGGCCGGACGACGCCCTAACGACCAGGCCCCGGCAAACAACGCTGCCAATGTCACCAGCAGAAAGGCGTTGCCGACGAAGTGCTGCCACACCGCCCAGTCGAATCTGCGGTCGGCGCCCCTCGGCAGCATTTGATGGGGTGCGGTGACGAAAACTGCTGCGGTTACTGCCACCACCGCGGTCCACCGTCCCTTGTCGGCTCGCATCGCATAACCGGTCAGCACCAGCATCGTGGGCGCAATCCAGACCCAATGGTGCGACCACGAGGTCGGCGAGACGACAAGGGCTGCGGCAGCGTTGACCATCAGCGCCAGCGGGGGATCCACCCGCACCATGATGACGACTGCCGCGCCGAGCACCGCGAGGGTGAGCACCACCCTGAGCCCGAGCTGCCAGGAATCGGAAAAGCCCAACCTGGCCAGCGCGGCGGTGATGGTCTGGTTCGTGGCGTAGGGCGCCCCGCTGATCCCCGAGGCGCCGGCCAGGCCGCCGAACCAGTATTTCACCGACTCCTGAGGAGCCACGACGAACCCAACCGCGGTTGCGGCGCCGCCACCAATCGCGGCGTTGCGCACCGACCGGAAATCCTTACGCAGCACAAAGAAGAGCACGAATGCGACCGGAGTGATCTTGATTGCGGCGGCCAACCCAACCAGGAGTCCCCGTGGCCACCAGGGCTTGCGGGTCAAACAGTCGACGGTGACCAGCGCCATCAGCCACAGGTTGATCTGGCCGAAGCCCAAGGTCTCGCGCACCGGTTCAAGCACCATAGCCAGTGGTAGCGCCACGGCGCTGACAGTGAGCGCGCCGCGTCGGCCGCCGTCCGGCCAGAACCGGCGCGCCACCACGTACAACGTGATCGCCAATGCCACAACGGACAGCACAAACGTGGCCCTCACGGCCACCGCCCACGGCGTCACCGTGAACGGCAGAAGCACCAGCGCCGAGAACGGCGGATAGATGTAAGGCAGCACGATGCCCGCGGATGTGGGCGGCAACGCACCGTAGATGTCCCGGCCGCCCCACCAGGCTTGTACGCCGAACCGGTAGACCGCCAGGTCAATAAACTGGTGCCTGTTCGTGACCAGCAACAGCACCACCGCGCCGCTCACTGCTAAGCCTGCTACCAGAAGTAATAGGGAATAGCGCCGTGGTGGCGCAGCGCACCATCGAGCGAGAGCTACTCTGACCACCTCACCTACCCGCACGGCACCACGCACCTCCACCTGTCCGCCACCGGATCCCTCACGCTGTGCTTCGCCGGTGCTCACCGTGAGCAAGCCGGTCAACAATGCTCTCCACTCATACGGCCCTCCGATCGTCCACGACATGACACTGGAGCCAGCCGGCGCCGCGCGGCGCATCACGATGGCATCCCACCACCGTTGACCCCGCTGTGACGTCGAGGAGCCTGGCTGGGGGAGGGCAGAGAAGCAGCCAGCCCGGCAGCGAGTTGACGACAGTAGTGACGACAACGCAGACGACAACCCGGCACCAACAGCACGGTGCGCGACCGGATCGCATCGCAGATCGAGGGAGGCAGAGAGGTGTTGCGCGCTCCTGGGGGTCAAGGGGTCGCAGGTTCAAATCCTGTCGTCCCGACCAGGCAGGGCTTATTGGAACCGTTGGCCCTGCTGCACACAGGTAGGCGTCGTTGGTGTGCTCGTTGAGCGTGCGGGTAGCGAGGCTGATCAGGGCCTCAAGCTCGGGGGGCAGGCGGTCTGGAGTCTGGGGGTTCATTCCTGCTCCTTCGGGGGCGCGAAGAAGGTGGTGAGGCGGTCGAGGATGTGCGCGGCAGCGTGGTGGGCGGCTTGCTGGTTGCAGTCCACGCGCAACACATTCAATCTGGCTTGTATGAGCCGTTCGGTGGCTTGCTTGTAGAATAGGTTTCCGCGTGGCTGCTGCCGGGTCGGAGTTGGAACGGTTGCGCGGGCCGCGTTCATTGAGGCGTTGCGCGATCACTGCCAGCCGGGGCCACCGTGGCTTCCGCAACCGTGCAAACTTACCTGGCTGCCGGAAGCAGTTATCCGCTCGTCAGCGTTGCGAGCGATCTTGATGTGCGGTCTTCGCGGCGTCGCCGGCCCACCGCCGCAGCTCGGTGCGATCAGCGGAGCCGATCTTGGCGAGCAGCCGCGCCACGTGGGTGTCCACGGTGCGCCGGGACAGAAACAGCCGCTCGGCTGTCTGCGCGTTGGTCAGCCCGGTGACGACGAGCGCGAGCACTTCCGCCTCACGCGCGGTGATGCCGCGAGCTCGCAGGGCGGGCGGGACC
>JBOHGH010000137.1:0-11455 GCA_050699975.1 Pseudonocardiaceae bacterium | reverse complement strand
CGATCGTGCACTCCTACCTCGACACCGCGACCAAATGGGGCATCGACAAACTCGACGCCCTCCGCCAACTCTTCACCACCGGCGCATGGCTACCGCCAGCCCTCAAACCCAGCTGAACAGCTACCCGTCAGCGAGCCAGCCGTGTCTCACGGTAGTTGATGATCAGCTATGCGCACTACTTCATCGGGCGGGCCTGGAGACGTCCAGCATCCCGCTGCGGCGATCCTTACCAGCTTTCCGGGCTTTGGTGGAACCACCGCGGGTCGTGCATACCTCGACCTACAAAATCTCGCCAGCCAGCAACACTGCCACGCCATATCGTGCCTTCTTCGGCTCGATTGCCCCAACGCGAGGTGTTGCCTAACTCGTCGAGCGACGACTTGACAGGGCTTAGATCAGCTCTTCGTCAAGGGGAGAAATAGGACCACCATTCCGTGTAACGAGAAAATCCGGTCGGGGATTCTTCACCTCGCGGAGGCAGTTATCGACGCTGTTGTATGTCGTGAACAACATCGTGCGGTCGAACGGTGACATATTTTGAGGGGAGCCGTGGACGACATTCGGAGCGAAGAACAAAACCGTCCCCGGTTCCCCCATCGCGGCGGTTATCCCATATTTTTGCGCCAGTTCAACAACTACCTGGTCAGGTACAGTATAATTCACACCCGCAGTGAGGTTCGAAGCCCAACGCTGCGTGTCGGATGCGGTCGGCCCAGACCGCTCTACCAGTATCAAGCCCGAGCGGTGCGAACCTGGTATCAGCAGAAGTGGTCCATTGGTTTCGTCCGCCCGATCAATGAATATGACGGCGGTCAAAGCCTGGGGAGCGGGCATTCCGTCCTCGTGGTGCCAGTAGCTGAAGTCCTGGTGCCATCGCCACATATCCCCTTTGAATGCTCGCTTCATGTTGATCTTGAATTGATAGACGTAGACATCCGAATCCAACAGTCGTTGGGCGGGGACGAGTATTTTCGGGTGCCGGACAAGCCGCGCGAAGAACTCGTTAGTAAAATGCGTCCCGCGCAGTCCCGCCAGCGTGCGACCGTCTTTCTCGAGCATCTGCCCTGATGTGGCATCCGTAGCCGAATGCTCAATGTTTTTCCTGATCACCCCGACTTCTTCATGCATGAGATCAGGTATGAGCAAAAAGCCCTGTTCGGCATACTGCTCGATTTGGTCGAGAGTAAGCTCAACCCGCATTTTAATCCTCTCCGAAACTGCAAGTTCGCGACACAAGGCAACCGAATAGCGGCGAACCACTCTGATCCTACAATCTGTTTGCATTGCGATCCAGAGTAGCATGATCCAGCGGTCCCCTTCTGAAGATTTTTCGTAGAATGTCCAATATAAGCGTATGATCACTAACGCGGGTTGTAACTATTCGGGTTTCGACGCGACGTTGTGCTGCGGCGCGGGCACTGTTGCATTAGCGGGAGGGCGGGCACGGTCGACGGCGGCTTGTGTCAAAGGTCAACGGCCAGTTCGTAGTGACCCGGAGCAGGTTCTGGATGAACGCATGTCCTGTACTGATTACTCGCGCTGAGAGCAGCCGTCTGGGACCACGCATCGGCCGCAGCCGGGATTTCAGGCGGCTGTGATCGTCGGATAGCGGTGGGCGCGCTGCTGCGCCCACCGCCTCATGCCGGGGGTACCGCGCGTGAGCAGCGAAGACGCGCTCAGGCTACCCAGGTCGACGAGCAGCGGCACCCACCGCAGTGCGATCACCGTCGGCCAGATTGTCGAGAAGTGGCTCGACGTGGCCGAGGTGGAGGACACCACTCGCCAGCGCTACCGCTACAAGGGCCTGATCCGCCTCTACATCGGCCCGATGCTCACCGCCAAGCTCGACGCCGAGCTGCTGGAACGCCTCTGCACCCGGCTGAGCCGCGGCGAGCACGAGCACCCCTCACACCCCGCCACCTTTCCGGCGCTGTCGGCTGCCAGCAGTGTCGGGATACCAATTCCGATGAGATCCTCCGTGCGCTGCGTCGTCCAACAAGACAGGTTGCGCACAGTTACAGCAACTTCGGACTAGAGCGGATCCCGACGTTCCAATTCATCCTCCTCCTGTTCGGTCAGCCCCCGCACAAGGATCTCGTCATCTGCGGTCCGGAAACGCTCAGCATCGAACAACATCACGTGACCACAAATGCCGCACTCAACTCGGACAAGGCAGTCGGTAATCACCTCGGGGTCGTCCAGATTCCTGACCCTGGGAGGAAAATCGCCCATTAACGCCAAGAATGGAAACCGATGCACCGTGAGATGTTCGGATTCACAGACCGCGCAATTCGTCAATCCGAGCTGAGCAAGCTTCTCCTTGACCTCTACCAGGAAGGACTTGCGCCACCGCAAGTCAATCACGTCCGGAATAGCAGGCTGTCTGGTCTGGGTCAGGCCCTGCGGAGTACATCTCCGCCTGTTCGATGTAGCGATCCACGTAACCGATGTCCGGCTCACTCTTGTCGCTCAACGTTCCTCCGGCCGCTAGCGAGGACGGGACTGTGTGACATCCTGCCAGATGCGGCGGACCGGCAACTGGATTGCAGCCACCTGGCACAGCAAGCGCAGCGACACCGGGACACCCAGTAGGCGTGGGCGCTCACCACACCCCACACCCGGTCGCCCGAGTGGCCTCCGTCACCGCCTAATGCCCCCTGCCCGACCCGATGATGCCCGGTGAAAACTTGCGCCAGATTCTCATAGACCGCGAACTCACCCACCAGTCCACTCAACCACAGCGAACGCTAACCGGCACAGCGCTGACCACCACGGCAGACCTCGGCGAGAGCGTTTTCTCGACGAGCACGCCCAGGCGAGGCCGAGGAACTCGACCCCGTGAGATCAATAACCAGCACCCTACAGGCGCCGCGGTCACGCCCACCCCACCATCAGCTTCAGCGCCGGACGAAGCTGCCCTCGGAATCCAGCCGACGTTGATGGTTCGAGCGGAATCTCCGGTAGGTCGGGATGACCGGCGAAGATGACATCGTCCCCCGATGCCCGCACGCAGCGCGCCGAGACCAAGGGCGCTCTTATCCACGAACCGTCGAAGCGCTCCCTTCCCGGGTTTCTTTCAGGCAGTCCGGTCGTGTGGCGGAATGGAGGAGTCCAGATCTGTGAGGAATTCGGTGAGCGCGCCGTGGTATGGCGCGACTGTGGTGGTGTCGACGTACTCGTGCGGGCCGTGCTGGCCATCTCCGCCGATACCGAAAATGACGGCATCAATGCCTCGTTGGGAGAAGAAGCGCGAGTCCGCAGCACCATGCTTGCGCAGGATGTCGGCTCGATACCCTTGATTCCGAGCAGCTTGCTGCAGTAGGCGTACCTCGTGGCGCTGGTGATCCACCCAGTGGGGCTGACCGACGCTTGTCACAGCGACCGTCACGCCGGGCACGCAGAAGGTAGCCAGATGTTCGGTGATCTCGTCGACCGTGCGCCCATTCAGGTCGGTGTCCTCGGCCGGAAAGCGGATGTCCAGCCATGCCTGGGCATCCGCCGGGATCTGGTTGAAGGCGCTGTTCGTGGTCTCGATGCGAGCGAGGTTGACCGTGGTGCGCCACACCTCCTCGGTGGCAACGGGATAGCTGGTCAGCAACTTGTCCAGGCTGCTCATGAGCTTGAGGATCGCGTTATCGCCCAGCCATTGATAGGCGCTGTGCCCGCTGCGGCCCTCGGCTCGGAGGCAGGCAGTGAGGAGACCCCTGGATTCAGTCACGACACGCAGTCGGCTCTGTTCGCCGATGATGACGAACTCGCCATCGACACCTTGCTCGAGTTGGTGCAGCGTGCCATCCCAGCCGCCGACTTCCTCATCGGTGACCAGCTGCAGGGCGATCGGGTAGGTCACCACGCCGGCTAGCTCACGGAAGACCATGGCCTGTACCAAAGCGGACACCTTCATGTCCTGAGCACCACGACCGTACAGGCGAGTGCCCTCCAGACGCGGCTGGAACTGCGCTGGCAGGGCTGGTACGACATCCACATGGGCATTGAAGATGACCCGGAAACGCGGTCGCTTCGCGCCCAGGTACACCAGCGCACTGGGCTTACCCCGAGACTCGAACCGCTCCACCGTGAAACCCGAACCAACAACAGCGAGGACGAAATCCAGCGCCCGATACAGGTCCTCGGGGCGATCGGCAGTCGACGGTATGACCAGCAGCCCCCGAGCGCAGGCCAGAAAAGACTCAAGCTCCACGCAACCATCGTGCCGGGCGTGGCCCGTCGCGCGCACGCCTCGCGCGAGCGAACCAGGTGCGGTAACCATGCACGCATGGCCGACCTTCGCGAGTACCGCCGCCGGCGGGATCCGCGGCGCACCCCCGAACCGGTGCCTGCCGAGGACCCACCGGCCGGTCCCGGTGGGGACCGTTTCGTTATCCAGGAGCACCACGCGCGGCGGCTGCACTACGACGTGCGCCTCGAGCGCAACGGCGTGCTGGTCTCCTTCGCGGTTCCCAAGAACCTGCCGGCGCAGCCCGGCGAGGTCCGGCTGGCAGTGCACACCGAGGACCACCCGCTGGAGTACCTGACCTTCCACGGCGAGATCCCGAAGGGCGAGTATGGCGCCGGCTCCATGACGATCTGGGACACCGGCCGCTACGAGACCGAGAAATGGACCGACGACGAGGTTGCGGTGACCCTGCACGGGCAGCGCACTCACGGGCGGTTCGTGTTCTTCTCCCACGGTGAGGGCCGGGACTGGATGGTGCGCCGAGGCTCCGATCCGGACGCCGCGCCGCCGGCGCCGACCGGGCAGGTGCACGCCCCGACCGTCACCGTCGAGGGCCGCCGGCTCAAGCTGTCCAATCTGGACAAGGTGCTCTACCCGGTCACCGGGTTCAGCAAAGGCGAGGTGATCGACTACTACACCCGGATCGCCCCGACGCTGCTGCCCTACCTCGCCGACCGACCGGTGACGCTACGCCGCTACCCCGACGGGGTCGACGGAAAGTCCTTCTTCGAAAAGAACGTCCCCCGGCACGCCCCGGACTGGGTACGCACCGTCGAGCTACCCACCCCGGGCAGCACCAAAGGCGCGGCGACCGCCCACTTCGTCGTGGTAGACGACCTGGCCAGTCTCGTGTGGCTGGCCAACCTGGCGGTGCTCGAGCTGCACGTGCCGCAGTGGACGGTGGGCCCGCGCGGTGCCCAGCACCCACCGGACCTGCTGGTCTTCGACCTCGACCCGGGGCCACCGGCCACCGTCGTGGAGTGCTGCCGGGTCGCCGAGCGGATCCGCACCGTGCTGGAACAGGACGGCCTGACCGGGTATCCGAAGACCAGCGGGGGCAAGGGCCTACAGGTCTACACGCCGGTGCGAGTGCACGACCCGCAGCGGCCCTCGATCTACGCACGGGCGGTGGCCGAGCAACTCGCCGGACAGATCCCGGAGCTGGTGGTGTCCCGGATGGCGAAGTCGGTCCGCACCGGCAAGGTGTTCATCGACTGGAGCCAGAACAACCCGGCCAAGACGACGGTGGCGCCCTACGCGCTGCGGGCCCGGGAGCGACCGACGGTCTCCACCCCCTTGAGCTGGGACGAGGTGCGCCGCTGCCAGCAACCGTCCGACCTGGTGTTCACCGCACCGGAGGTGCTGGCTCGCGTGCAGCGCACGGGTGATCTATGGGCGGGAACCCGGGAGCCGGGACCACCATTGCCGCGCCGCCACTGACCGCAGCTGGATTCGACGACTCAGCCTGCCCGCGTCACGCTCAGCACGCCCCTGCCGTTCGCGTCGAACACCCGTCACGGGAGGGCTCCAGTTGGGCACCGCGTTCGAACTCCGCCGCGAAAGCCTGCTGGCCGAGTGCATTCCGGGCCGTCGCGGTGATCCGGTCGACGTCGCCGCGTTCGGCCCTCGGCAGTGGCGTTCCTACCGATTCCCTCGCCGTCGCGGCCGCTCCGAGAAGCCGAGCGGCGCGGTCGTGCTCACCGGCGAGCGCGTGTGCACCGGCGAGTCCTTCCATAGCGAGCGCGATCGCCCGGGGATCACCGACGCGACTGGCGAGAGCAAAGCCCTCCAGCTGAAGTCTCGTGGCCGATGCCCCGTCTCCGCGCTGCTCAGCGATGAAGCCGAGTTCGGCAAGGATCAGCGTGCTGCCCGCCTCGAAGCCCACCTGGCGGTGCCATTCGAGCACTGTGCGCAGGTGCTTCTTGGCAATACCGAACCTGCCTTCCCTGCGCGCGACGAGCGCGAGGCCGGTCTCGGCACACATTTCTGCTGGCTTGAAGCCTTGCTCGGCAGCCAGCTGCATCGCCCGCTCGTGGAACACCCGTGCCTGTGAATAGTCCCCAGTGCCGCCTCCACGTCCAGCCGTTCGAGCCAGTGTTGTTGCTCGCGTCCGCGAAGCTGTGGATCGGCCCGTTCGGCGAACGCGATGTAGTGGTGGCCATGCCGCTGCCGCAGGCGCGCCAGCTCGTCCGCTTCGCGCAGCCGTTCGAGACAGTAGGCGGCGACGGATTCGAGTAGCCGGTATCGAGGTTCGGCCCCTCCCTGGCCGTGATGGACGACGACGAGCGAGCGGTCGACAAGACCGGCCAGCAGATCAAGGACGTCGCCGGGGCGCACACCATCCCCCGCGCACACCGTCTCGGCGGCGTCGAGGCCGCACCCGTCGGTGTGGATGGCCAGCCGGCGCGCCACGATGCGTTCCGCGTCGGGCAGCAACTCCCAGCTCCAGTCGACCATCGCGCGCAGGGTCTGCTGCCGGGGTGGTGCATCCCGGTGCCCGCCGGCCAGCAGCCGGAACCGGTCGTCGAGGCGGTTGAGTAGTTCGTGCACGCCGAGTACCCGCACCCTGATGGCGGCCAGCTCCAACGCCAGCGGGATCCCGTCCAGCCGCCGGCAGATCGTGGCGACCGCGGCAGCGTTGTCCGCGTCGAGAGCAAATCCCGGCGCCGCGGCGGTCGCGCGGGTCACGAACAGCCGGACGGCGCTGAACTCCCGCACCGATGCGAACACGTCCTCGGCGTTGCGGTTGGGCTGGAGGTGGGCCCTTCCCGGGACCTCCAGCGGCGGAACGGCCCAGATCACTTCGCTGGCGAGCCCGAGCGGATCCTGGCTGGTGGCCAGGATCCGCAGTCCCGGCGCGGCGCGCAACAACCGCGCGGCCAGCTTCGCGATCGGTGCGACCAGCTGCTCGCAGTTGTCCAGCACGAGCAGGATTTCCTTGGCGGCCAAAACATCGGCGAGCCGGCTCCAGTCCGAGTTCCTGGGTCAATCTCGCGATGCAGGCCGCGAGCTACGTCAACCTCGTCCAGGTCGCCCAGGACCAGGGCATCAGCCCCGAACTGCTCGCCCCGTTAGGGCCCCTGATGGATCGGCGGGTCGCCGCCGGGCACGGCCACGAGGACCTCACCGGCGTGATCGAGCTGCTCAAGATCGGAATCCCTGAAAGGGAGGAAGATCACCATGAGTAAGAGCGGCGCCCCGGTGACTGTCATCGGCCTGGGCCCTATGGGCCAGGCGATGGTCCGCACGTTCCTGGGCAACGGGCACCCCACGACCGTGTGGAACCGGACGGCCAGCAGGGCCGATGACCTCGTGGCGGAGGGCGCGGTCCGCGCGGCCACGGTTGCGGACGCAGTGGCGGCCAACGAGTTGCTCATCCTCAGCCTGACCGATTACCAGGCCATGTACGACATTCTGGGCTCCGCGGGCGACGCCCTCACTGGTCGGGTGGTGGTCAACCTCAGCTCGGATACCCCGGGCAGGACCCGCGAAGCCGCCACCTGGCTCGCGGAGCGCGGCGCCGAACTCGTCGTCGGAGGGATCATGGTCCCGGCCGAGCTCGTGGGCAAGGAAGCGGCGTATGTCTTCTACAGCGGTCCGCGGGCGGTCTTCGAGGCCCACCAGCCGACCCTGCGGAAGATCGGGAGACCCGACTACCGCGGCGAGGACCACGCCTTGGCGCAGCTGTACTACCAGGCTCAGCTCGACATCTTTCTGACGTCGTTGTCGGCGTTCCTGCATGCCACCGCTCTGGTCGGCGCAGCGGGTGTCTCCGCGAAGACGTTCATGCCTTACGCGACCGGCCTTTTCGACACCATGTCCTCGTACCTGACAGGCGCCGCCCGGGAGATCGACGACGGCCGCTATCCGGGCGACCTCGCCAGCGTCACCATGATGGGAGCCACGGCCGATCACATCGTCGGCGCCAGCACGGATGCCGGCATCGACGTCGGCCTGCCCAGCGCGGTCAAGGCACAGTACGACCGCGCCATCGCCGCGGGCCACGGTGCCGACAGCTGGACGAGCCTGGTCGAAGCAATCAAGAAGCCCACGGCGTAGTCACATCACCACTCATTGTGTCTGCGTCGTGAACTCGACGCCAGCGACGTTTCGAGCCCCCCGCTTGGGATGTCCGTAACGTCGAGTTCACGACACACAGTGATCATGGAAAGCTGGCGCTCAGCGGACGAACCTTCGAAAGGTCAAGTGCGACGAGGCGGTTGGGGACAAAGCGCACGAACCGGGTGTCGGGACCGAACTCACGGAAGTCGCTGGGCCAGGTGTGCTCGTCGTCTCCCAGGTATCGGATGAGCTTGCGCCTCGCACGGGCCTCATCGAAGGGAACGACCTCGGCCTCCCCCCACGCGGTGACCTGGAGAACCTCGAGCGTCTTCAGGTCGCAGGTGTCGACGACCAGCGCGACGCGAGGATCTTTGGCCAGCAGCTCGGGCAGGCGCGCATAGGAGCCGGTGATCCACCAGAATGCCCCGTTCTCCCAGATATACCAGACAGGGCGCACCGACGGACCGCTGGTGGCGACCCGCGCGACCAGCGGCTTGGCCAGAAACGCGTCCACGTCGAATGGGTGCTTCCGGGTCACGCCGTCTGCTCACTGTGGGGAGTAGAGCCAGGGCTGCTTCAGGTCGAAGAATTCCGGCACTCCGACGCTAAGGGCATCCATCTGTTCCATCTGCACCTTCAGCTCTGGCGGCGGTTCCTTGCGTTCGCCTTCGCGTGCGTCCGCCTCGGAAGTGAAGTACAACGCCATGGTGTATGCCCCACCGTCGTGTTCGACCTCAACGCTGCCGATGATGTCGGGGCGGAATGCGGCCCACTCGGGAGCGTTCTGTCCCATGAGTTCCCGCGCGCGGGCCGGGTCGCTGCCGCGGCCCTGGATGATCTGGACGAAGCCCGCGTCGTCCGGCTCGCCGTTGAGGTCGACGACAACGTCGCGGCTGGCTCGAAAGGTGGCTTCCCCGATGAAAAGTCTGGAGGTCTCAGCCCACCACTTGTCCTGCTCGGGTCGGTCGCTGTTGTCTCGGGCGGCGTCCTCGGATTCGAAGCGTGCCAGTCCTACGAACTGGCCGTCTTCGGTCACTCCAGCGGTCGAGCCAAGCCAGCCGGATGCGCCGGGTGCCAGCTCCTGGACCCACCGGTCGAGTGCGGCGCGTACCTGCCCCGCGTCGGACACCTGACCCTGGATCACCTGAACGAACATCGCCATCCTCCTCTTTGGCCGCCCGACCCCGTGGCCGCTCGACTGCTGTTCTGACGCTACGACTACCCGGCGCCTACGTCGATGTCGATACCGTGAACGACAGGAGCCGGTTCGGTTCCCGGCCGAAGCACCCGGCCCTGCTCGACGCCGACGCGACCACGCCGGTCACCGGCGGGCAGGCGTCTCGGCGCGTCCGACGAGTGCGATCGGGGCGGCGAGCCGACGAAGCAGGCCGGGAGGTTCGGCGCGGTCGTGACGGAGGTCATCGATAGATCACCTGCACGGGGGCCGAGCGGGCCGTCTGGGCGACCAGCTCCAAGAACGCCCCACACATCAGCCGGGCGCGTACGTGGCGTTGATAGGTGCGAGTCGTGGTCGCAACGACTTCGTCGGCCACCCGGACCCGCCACACCCACTGCCCGTCGCCGTCTCGTGAGGTCTCTCCGACGGCGTGTGGCAGGCTTTCTTGCAGGATGCGGATCGCCGCCAGGCAGGACTCCACGTCGGGAGCAGTCTGCGCCGATCTTGCGAGGCTGCGGTTGTTGGCCGACATGAACCTCCAGGCGAAGCCGGTTGCCGGGGGCACTGCAACACCGGCGTCCCGACCTGACTCGGATGGCGTCGGCAGGTGCGCATAGCGTGCAGCCGGAACCACCTGGAACCGAGCCATCGCCATGACGCCTCCCACACACCGATTTCACGGGGCGACGCTGCCTCCCGAAGGTGAACACGAACAGTCCAGCAGTCGACGCAGAGGTTTCGACCAACCCCACAAGGGATAGATACTTAGGGTTACGAATCCGTGATCTCATCACCTACATGATAGAAGCAAACTCCTCAATCGAGAAGTATCAACCACGTAAAGTAGCCTCAATCGGGCCGAGGTGACCAGAGACTTCCGCCGAACGAGTAGCAGGGAACGGTCCGCCGGGGCGGACCCGAGGCCCTGCCCAGGGCGAGTCCGCTCGACAAGGTTGTCCTGCTCGTAAGCTTATGTCCACCTTGGATAGCGGCTGCCAGGTCGCCGCGCCGTGGCGCCGCTCGCCCCGCACGCCGGCCACCCGGCCGGGATTGAGCTGCCGCCATCCGGGGTACCTGGAATCTGTCCACCGCACCCGCCTTAGGGGGAATTATCATGGCCTCATCCAAGGGACTGGAGACTTACCTCAACGATCACCTGGCTGGTGCTGCCACGGGCACCGAGCTCGCGGACAAGATCAGCTCCGAGTACGCGAAGACCACGTTCGGTCCCTTCCTCGCAGAGCTGGCCCGCGATATCGAGCAGGACAAAGCCACATTGGAAGGGCTGATGGAACGACTCGGAATTCCGCGAAGCCCGAGCAAGCAGGCTGCCGGCTGGATCACGGAGAAGATCACCAGGCTGAAGCTGAGCGAAACGATGACCGGTGATCAGGACCTGAAGCGTCTGCTGGAGTTCGAGACGCTGTCGCTAGGCATCGAAGGCAAACTGTCGATGTGGCGCACCCTGATCGAGGTGAGCGGTTCACACGCCGAGCTCGCTGCAATCGACCTGGCTAGGCTCGCGAAGCGGGCCGAGACTCAGCGCTCCAGCCTCGAGGATCACCGATTTCAGGCTGCCAAGGGAGCCCTGACTGCCTGATCTCGGCATTACCGTCGACGCCAGCCGCCGTCAGGGGTGTGTGTCTGGCTAGGAGACCAACCATGCTCGCCATTGTCGCCGCTGTCTTATTCGCCATCGGCCTGGTGCTCGACCTGGCCGGACTCGCGCTCGGCCCGCTGGACGTGTTTACCTTCATCACGGCCGGGTTGCTGTGCCTCGCGCTGCAGCTCGCCGGGGTCGGGGCTGGCTCCACGAGGAGCTGGCGACGCAGCCGCTTCTGAAACGCGGCGCCCGGTACCTGCCCGAGCATCTGTGGCAGGCCGCCATGACTCCCGAACTACCCCGCGCCGGCACCTGGCCGCGAGCACTACCCCAGCAACGCAGCAGGTCGGCGATGCCGCCCACAGTGGGCGAGCAT
>JBOHGH010000136.1:0-11659 GCA_050699975.1 Pseudonocardiaceae bacterium | reverse complement strand
TCGTAGCTGGGCAGGGTCTCGATCCGGAACAGGTCGTGCTTGGTGTTCTCCACGATCTCGGTGAGCTGCTCCAGGGTCAGCAGGTTCACGTGCGCGCCTCCCCGCCGAAGGTCTCCGGGCCGATGCCGTGAAGCACCCGGGGAACGTCGCGGGCCGGGACGCGGATCACACCCTCGCCGTCGGTAAATCCGAGCGCCGCGGCGGCGGCCGTGTCGACGGGACCCCCCACAAGGGCGTCACCGGTGTCGGTGTCGTAGCCGAGCATCGGGCAGGTCTCGCCTGCCTCAGAGGTGGTCCGAATCGGGATCAAGGCCATGTCGGTCCCTCCGGGTTCGCGCTGATGGTCCCCCGATCATGGCCGCCTCTCCCCTCGGTAGTCAGACCACCGTCGGCGTACTCAAAGCCGAGTGCGGCCACCTACTGATGATGGTCACCCTCTGCACGTCCCTGCGGGGCGCCCGCGCCAGATGTGCGCCCCGCGGCAGTTCACCTACGCTGCCACAGTTCCGAAGATGCCCAGGTCGCCCTTGGTCGCAGCCCTGACCGGGCATGCCGCCCGAGAAGCCCGCCGGATCACCAGCCGCCCGCCCGTCGGGCCGCTGGACCCGCCGCTGACGCTGGCATCCCGTTGGACAACTGGATCGCCGACATAGGCGGCCGGGACGTCACCATCCACATCACCGCCCCGTAGAGGGCGCAGTTGCGCCAACGCTGGGAGGACGCCGGCGCCACCACGATCATGAACAACATCACGACACCGCATCTGCTCACCCCCTCCCGGAGATCAAGGCACTAGGGGAGACCCTGCTCATCGAGTACCTCAAGGCTTCGCCACTATTCCTGGACGTAACAGCGGGCACCCGTCTACCGACTCCACGTATGTCTTCAGCCGACCGCTCCACTGAGATGGGAAATCGATGAGTTTCCGGGACCGACTCGTTACCGCTAACGCTGCCGCCCGCAAGGTGGCCGATGAAGGACGTGCAGAACGGCAGCATCGCCGCAATAGCCTCCGTGCGGGTTGCGAACGGGTGAAGACCGACCACTCCGAGCGCACGGCTGTGCTGCGTGAACCCCGCAGTGAGTTCGAGAATCCCAACGTGGCAGGCTCAACCGCCTCCCAGCCTCCACGGTCGCCGCTTTCCAGTGCGCAGGACTACCAGCCGGGTGGAACTACCCCTTTCCTCACGCTCCCATCTTCGGCGGCTCAGGCGAACAGGTCCCGGCGCAAGTGGCCGTGGATCGTCGGTGGCACCGTCTTGCTGCTCGTTGTCATCGGCGCCGCGAACGGCGAAGACAAGAGCTCCACCTCACCGGCCCCGGGGCCCGCACCGCAGACGCAAGCTCCGGCCGTCCCGGCTCAGGTCACTCTGCCCGCCGATCTGGTCGGGAAGAACGCGCAGCTTGCCGATGACGAACTGCGCAAGCTCGGCATCGCCAACATCAGCTACGCCTCCCAGGACGTCAAGGACAAGGTCTCGCTCCCGCTCGCGAACTGGACCGTGACCAAGGTGGAACCTGCACCCGGCGCCGTGGTATCGACTACTGACATGGTCTTGGTCACCGCGACCAGGAAGGCCGGTTCGATCGCGCCACAGCCCGCTCCACCGGCTCCGGCTTCCAGGGCCGGTCAGCAAGCGGCACCCACGACACCTGCAGAGCGCGTCGAGACGCCCAGCGAGCGGCCGACCGTGCGGCCCCAGCCTGTCGCACCGCAGCCTGTCGCACCGCAGCGCGATGACGATAGCAGCGGCGGCGGCGCCGTTTACTACAAGAACTGCGACGCGGCGCGGGCCGCCGGTGCAGCTCCGATCAAGAGCGGAGAACCCGGTTACCGGCCTGGTTTGGATCGCGACAAAGACGGAACTGCCTGCGACAAGTAACCATACCGGATGGGCACGGCGCTCTGGTCCAACCGGGAGCGGAGTGCTCGTGTTGCTACCAGCAACTATCGATGTGTCCAAACCGTAGTGAGAAATCGAAGAGTCACCACAATACGAAGCCGTACGTGTGTCCATTTCCTCGGCACCCGGCGAGCAGGTGACAGCTGGAACTACCAAGTGACGGGGCGCTACGGCACCTTGGGCGTGGCGAACCGCAGGTAGTCGTCCTGACGGTCGATCAGGCGCCGAGCCAGAGCGGGTTGTGGCCGTCAGCTTGCTCGCCCGGGTGTTGGTCGCCTGCACGCCGAGCAGCGCCGGGCTGCGGGTAGCGGTGGACCGCAGCGGCCAGTCGCGGCGTCGTCGATCTGTCGAGATCGTCGCGGTTACTGCTGCGGCGAGTGCGTCTGTGATCCGATGGTTCATCCCGCGCAGCACGTCGGCGCTCTACTGCGCCCAGCACCATTGTCCCTGTGGGGCGGTGTCGGTGCCGGCCTGGAGCTCCCGCAGAGCGTGTTCCGTACACAACGCGTGGGTGAGGCCTGGTAGGTGGCATAGGGCGCCCAAGCGTCGGTACCGCGACGCCGGCGAGGCAGGGCAGCGCACCGACGAGCCGTGGCATCGCCTCGGCTACCATCAGCGCGGGGCCGTTAGCTCAATGGTAGAGCTGCAGACTTTTAATCTGTAGGTTCTGGGTTCGAGCCCCAGGCGGCCCACCAACCCCAGATCAGTGCGCTGATTATCCAATGTAGATCGACTTGGTGGTCGCGCCGGAGGTCCGTCTGGGTTGACGTCACCGCAGGTCGTGTACGCAGTGCCTCAGGGGTTGGGGGAGTCGAGTACCGGTCGCAGGCGCAGTCGAGTGTGTCCTGACGGCTGCCGCGTATGTGCTCAGATCTGGGCCCTACGACGGACTTCCAGCGCCGACCACTGAGAAGATCGCGGCGACTGCCCTTCAACGACCACGTCAGCAGGGCTGGACTTGGACTCCACTACCTTGACACCCGCCTTGCAGCGCCGTGGTTGTGCGGCGTGTCAGCTGACACTCCAGACGACGTGGTGCCGACCCTGGCCGATCACTGTTCGGGCAGGATCGAATGTTCGCCAGCGGTATGGGTACGGTGTCGCGTCGTGGCTGACTCACTGCCCGCGACGAGTCCGGGGCTCATCGACGTGATTGCCGGGATGCTGGCCGAGAACGGGCCGATGACCGAGGACCAGCTTGTCGCCGCGTTGATGGGCCGCGGTGTGGATCTCGGCGACGCCCCCGGTGAGGCGCTGGACGAGGCGTTAGAGGACGGCGATGGTCTGGTGACGGTGCTGGCCGACGAACGGTGGGCGTCGTTGCCGGCCCTGCTGACCGGCCGGGTATTCACGCACCGGATGACCGGGCCGGAGATCGAGCACGACATCCTCGACGTGAACCCGGACCTCCAACCGTTCGACATGCTGACCGAACATGAGGAGTACCAGCGGCTGGCCGACGGCTCGCCGGTGGTCGCGGTGCTCATGCCGTTCGACGCCGACACCCTGACCGGGCGGGGCATCCCGCTGGATGTGGCCGGCGCTCACGGTGCCCTGCCGCTCCCGCCCGGCCATCTGCGGGGAAAGGGGCTCGATGAGGGTGATGTCATCGCGCTCGGTCTCACCGGGGACGGATTGTTGCTGGAACCCGTCCCGGAGCAGATGGTGACGGCTGAGACGGTGGCCGGGCTGGAGCAGCGGCTGAGCGCAGTCCTTCTTGAGACCGAGTCCGACGAGCCCCTGCCGCTGGACGTCGCGGTCTGGACGGCGTGTGCGGATGATCCGACGCTGTTCACCGAACCACTGCCGCCGCTGGGGACGGCGCTGGATGCCTGCGGGCTGGCTCATGACGGCGAGTGGCTCGCCGCGGGGGGATTCGACTTCCGGCGGTGGCGGGTGGAGAAGCGGTGCGCGGCGATCGCCCGGGTGTATGACCTCAGCGACGACGAAGCCCTCGCGGTCCTGGCGATCGTCACGCTGTACGACCGGGCCGCCGAGATACACGCGGCCGCGCTGGCCGCCCAGGAGGATGGGGATGAGGCCGCGCTGGCCGCCTTCGCCGCCGAGCTCACGAGCCAACCGGAGCCGTCACCGACCAACCCGGACCGTGATCACGGTGAGGCTGCGACGGTGCGGGCAGCCACGGTCAGGGCAACCACGGTGTTCCTGGCCGAGCCCGCCGTGGCCGAGGCGGTGCTGGCCGAGACCATCGGATCCGGCAGCGAGGGCGCCGCGGCGCTGGGCCTGTTCGCCGAGACACTCGAGCCGCTGGCGCCGCGGGCCGCTCGCCCGGCATTGCGGTGGCTGCGTGGCAAGGCCCACGAGCGGCTCGCCGACCTCACCCGGGCCGAGGCGGCCTACCACGCCGCGGAGTCGGTCGACCCGCAGTGGTCGCCGGCGCTGGTTGACCTCGCCAGGTACGCCAGCGACCGTGGCGACGCGGTCCGCGGGCTGGCGCTGCTGCGCCGCGCGGGAACCCCGCCCGACCACGAATTGGTCGAGGTGCTCGAGCATTTCCAGGCCGTGCCCCGGCCCGATCTCGGCCGCAACCAGCTGTGCTGGTGTGGATCCGGCCGCAAGTACAAGAAATGCCACCTCCATCACGAGCAGCTCCCGCTGGACGAGCGTGCGGCGTGGCTGTATCAGAAGGCGGTCATGTTCCTGCTCGACGGCCCCTGGCGCGGCGAGGTGGCCGAGGCCGCGGCAGTGCGGGCACAGTTCGCCGAGGTCCCCGATGCCATTCTCGGCGCGCTGGGTGAACCGCTGGTCACCGACGCGGTCCTGTTCGAAGGCGGCGCGTTCGCCGAGTTCGTGGCCACCCGGGGCGGGTTGCTGCCCGACGACGAGCGGCTGCTGGCCGAGCAGTGGCTGCTCATCGACCGGTCGGTGTACGAGATCGAGCGCGTCCGGCGTGGGGAAGGCTTCACGATGCGAGACATGCGCACCGGCGACGTCCACCAGGTCCGGGAGCGGACGGCAAGCCAGGTACTCAAGGCGGGCACGTTGGTGTGCGCCCGCGTCGTGCCCGCCGGTGACACCACACAGATCTTCGGCGGCATCGAACCCGTCGCCCTGCACGAGCGCGACGAGCTCATCGCGCTGCTGGACTCCGGGCCCGACCCGCTCGACCTGGTCGCCTTCCTCACCCGCCGCTTCGCCCCACCCGTGCTGCAAAACACCGAAGGCGACCCCCTGGTGTTGTGCGAAGCCACCCTGCGGACCGGTGACCCGGCGGCATTGACAGCGAAGCTGGACCAGACCTACCAGCGCGACGACATCGACACCGGGCAATGGATCGAGTACGTCACCACTCACGGCGCGGAGCGCATCCGCGCAACCCTGCGCCTCGACGGGCACGAACTGACCATCCACACCAACAGCGAGGCCCGCATCGACCGCGTGCTCGACACTGTCCACCCGCTCGATCCGACGCTCACCCTCGTCAACCAGTCACGCCAGCCGGCCCGCGACGCGCGGGAAGCGGCCGCGCTCGCCGCACCCGCCGGCGAGGACCCTGCCCACGTGGACCCTGCGCACCGGCTCGACCCCGCTGATCCCGGGGTCGCGGCCGCACTCGACCAATTCATCCGCGACTACGAGCAGAAGTGGCTCGACGAGCCCATCCCCGCCCTGGCCGGGCACACACCCCGCCAGGCCGCCGCGGACCCCACCCGACGCGGCGACCTGATCCGGCTCCTCGACTACTTGCCTACCCACCACGACAACCCAGGGACGATGAACCCCGACCGGCTCCGCGCCGCACTCGACCTGCGGTAAGCCGTAGGCGACGGCGTGGCTGGCGTCACGCCGTTTTTCCTCACTCGTTAGCTTGGCGCCCGCGCACCACGAAATAGGGAACGCCAATGCTGGTCCTGCACGGCTTCTGGTCCATCTCGAACGGCTTGTGCCTGTGGGCCGAGGATTCCGATCTCACGGTGAAGAGTCCCAGTCAGGCGCTGCGCGCTGCCCGACCGCATCCGTTCGCCGCACCCGCCGACGTGATCACCGGGATCCACGCGGGCAAGCCCGGTACCGCGGTCCTGCTGTTGCCGTCGTTGCGGTCGGCGCCGCTGGACTCGCCGGAGCTGCTCCGGATCACGCCGCGCCCGACACCACTAACCGACCCGGCTCTGCTGCCGTGGACCGTTCCGGTGGTGTCCATCGATGCCGCGTCGGCGCTGACCGCCCTCGATGAACCCGTCGCGGATGTCCGGTACGGCGCGTCCATCGCCTACCTCGCCGACCTGGCGGCCTTCGCGCGTGAGCTGGTCGAGCGCGGGCGGGTGTTGCCCGCGCTCGCGCGGGACGGGCACGGCGTTGACGGGCACGGGGCGGTGGCGTTCTGGCGTCCGGTGGTGCAGGGTCCGGATGTCGTCGCGATGAACTCGTTGATCGCCGCGATGCCGCCGGTGTGCCGGGCCGAGCAGGGTGAGCACGACGCGCACGAGCTGGCTATGTCGGCGCTGCACGCGATGCTGGACTCGGCCATGCGTGCGGCGTTGCCGCCGGGGATCGATCTCCTGCCGCCGCGGCACGGTCGTCGCCCGAAGCGGCTGCCGGCCAACGAAGCGTGGTTGACCGCGTTGACCGCTCCGGACGGCCGCTTCGAGGCGGATCCGGGCGAGCTCGACACGCTGGTCACGTCGCTGCGGCCGTGGGAGGACGTCGGGGTCGGCAAGGCGGGCCCGGCCAGGGCGACCTTCCGGCTCACCGAGATCGAGGTCGAGACCGACACCGAGGCTGGGGAGACTCCGGCCGGTACGGGTTGGCGGCTGGAGTTCCTGCTGCAATCCATGGCGGACCCCAGCCTGCTGGTGCCCGCGGAGCAGGCGTGGAACGACGGCGGCAGCCTGCGCCGGTGGCTGGACCGCCCTGAGGAGCTGCTGCTGGCCGAGCTGGGCCGGGCCAGCCGGATCTACCCCGAGCTCGCGTCCGCGCTGCGTACGGCACGCCCGTCCACCCTGTACCTTGACGCCGAAGGCGCCTACCACTTCCTGTCCACCGCGGCTGCGCTGCTCGACGAGGCCGGGTTCGGTGTTCTGTTGCCGTCCTGGTGGGACCGGCGTCGCAAGCTCGGGCTCGCCCTGTCGGCGTACACCCCGGTCGACGGTGTGGTCGCCAAGGCCAGCAAGTTCGGTCGCGACCAGCTGGTCGAGTTCCGTTGGGAGCTCGCGGTCGGCGACGACACCCTCACCGAGGACGAGATCGCCGCGCTCGCCGAGACCAAGGCGCCGCTGATCCGGCTGCGCGGCCAGTGGGTGGTGGTGGACCCGGAGCAGCTGCGCCGCGGGCTGGATTTCTTGGCGCGCAGACCCACCGGGCGCATGACTGCGGCCGAGCTCCTCACCCTGGCCGCCAGCCACCCCGACGACATCGACACCCCGCTTCAGGTCACGTCGGTGCGAGCCGACGGCTGGCTGGGCGATCTGCTCAGCGGGGCCGCGGCCCAGTCGCTGCAACCACTGCAACCCCCGCCCGGGTTCACCGCGACGCTGCGCCCCTACCAGCAACGGGGGCTGTCGTGGCTGGCGTTCCTGTCCTCGCTCGGGTTGGGTAGTTGCCTGGCCGACGACATGGGGTTGGGCAAGACCGTGCAACTGCTGGCCATGGAATGTCTGCAGCGCCACCAGGACCCTGGCACCGGGCCCACGCTGCTGCTGTGCCCGATGTCGCTGGTCGGCAACTGGCAGCGGGAGGCCGCGAAGTTCGCTCCCGGCCTGCGGGTCTACCCCCACCACGGCGGCACGCGGCGGCACGGCGATGCGCTGCGCGGGCAGCTGGAGGACACCGACCTGGTCGTCACCACCTACGCCACGGCCACCCGCGACATCGACGAGCTCGCCGGATACGGGTGGAACCGGGTCGTGTTGGACGAGGCGCAGGCGGTGAAGAACAGCCTGTCCCGAGCAGCCAAGGCGGTGCGGCGGCTCGAGGCGGGGCACCGCGTCGCGCTCACCGGGACCCCGGTGGAGAACCGTCTCGCCGAGCTGTGGGCGATCATGGACTTCCTCAATCCCGGCCTGCTCGGGTCGACCGAGCTGTTTCGCACCCGCTATGCGATCCCGGTCGAACGGTACGGGCAGACCGAGCCGGCGCAGCGGCTGCGCGCGATCACCCGGCCCTACGTGCTGCGCCGGCTCAAGACCGACCCGACGATCATCGACGACCTGCCCGAGAAGATCGAGATCAAGCAGTACTGCCGGCTCACCACCGAGCAGGCCTCGCTGTACCAGTCGATCGTCGACGAGATGCTGGTGAAGATCGAGAACACCCAGGGGATCGAGCGGCGAGGCAACGTGCTCGCCGCGATGGCCAAGCTCAAGCAGGTCTGCAACCACCCAGCGCAACTACTGCACGACCGGTCACCCGTCGGCACGCGGTCGGGCAAGGTGATCCGTCTCGAGGAGATCCTGGAGGAGATCCTCGCCGAGGGCGACCGGGTGCTGTGCTTCACCCAGTTCACCGAGTTCGCCGAGATGCTGGTGCCGCACCTGGCCGCGCGCTTCGGCCAGGACGTGCTGTACCTGCACGGTGGCACCCCCAGGAAGCGGCGCGACGAGATGGTGGCCCGCTTCCAGTCCGGGGACGGCCCGCCGATCTTCCTGCTGTCCCTGAAGGCGGGCGGAACGGGGTTGAACCTCACCGCCGCCAACCACGTGGTTCACCTGGACCGGTGGTGGAACCCGGCTGTGGAGAACCAGGCGACCGACCGCGCGTTCCGGATCGGGCAGCAGCGCACCGTGCAGGTGCGCAAGTTCATCTGCACGGGCACCCTCGAGGAGAAGATCGACGACATGATCGAGGAGAAGAAGGCGCTGGCCGATCTCGTGGTCAGCGACGGCGAGGGGTGGCTGACCGAGCTGTCCACCCGCGATCTGCGCGAGGTCTTCGCGCTGTCTGCGGGGGCCGTCGGTGAGTAACTGGTTCCCGCCGAAGTCGCGCCCGCGCGCCGTCGAGGGCGGGCTCAAGGCCCGCGGCACCCGCGGCGCGATCGCCCAGACCTGGTGGTCGGAGCGGTTCATCGAGGTCCTCGACGGCATCGGCATGGGTAACCGGCTCCAGCGCGGGCGGGGCTACGCACGCATGGGGCAGGTGATCTCGATGGACGTGGGGCCGGGCTCGGTCACCGCCCAGGTACAGGGCAGCAGGACGCGGCCCTACCGGGTGCGGATCGGGATCGCCGCGTTCGGCAAGTCCGAATGGGCGCAGGCCGAACATGCCCTTGCCGGCAACGCCTGGTACACGGCCATGCTGCTGTCCGGCGAGATGCCCGACGACATCGAGGACGTCTTCGCCGGGCTCGGGCTGTCGCTGTTCCCGGCCACCGCGCACGACCTGTCGCAGGACTGCTCCTGCCCCGACCACGCGGTGCCGTGCAAGCACCTTGCCGCGACGTTCTACCTACTCGCCGAGTCCTTCGACGCCGACCCGTTCGCCATCCTCGCCTGGCGCGGGCGTGAGCGTGAAGACCTGCTGGCCAACCTGCAAGCCGCCCGCTGCGACGGTCCACCGGCCGCCGACCGCGGCGAAACGCAAGGTCGACCGCTCACCGACTGCCTCGGCAGCTACTTCACCCCGCAGACCCAGACTCGCCCGCCGAGCCCACCAGTGACCTCCTCCATAGCGTTGCTCGACCAGCTTCCCGCCATCACCGTCACCGTGCGCGACCGGCCACTGACCGAGCTACTCCGACCCGCCTACCTCGCACTCGGGCACGGTGACAACCAGGGGTGACTGACGGGTCCGTCCTGTCTGATGACATGACGTCCCGGCGTCAAGTGCGGGAACCGACGGCGATGAGAAGTGGTTGTCATATCCCGCCGCGTGGACCGTGTCCGAGGGGGACTTGCGCAGTACCCACCCGCATCACCCTCGATAACGCGGGCATGATCGTGTACTTGTCGGCGCCTCCGAAGGCGCGGCGTTGCTGGTACTCGGAATGGTCGGCACCGGGGCAGTCGACGAGATCCTGCTCGGTTCGGTGGCCCTGGACGTGAGCGGGCAGGCGCACAGCCCGGTCGTGGTGGTGCGCGGTCGGCGACGACCCGACCCGGACAACGGGCCCGTGCTGCTTGGCGTAGGGATCGGAACCGGCGACGACCCGGCGATCGGCTTCGCGTTCGACGCCGCCCAGCGGCGCGGCGTCGAGCTGCTGGCCGTGCATGCGCTGCACGGCGCGATGAGCCGGCTCGCCGGGGACCGGACCGCCCGCCAGGTCGAGCACGCCCTGCTGAGCGAGCGCCTGGCCGACTGGCAGCGGCGCTACCCCACCGTTGAGGCGCGCCACGTGGTGCTGCGTGGCCGACCGACCGAGCTACTGCTCGCCCAGGCCAAGGGCGCCCAGCTGGTCGTCGTCGGAACCCGCAGCCGGGGTGCCGCGGCCCGGGCGCTGCTCGGGTCGACCAGCCGCGGCCTGCTGCTCGGCGGCGTCGTCGGCCGGGCCGTGCCCAGGTAGTTGCCGTGGCTGGCTGAGCTGTGCGCGGGGAACCGGCGCAGGGGGGACGCCCCCGTGAGACCGGCCGGGGACGGCGCGACGCTGGCGGCAGGCACGCCGTCGCGCCCGGCGGCATAGCGGCGGGTCCACAGCTGCAGCTCGGCTTCGTAACCCGGGGCGAACTCCTGGCGGTGCGCAGCCTCGGTGAGGGCGACGGTGAGCCGCTGGCGCATCGGCGCTCCGGTCACCTGGACCAGGAGCGCACCCGCGCGACGCGACTGCTCGGCTAGTGTCCGCAGGTGGCCCGCCGGCACGGGGCGGTGGCTCATCCGGCGCCGCTCGGTCCGCCGGCGGTGGATCGCTGCAAACAGTGCTGCGTCGGCGGGGTCGCCCGGACCCGGCCGGATCGCGACGGTGGCGAGGTGGCCGGGGTTCTGCGGATCGGGCAGGCGGTCCACCTCCACGGCCAGCCCCCGCTCGCTCCAGCTCGGCGAGTGTGTCCCACACCGAATCGACCACCAGCCGGGCGTGCGGTCGCTGGGCCAGCCAGTTCAGGGTCCGGGCCGACAGTTGCAGCGTGGTGTCCACCTTGGGCATCGGTGTGGTGGCTGCCGGGTCGATACTGTGCTGGGTGGGCAGTGTCGTGGGCATATCAGCAACCGCTCGGGGTCTCGTCGAGCACGCGTACCAGGTGGGGTCGCAGGCTGGTCAGCTGTTTGTCGCGCTCGAAGCGCACGTAGAGCCGGTTGTGTCCCCGGCCCTCGACTTGGCCTTGCTGGTGCAGCCGGGAGGGCTGCGCCCCGTGTTCCTTGCTCACCGCGATCTGCTCGACCCGGCACTGATGCTCAGGAATGGGGGTGTCGCCGACGTCGCGCCACCGGTCAGCTCGTCGAGTGGTCAGGGGTGCACCTCCATCTCGGGGTGTGGCTGGTGACCGGCTGGCCGCCGGGAGCCGAGTGTCGGGGGCCGCTCGCTGATGGGTCTCAATCGGCGACCAGCCGGCGATCATTTTTCTGTTCTGGCAGGCCGGCGGCGCTCAGGGCACGATCACCACCGTGGGTCGTCATCGCGGTGGCCAGCCGGGTAGCCCGCACTCCGGTCCGGCCTGGTGAGGGCGGTTGGATCGTCATCGGGCGTTGCTGGGCGCGGGGAACGCGCAAGCTCGTGGGCGCTGGATAGTCGGTAGTGGGGGCCTCGGGATGCGCGGGGTGCACTAGAGTCAAGCCTTTTTCATGCACTACGTGATGACCTGCGTGGACGTGCCTCGAACAGCAACTCCGAGACGTGTCGTCTGCCTCACTCCCGGACGGCGGTCCGGGAG
>JBOHGH010000135.1:0-11721 GCA_050699975.1 Pseudonocardiaceae bacterium | reverse complement strand
GGCCGCGCCCGCTCGACCGGCGGCCAGCCGGGGATCTAGTAGCCTGATAGCCACGGCGCCGCTCACGGCACGATCACCGTTGGGGGGCGTCGCCATCGCGGCACCCAGCCGGGCAGCCCGCACCTTCGCACGCAGTGGTGACGGAGGCTGGATCGTCATGGGGCGTTGCTGGGCACGAGGGACGTGCAGGCCCGCTGGCGCCGGATACTGCCCGGTCGGGGCATCGGGATGCGCCGGGTGCACCAGCTCCAACAACGCCCGGAGCGCCTGCTGCGGCGGACCCTCATAGGCCCAAACCACAACGTCGGGGGCGAAGATGTCCACCCTGTCCCGCTTGGGCACCCTGGCCGTGATGACCCGATCAAAATCCCGGATGGTCAGCAGATCAACATGCTGGTTCCACTCATAGGCGGCGACCAGCGCGTGTGGTGCCGTCTTGGGCCCGCAACAGTGCAGCGTGAACCCGTCGGCGACCACCTGGACAAGCAGCTCCTCCACCACCGCGGGCAGGTCCACCTGCCCACCGTGCAGACCCACTGCTGACGGCAGCCGCCTCACGCGCTGCTCCCTGCTCGGCAGCGGGGACCAGCCCAGGGCGAGCGGCGAAGCCGGGGATGCAGCTGCTGGCCGGGTACGCGCACGGGCAGGCTGCGGCGGTCACGCTGGCCGATGATCCCGTGCTGCCGATGCCGCGGAGCCGGGTGGCTACGGCCGAGATAGTGGTCGTTCGTGGCCACCAGCACGCCGGAACGCTGTCCATGAACCGGCTCCACGGTGCTCGCGGGCAGCCGGACACTACCCACACCGGGCGCCCTCGGGTCCGCTCCTACATCCTCCAGGAGGCCCGCAGCCTCGCGACGAGACGGGCGATCAAAGCCGTGCTCAACCACGGGATCTATCTCACCGGGCGCATCGAGCCGACAGAAGGTCCCGCCCCTAGTCTGATAGCTCCCGATTGCGCTAGTCCCGGCTGGCAGTCCCGCAGCACAGCCTGGCGGTAGGCCGCCCGCATGCGCGCAACGTGACAGCACATGCGCGCGCTGTGAGGAGTTTCCTTACTCTGGTCAAGAGCGGCCTTCGGCCGCCGCGCTTGCTCGCCGGGCCGGTCCGGTCCTCGCTCCGCTGCGGGCGGCCGGCCCGCCGGCGGCGCGCGCATGACAAAGGCCCGGCAACCCGAGAACGAGCAGTCCTCACGTGCGGGTCGCCGAGCCTTGTCATGGTCCGGGGCCGAGCAGATACGTGATTGAGTCGGTCCGGAGACGGGACAACTACGACGAAGTGCCCTCGCCGTGATCGTCTGGTTGGTCGGTTGGAGCGATCAGAGCGAGGTAGACGTGTTCCGTGGTGACCTCCGCCGAGCAGCTCGCGGAGAGCAAAGCGTAGGCGAGTTCCTCGCCGCCGTTGGGCTCCGAGAGCCACCACGCAGCGGCATCGACCAGGGCGAGGCGCTGGACAGCGGATAGCTGCGCCTCACGCTCGCCGAGGATGGCTACGGCAGCCAAGCGCTGCCGGTTGGGGACAATGCGCGAACCGCGAGGAGACCGCAAGATCGGCTCGTCCACGTCGCCGAACACCGCAGCGGCCAGTTCCAGCGTCCGCGACAGGTCCAGCTCGTCCAGGTGCAGCCGAGCCGCGCGGAGGAAGATCCGCGACACCGACGACCACTCCTGTAGCACCCGGGCCACCGACCGGGCCCGCCAGGGCGCAAGCCGGAGCACCACACTCGGGGACTCCGCGCCGTCGAGGACCAGCGTGCCGCCGTCCAGCTCCACCACCTCACCGTGATCTAGAGCCACCCGCAGGCGGTCAGGATCGGACTGCATAGGGTTCGTCATTGGGTCTCCACCCTCTTCCGCAGGGTTGGGGATCAAGGCCGAGGTCAGGTGCGACCAACACCGGTCCTCGGCCGCCTACTCAGGGGCGAGGAGGCCCCTTCATCCCATCGGCCGGATGCAGCCTGCAGAAGGTCCGCCGGCTAGTCCGACTGCCCGCCGCCGAGCCGTCCGCTCGGGCCGTACTGGTCCGCGTATGGTCCGCGGAGCGCTGTAAACGGCTGGATTTGACTGGACTGAGCGGGACTCCGAAGATCGTCATTAGGGCAATGGATTCCCTTGCTGAGCAGGGAAAACCGGCTTTGCAAAGCGGGGGAGAGGTGACCGCTAGGGCCCGCTTAGGAAACCGATGCTCTATCCCCTGAGCTACGAGGGCCTAGCTTGTACGTATGCCCAGGAGTCGGGCGAGTCTCGCGCCGTTGGGCTCGGGCCGGCTACCTCGCTCCCGACGGCCTGTGCCGCACCTGTGCCGCGCGCCGTGTGGTCGTTTCTGACCGCCGCCCCGACACGCGGGGCCGATTGTACGGCCGTGGTGCCGGGGCAAGGGTCGGAGGTCGCGCAGCTCGGCGCGGCAGCCGGACCACATCAGGCAGCAGGTGCCGCGCCTGCGCAAAGAGGTCTTGAGTGGGGCTGGACCGGTTGGCATGCCAGAGGAACGGGAGCAGCACCAGTCGGAGCAGCACCAGCCCACTCGTGTCGCTGCGTCGATGTTGCGACCTGGCCTGGCAGGTGTAGCCCTATCGGGGCATCATGGACGCATGGAGGGACTCTCTTAACCAATGGTCCTCACCGGCTCGCGACCGTTCGCGGGCCGATGTCGTGGCGGCTTGCCTGCGCCGTCGCCTGCACCGTCGTGGCGTTCACGCCGATTGGTTGCGCGGAGCGGGGGGCTGAGAACATGCCCGCGGTGACACCCGCTGCCGCCAACGGCGTGGCACCCGCGGTGGTGTTGTATGGCAGGGAAACTCGCTGCACCGACTCCAGTCTCGGCCGCCGTCACCTACAACCCGGCGGCGGCACCGATCGGCGCGGCATTGACGGCCACGTTGACTCCGTCGGCCAAGTCCACCGTGGCGGAGTTGGTGGTCTCCGGGTTGCTGCCCGACCGGGGTTACGCGGTGCACGCGCACACCAGGGCCTGTGGTGCCACTGGCGAGGCCGCAGGACCGCACTACCAGAATCGGATTGATCCCCTGGCGACGCCGCAAGCTCCATCGACCAACCCGGAGTATGCGAATCCGAGCAACGAGATCTGGCTGGACGTGCGTACTGACGCGGCCGGCTCGGGGACGTCGCCGACCACGGTGCCCTTCATGTTCACCGACCGGGCACCAGAATCGATCGTGGTGCACGAGGCGATGGCGACCGCAACGCAGCCGGGCCAGGCAGGTCAGGCCGGTGCCCGGCTCGCCTGCCTCGTTCTGTCCCGGCAGTGACTGCAGGCCGCTGGACTCGTCGGCCTGGATGCGTTGCGCCCGATGCTCATCCAGGATTTAGTTGCAGGTGATTATCGGCATTCATGCTAAGAAACCGAGGTCTTGCGGGTTCAGGCATACCAGCTGGGCCAGTCCGGCCTATTCGCATGCAACGCCGTCGTTGTCGCGATCGAGCCCGGACCGGTAGCCCGGGTCACCTTTTTGCAGGGGAGCTGCACCGGCGGCCCGTGCTGCGGAGCAGTTGGCGAAATAGGTCGACCCACTCGAGCCATTGGAACTTGACTTGCCGGAATCCGCGCTACCCGAGCCGGAATGACCACTGTAGGGCTCGCAGGCAACGCCGTCGTTGTCGCGGTCGAGGCCGGGCCGGTAGCCGGCCTCGCCCCGCTGAAGAGGCGCAGCTCCGGCGGACCGTGCAGCAGCACAGTTGGCGTAGTGCACCGATCCGCTGGAGCCGAGAGGTGACGTGGCAGGCGGTGGTGCCACTGCGGAGGGTGCCGGGGTGCTTAGGTAGTTCGCGTCCGGCATCCGGCTTGGTGGCTCGTAGGGGTACGGCGCCGTAGTCGTTTCAATTGCCGCAGCTGGTGCTGAGGCGCTGCTCGTACACCCACTAAGCAAAGCGAGGGGGACCACGACCAAGGCGGCAGCAGTGGCGAGTGTCTTCACGGTAGCTCCCAAGATTGGTTAACTGCCTGTTAATCGTGACACTCACCCTCTGCCGTTACCGCCAGCTGCCACGGTTCCCGGCAGGGGCGCCGGTAAGCCAAGATGTAACGGAATTCCCGCAGGCTGCGATAATTCCTCGCGCGATGATGCCCCATGGCTCAAAGCCGCTTTCCGCCGAACGGCAATGCTCGACGTGGGCCAGTGCGACCTTGGCGGAGACGAGGTATTGCCGGCGCGCCGTCGGTTCACCTGGTCCGGCTGTCTAAGGCCGCTCTCAGGCTGGGGGTCCACACTGGCCGCATGCGCATCCTCGTGGTCGATGACGACCGGGCGGTCCGGGAGTCGCTGCGCCGGTCGTTGCAGTTCAACGGCTACACCGTGCAGCTCGCCGGGGACGGCCAGCAGGCCATGGACGTGCTCGCCACGCAGCGACCGGACGCGATGGTGCTCGATGTGATGATGCCGAGGGTGGACGGTCTGGAAGTGTGCCGGCGGCTTCGCGGCAGCGGTGACGACCTGCCCATTCTGGTGCTCACTGCCCGGGACGCGGTCTCTGACCGGGTCGCCGGGCTGGATGCTGGCGCGGACGACTACCTACCTAAGCCGTTCGCGCTGGAGGAGTTGCTCGCTCGGTTGCGCGCGCTGCTGCGCCGGTCCCCGCCCGACGAGGTCCCCGGCGCCAGCCCGACACTGTCCTTTGCCAACCTCGTCCTCGACCAGGGCACCCGCGAGGTCGCTCGCGGTGAGCGCCCGATCAGCCTTACCCGCACCGAGTTCAGCCTGCTGGAGCTGTTCATGCGACACCCCCGGCAGGTACTCACGCGCGGCCGCATATTGGAAGACGTCTGGGGCTACGATTTCCCCACCTCCGGCAATGCCCTGGAGGTCTACGTCGGGTACTTGCGGCGCAAGACCGAGGCGGCCGGCGAGCCGAGACTGATCCACACCATGCGGGGGGTGGGTTACGCGTTGCGGGAGACGCCCCCGTGACCCAAGCAGTGACCCAGACGGCCGACCCGAACGTCGGGAATCGGCGGATGTCGCTGCGCACCAGGGTCACCGCGCTCGCCGCGGTCTGCGTCGGCAGCGCCGTCGCGCTGGTGTCGCTCGCCGGCTTCTTCACGGTCCGCACCAGTCTCTATGACCAGCTCGACACCACACTGCTGCAGCGCGCCGATTCGCTGCGCAGCACCCTGGCCACCGCCGAGCAGCTCGGTGGCATACCGGACAGTTTCTTCAGCGCGGCCGACATCAGGGTCGGCCTGCTCAACGGCACCACTGGCCGTTACGTGGTGGGCGGCAACCTGGAGCTGGGTCCAGCCGAGCTCGCCGTGGCGCGGGGGGAGCAGGCCCAGTCGTTGCGCACCGACCAGGCGCGCGACCTCCGCATCGCCGCGGTGCCGGCGGCACCAGGTGCCGCCCTGGTGGTGGCTCAGGGACTGGACACCACCCGGGACACATTGTCCCGGCTCGGTCTGGTGTTCATCCTGGTCGGAGGAGCCGGCGTGCTGCTGGCCGCGGCCGCGGGCACTGCGGTCGCCCAGGCGGGGCTGCGCCCGGTGCAGCGGCTGACCGAAGCGACCGAGCGGGTCGCTCGGACCGGTGACCTGCAACCGATCGCGATCTCCGGTGACGATGAGCTCGCCCGGCTCACCGGCAGCTTCAACAGCATGCTCGTCGCGCTGGCGGAGTCGCAGGAACGGCAGCGCAGGCTGGTCGCCGATGCCGGGCATGAGTTGCGCACCCCGCTCACGTCGTTGCGCACCAACCTGGAGCTGCTGGCTGCCTCCGACCGCCCGCACGCTCCTTCGCTGTCCGAACAGGACCGCAACGAGATCTCCGCCGATGTGCGCGCCCAGGTGGAGGAACTGTCCACACTGGTCGGGGACATCGTTGAGCTGGCCCGCGAGGACGCCCCGCAGGTGGTGCACGAACCGGTGGAGCTGCCAGAGGTGGTGGAGCGGGCGCTGGCCAGGGCAGGCCGCCGGGCACCGGGGATCCGCTTCGAGGTCGACCTGGCGCCGTGGAGTCTGCTCGGTGACGCCAACGCGTTGGAGCGAGCCGTGCTCAACCTCCTCGACAACGCCGCCAAGTGGAGCCCCAGCGACGCGACGGTGACCGTGCGGCTAGCGCCGACGGACGGCAGTACGGTCGCTCTGGACGTGGCCGACGCCGGGCCGGGGATCGCCGAGTCCGACCTCCCCTACATCTTCGAGCGGTTCTACCGCTCACCAACCGCCCGCACCCTGCCCGGCTCGGGGCTGGGACTCGCCATCGTGGCACAGGTAGCGGCCCGCCATGGCGGTAAGGTGCGAGCTAGCCGAAGCCCGGCGGGCGGCGCGCTGATGACTCTCGAACTGCCCGGTCGACCATCCACATGACACCCCCAGGGGCCTCACATGGACATCTCAGAAAACCAGTACACCCTAGAGACATGACCGACGAGACGCAGCGGCCTGGCGACCCCGAGGGACCTGTGCCCGGGTCGAGGCGACCCGACGAGCCGACCTGGGGTGCGCATCCCGATCGCTCCTGGCCGGGCCCTGGTCAACCAGGGCCGTCCTGGCAGCCGGGGCAGAGCCCGGCATCGGGCTGGGACAGGCCCTACGGCGCCTCGCCGCCTTACGACAACGCTCCCACCGACGTCTGGACCGCCCAGGGCGGCGGCGCGTCACCGCCGACTGCACCGATCGGCATGCCACCACCAGGCGCTCCCGGTCCGCGCAGTGGCGGACTCGTCAGGGGCGCCGTGGGGCTGGCGCTGGTCGTGGGGCTGGCCGCGGGGGGCGTGGGTGGCGTCGTCGGCTACCAGTTGGCGGGTACTGGATCCGGCGGGATCAGCGCGCTGGACCAGCCCGTGCCGGGAGCCCAGCCAGTCGCGAACCTGCCGGGCGGCTCGGTCGAGCAGGTGGCACAGAAGGTGACATCCAGTGTGGTCCAGCTCAGGGTGCGCGGCCCTCAGGCGGCCGGCGAGGGTAGCGGGATCGTGCTCAGCGCCGACGGCCTGATCCTTACCAACAACCACGTCGTGGCGCCGGCGGTGGCCGGCGGTGAGCTCGTCGCAGTCTTGCAGGACGGTCGCTCCGCGCCGGTCGAGGTCGTCGGCCGGGCGCCCTCCTTTGACCTCGCGGTGGTGCGGGCGCAGGGCCTCAACGGCCTGACCCAAGCCCAGCTGGGGAGCTCGCAGAATGTCCGGGTAGGCCAGGAAGTGGTGGCGATCGGCTCCCCGCTGGGCCTGTCCGGCACCGTGACCAGCGGTATCGTCAGCGCGGTGAACCGTCCGGTGCGGGCCGGCGGCGACCGTAGCGGCCAGGACACCGTACTCGACGCGATCCAGACCGACGCCGCGATCAACCCTGGCAACTCCGGTGGCCCGTTGACCGACATGCAGGGTCGCGTGATCGGCATCAACACCGCCATCGCCTCACTCGGCCTGGGTGACGGGCAGGCCGGCTCGATCGGACTGGGCTTCGCGATCCCGATCGACCAGGCCCGACGGATAGCCAACGAGCTCGTCCGCACCGGTGAGGCTACCCAAGCCATCCTCGGGGTGAGCGTTCCTGCCGGGCGGGCGGAGGACGGCGCAGCGGTGGTTCAGCAGATCGTGCCCGGTGGCGCCGCCGCCGCTGCCGGGATCAAGGCCGGTGAGATGATCACCAAGTTGGAAGACCGGGTGATCGACAGCGGAGACGCTCTGGTCGCGGCGATCCGCTCGCGAGACCCGGGTTCCGAGACCACGATCACGGTCAAGAACCCGGCCGGGGAGACCCGGCAGGTCCAGGTCACCCTCGGCAGCCAGCAGGTCGGAGCCCGTTGATCCGGGGAGTCGGTAGGTCGCGCAGACCCTCGACAGCCACCGTAGCCAGTACTGCCGGACCTGGTTCTCGGCTCGGATGGCACCCGGCTACGGTGCTCGTCATGGAACGCAGCGTGCGCAACCTGGGGCGGGCTCTCGTCGTGATCGTCGATGACCGGGTGGCGCACGGTGAGCACGAGGATGCCACTGGTCCGCTGGTCACCGAGCTACTCGAGGAAGCCGGCTTCGTCGTCGACGGTTCGGTGGTGGTGGCCGGTGAATCGGTGGACATCCGCAACGCGCTGAACACCGCGGTGATCGGTGGCGTTGACCTGGTGGTGACCGTCGGTGGTACCGGGGTGTCTCCGCGCGACGTCACTCCGGACGCTACGGCCAGCGTGCTGGACCGCCCGGTACCAGGCATCGCCGAGGCCATCCGCGCCTCCGGGCTCGCAGCCGGTGCCGTGGACGCGGGCCTGTCCCGCGGGATGGCCGGAGTATCAGGTAGCACCCTGGTGGTCAACCTGGCGCCATCGAGAGCGGCGGTCCGCGACGGGATGGCCACCCTCACGCCGCTGGTCGGACGGGTGATCGACGAGCTGTCCTGGCCGGACCAGGACTGAGCAGCAGAGCGGCAGAGCACCAGCCCGAAGAGCATTCACCACGGCGGGCCCGAACTGGTCGCCGTTTCGGGCCCGCTGGGTGGGGGCGGTTCAGGGGTTGCCGTTCACTCTGCCGTTCCGGCTCAGCGCATCCTCGACCAACTGGCTCATGTTCTCGATCTGGTCGTGGTAACGCCCGCCGGTGGCCTTGTCCACAGTGGAGACAGCGGCCTCAACGCCCTTGACCGCGATGGGGACGGCCTTCTCTACGTAGGGTGCGGCCTTCTCCATGGCCTGCTCGACGATCGGGCCGGCCGTTTCCGCGAACTTCTCGGCATAGGGGCCGGCCTTGTTGATGGCTTGCTCGACGAGCACAGGGGCCCTCTCCTTGGCCTGCTCGACGTAGGGGCCGGCCTTCTCCATGGCCTGCTCGACGTAGGGGCCGGCCTTCTCCTTGGCCTGCTCGACGTAGGGGCCGGCCTTCTCCATGGCTTGGGCAACCAGCGGGCCGGCCATGTCGATGGCCTGACCCATCATGTCCTTGATCTTGTCCGCTAGCGTCATGTTCGGCGCCCTTCCGCTCGTGGTGGGGAAACCACCATCCTGGCACTGGGATGGAGTAGCGGGAAGTGATCGGTACCGGGCTATCCCGTGGGATCACGCGGTTGGGGAGGATTGTTATCGTGCAGGAGAACGCGATTGACCGCAAGAGAAGGCTGCAGCGGGTGTTCGGAGAGGTGTTACCCGACAGCACCTCAGATGACCGGCCCGGCCAGGGAAACGAAGAGCTCGACGAGCGCGACCGGTGGCTACGGGACAATCGCCCCCCACATCATGACCCCGCCGGGTGATCAACTCCGCTGCTGGGCGCGCAGCAGGTCGCGGATCTCCACCAGCACTTCGGCCTCGCTGGGCCCGGTGGGCTCCTCCACTGCGGGCTTGGAGTACCGGCCCACGAGCCTGCTCATCGGGACGATGACAAGGTAGTAGACCACCGCCGCAGTGATCAAGAAGGTAATGACCGCGCCGATGAACGCCCCGTAGCTGAACGTCTGGCCGCTGACGATGAACCTGCCGCCCACATCCCCGCCACCGGTGAACACTGCGATCAGCGGGGTGATAAAGGACTCGGTGAACTGCGTGATCAGCGCGACGAACGCGGTGCCGATCACTACCGCGATCGCGAGCTCGATGATATTGCCTCGGAGGATGAAGTCCCGGAACCCCTTGAGCATGCGACCACCCCTATGGTCGGGCAGGCGGCCCGCCTGCCGGTTGCTTCCTTAGTGGACGGTAACGGTCAGGGTCTGGGACAGCGAGGCTGCCGCAACCCGGGTCGCCGCCGCGGGGTCGAGTGCGACCAGCACCAGCCGGCCGTCCCGGGCGCCGGTGCGGGGACCGGCTTCCAGCACCGCGAGCACTCGGGCACTGCGGGCCAGCACCACCGGCTCGTCCTGCCGTTCGCCGACGGTCACCACGTCTACCGCTGCGCCGGGATGCAGCAGGGCGGCGATGTCCGGATCGGCAAGCCGCAGCGGGACGCTCACCGCGTCCGGGCTTGCCGGGACCGTTCGGGCAAGATCGGGGCCGGTCAGCCGCACATCGGTCAGGGGCTCACCGCGCCGGACCGGCGCGGCCAGCGTCCGGCCCAGCACGGTGGCCGGGATCCGGGCGGCGCCGTCGGGTACTACCGGCGAGGGTAGCCCGCGCATCGTCACCTCGGTTTCCTCGAGCACGGTGCCCGGAGCCAGGTCTCGGGCAGCGACCACCACCTCGACAGCGGATCCCGTCCCAGGGGTCATCGCCAGCACCACGGCGACACCGACGAGCACCGCGGCGGTGGCCCGGCGCAGCAGCAGTGTGCGGCCGAACCCGGACCCACGCCACAGCACGTCCCATCGCTCCCGCAATAGCGGCGCCAACGTGCGCGGATTGCAGGGATGCAGCCTCGGCTGTCGCCATCGCCCCATTTCTCGCCTCCCGATCCTGTTGTCAACGTTGAGGATCGCGACGCTAGACAAGATCCGGCCGCTGATGCAGACCCGGAGAGCCCGGCTGTGGACAACCAGGTGGGTGGGGACAACTTTCAGGTGGAGTCGCGCAGATCTTCGGGTTGGTGACCAGCCCTACAGTTCCCGAGCTCGGCAGCAGAGCTGTCGGGGAGTGATCGAACAGCTCTGCAGCCGAGCTCGGGGGACTGAGAGCACCCCCGGTCAGGAGGAGGCGGCTGTCGGAGTGGAAGCAGACGAGGATGATGCCGAGGCGGGCCCGGACTTCGATTCGGAGGTAGACCCTGACGAGCTGGACCCTGACTCGGATCCCGGCTTGGACTTGCCGTTCGAACTGGGCTCGGACTTGCCGTTCGAACCGGCCTCGCTGCTGGCGCGGCTGTCGGTGCGGTAGAAGCCGCTGCCCTTGAAGACGATGCCCACCGACGAGAACAGCTTGCGCAGCCGGCCGGAGCACTCAGGGCAGTCGGTCAACGATGAGTCGGTGAACTTCTGCACGGTGTCGAAGTGGTGCTCACACGCGGTGCACGCGTAGGAGTAGGTCGGCACGTCTCGCCTCCACGTACTAGCACTCTACACACGAGAGTGCCAGTTGCAATCATAGCAACACCGCCGCTGTGGTCGGTCGAATGCAACCTCGTCCCGGCGGCCACGCGCAGCGCGCCCTGCGCGCCGGCCGCTCTCAGCAGGGCAGCGGGACTAGACCCCGGCCGGGGGTCAGTGCCGCGCTGACCGGGACATCGTGCGGTTGCGCCGGCAGTGCGGCGAGCACCTCGTCGTCCCGAACGATGGCCACCAGCGGGGTGCCCGGAGCCGCCAGCGGCAGCGTCCGATCGTAGTACCCGCCGCCGCGGCCCAGCCGAACCCCGCGCCGGTCCACTGCCAGCGCCGGCACCAGCACCAGCACCGCGGTGGTGATCGCTGCGCAACCCAGCCGCGGCCCGGCCGGCTCGTAGAGCCCCAGCGGTCCAGCCCGAAGCGATCCCGCGCCGGTGTACTCGGCCCAGTCCAGCGGTGCCGCTAGACCGGCAGCGACACCTTCCACGGGGATACCGACCACGGGCAGCAGCACCTGGCAGCCGCGGCGCACCAGCCCGTCGAGCAGCGCGGGCGACCCCGGCTCGGCGCCGACCGGCCAGTAGGCGCAGACCGTGCCGGGCAGCCCCAGCGTGTGAGACCTGCTCGCAGGGTCGAACCATTGATCTAGCCGGACCGCCGCCAGCGCGGCCGCCTCAGCTTCCCGCACCGCCGCCGGCACTGCCCGCCGCGCCGCCAACAACCGCCGCCGCCACTCCCACTTCGCGATCTCGTCCACGCAACCGCCCCACATGGAGACTTATCGCAGTTATCGGCGCCCGGTAACTGCGATAAGTCTCCATG